>NZ_DDOP01000023.1:0-173569 GCF_002341725.1 Bradyrhizobium sp. UBA2491
GCGCCGGGCTGGGCGCCGCGGCGGCCGCGGGCTGCGGCTGCGCACCCGGATTGATCCAGCAGGCATGGATGCGGCCGTCGAGGCTGCCGCGCACCTTGTCGTCGATCTGGGCGCCGAACCGGGTCAGGCAGCGGAACGCGGCCTGGACGTGGCCGCCGGGGCAGCCGAACCGGTCATAGAGGTCGAGATGGCGGAAGGCGGTGTCGAGATCGTCGTTCCACATCAGGCGGACCACGCGACGGCCGAGCCAGACGCATTCCGGATTGCCGGCCGGGCCGTTGATGGCCTGCTGCGCCTCGACGAACTCCTCGACCTTGCGCTGGTTGGCCTCGCGCGCGGCATTGGCGTTGGCGTCGGCCTGACCGGGCTGCTGTTTGGCCTGGTCCGGCGGATTCGGCGTGCCGCTCTGGGCGAAAGCACTGCCGGCCCCGATCAGGAGGGCAACGCCAGTTACGACAAGGTGGCGCAAAGCCGTGTTCTTCAACTCAAGCAGCCGTCGACGCATGCATTCCCCGATATGTTCCTGCCCCCGCGGGATCATCCTAACGGCTCGCGTGATGCCGTCCAATTGGGTCTCCAGTGCGGCGGAGACTCTGGCGGAGTCAGATGACTGGAATTTGGAATTTTGTCCAGCAAACTCACAACTTTATCGACGCAGCGCAAAACTGTCGCAGGACAACCATGGTATTGACCTAATCCGACACTTGGCAGACGGGCCGTGACCGGCTAATTCGACGGTCCCCCGGAGGATGGAACCGATTTCGCTTCGTACGCCGCTGGCGCTTCTCCTGATCTCGCTCTCCGTGATCGCAGCCGTGTGGTGGTGGCTCGCCACGCCGATTACACTGGCGCGCGCGCCGATCGATCCCAGCGCCAAGCTGCAATGCGTGTCCTACACGCCGTTCCGCGGCGCCCAGACGCCGCTCGATCCGAGCACGCAGATTCCGGTCGAGCAGATCGAGCAGGATCTCACCGACCTCGCCAAGGTCACCGATTGCGTGCGCACCTATTCGATCGAGAACGGCCTCGACCTGGTGCCGGGCGTTGCGGCCAAGGTCGGCCTGAAGGTGATGCAGGGCATCTGGCTCGGCAGCAACCGCTTCAAGAATCTACAGCAGATCGCGATCGCGGTGCGGCTCGCCAAGGAATATCCCGGCGTCGTCACCTCGCTGATCGTCGGCAATGAGGTGCTGCTGCGCGGCGAGATGACCGCCGCCGATCTGGCCGGCAACATCCGCGCGGTGAAGGCCGCGGCGGGCAATGTCCCCGTCACCTACGCCGACGTCTGGGAATATTGGGTGAAGAACCGCGAGATCTATGACGCGGTCGATTTCGTCACCATCCATATCCTGCCGTATTGGGAGGACATCCCGATCAAGGCCAAATACGCCGCCGCGCATGTCGACGACATCCGCAAGCGGATGGCGGTGACGTTCCCGGGCAAGGAGATCCTGATCGGCGAGACCGGCTGGCCGAGCGAAGGGCGGATGCGGGAGGGCGCGTTGCCGTCACGCACCAACCAGGCGCGGGTGGTCTCCGAGATCCTCGATCTCGCCCGGCGCGAAGGATTCCGCGTCAATTTGATCGAGGCCTATGACCAGCCCTGGAAGCGCAAGCTCGAGGGTACGGTCGGCGGCTATTGGGGCCTGTTCGATTCGATCAAGCGGCAGGTGAAGTATCCGGCAGGGGTCGCGATCAGCAATTACCCCGACTGGAAGCTACAGATGGCGGGCGGCATGGCGCTGTCGGCCGTCACCTTCCTGGTGGCCTGGCTGACGCTGCGCCGCCGGCCCTGGACGCCGCGGCCGTCGGCCTGGGTCGCGGTCGGCATTTCGGCGACGACGGCAGGAGCGCTGCTCGGCATCGCCGGCGACAAGATGTATTACGAGAGCTACGGCGCCGCCGGCTGGCTGCATTGGGGCGTGCTGCTTGCGGCCGGCATTGCCGCGCCGTTGCTGACGGCGCATGCGCTGATCGCGGGGCGCTCGCTGCCGACTTTCCTCGAACTGCTCGGGCCGCGCGATTATCGCGGCAAGGGCGCGGCCGGCGCGCTGCTGGCGATCGTGCTGGCGGTCACCACCGTGCTCGCGGCCGAGAGCGCGCTCGGCTTCGTGTTCGATCCGCGCTACCGCGATTTCCCCTATGCCTCGCTGACCATGGCGGTGGTGCCGTTCGCGCTGCTGACCATGCTCAACCGCCCGAAGGAGGGCAGCCGGCCGCTCGCCGAAGCCGTATTCGCCGGCCTGTTCGCGATCGCGGCGCTCTATACGATCTACAACGAGGGCACCATCAACTGGCAGTCGGACTGGACCTGCGTGATGTACCTGTTGCTGGCGGCTACGCTGTGGCGGGCGCGGGCCGCGCAAAGCCCAGGATGAACAGCCCGATCGCGAGCCCCGACAGGATCACGTTGTAGAGCACGATCCCGAGCCCGGCGGCGATCAGGCCGCCGGTCAGCAGCACGATCGAGGGCCGCATCAGATTCAACAGCGCGATCACCAGCGCCGTGATGCCGAACACGGAATTCTTGAACAGCACGGTCGACAGCGCGCGCGCCTTGCAGATCATGGTCTGCGTGCCGGCATCGCAGGCCAGAGCGACCGGCGAGAACTCGATCGCCAGGTAGCGCACAAACAGTGCGTAGCCGACGGTGACGAAGCCGACGACCATCAGGAACTGGACCTGGTACGGGGAGAGGCGGAACGGAGGTTTTGTCATCGCGGCACTATGGTCGGGAACGGGGTCTGGGACAAGGCTCGGTCAAAGCAGCGAAATCGGTTGAGAATTGGGCCCCAAAGCCTTCGCTCCACGTGATTATTGGCTGTTTCGTCGGAACATCGAGGAGATCGTCGATGGCTCCGGCTTTTTCTCCTCGACCACCGGTGGCGGCGGCGCGGCGGCGCGCTTCGGCACCAGGCGCCGGTGCGGATGCGCCGGCTTGCCCGCGGCCGGCTCGTCCGCCTTCAGGGCGAGCTGCTGGCCGTCATAGATCGCGGTCTCGCAGGTCCGCTGCACCAGGCTGAGGCTGGCGCAAATCCTGGCGGCGGTCCCGGCGTCGTTCAGTGGTCCGGCCACCAGCCGCAGCTGCATGCCAAGTCCGTTGCCGCTTTCCTTGATCACGATGATCGGCCGCAGCGCTGCCAGCGCCGCGTTGGCCTTGGACTTCAACAGACCGCGCCACAGCGCCCGCAGCCCATTGACCGAGTTCGCGGTGCCGAGATCGACGCCGAACTCGGTGCGTTGCACCTGGGCCTTCGGCGCGCCGGCTTCGTCGTCCGTGTCGGCGTCCGGATCGGGCGTGACCACCAGCGGCACGATCGGCGCAGTGGTCACGTCCCTGGCGGTCGGTGGCTTGACGGTGTCGGTTGCCTTGCTCGCCGGCGGATCGAGCGCCGCCACCCGTGGCTTGTCGGCGGCCGGCGTGGCGGCTTTTGCATCCGCGGCGCTCGCCGCAGCGGCAGCCGTCATCGGACTGGCCGCTGGCGCAGCCGAGGCAGCAGCCAGCGGCGGCGTCTCGGCCGCTGGCGGCTTCTCCGACGCGGCCTGCGGTCTCGGCGCGGCGGGTGGTGGTTTCTTGTCAGTCACGACTGCCGGCGGTTTCTCGACCGCGGCGGTTGGCTTTTCGGGCGGAGGCGGCGGCTTGCCTTCGGCGGATCCTGGAGCCTTGTCCGCCATCGCCGGCCTGTCCGGTGCCGTAGGCGTCGTCGCTGTGGCAGCGGCAATGGCGGGCGCGGCAGCCGTCGGCGCCGCATTCGCGGAGGCAGGCGGCGGCGTGTGCGTCGCCGCTGCCGGCACAGATGCGGGCTGCTTTGCGATCGCGCCGGTCACGGAGTCCATGCCCTGCTCGAGCGTGGTAACGCGCGAATAGAGCCGGTCGCGGTCGCCGTTCAGCGTATCGATCGCGGCGGCGAGCCGCCGTGTCTCGTTGTGGCTCTCCTTGGCCAGCGTCTGCAATTGCTGGGCCTGGCGCGCGACGTCGGCTGCTGCGACCTGGTCGCGCCGCAGCGTCAGCGCCGACTGGTTGGCCATCACGGCGACCGCCACGGCGCCAATCGCGGCAAAGCCCCATGACCCGACCCGCCACAGCAAGCGGCGATCGAAAGCTTCCTCCTCGGCCAAAAAGCCGGTGGTGCTCTCGGTGTCGAAATGCGCCGCCAGATTGTCGCGATCTTTGGCCAAAGCCCCCTCGGCCCTCCTCAAGGCCCGCCGAATCACAAGGCAAAGATTAACAGGAAATCGACCGGGAACTTGAATCCGGGACGCCACGGAGGCGAATCGGTTTCTTCTGCCGGGGAAAACAATTAAAGACGCCTCGAAGAACGCCATGCGCAGCCAGCTGCGCGAGACATCGAGGAGCCGGAATGACTGCGCGAACCAGCCTGACAGTGGTGCTTGCGGCCGGCGAGGGAACGCGGATGCGCTCGTCGTTGCCGAAGGTGCTGCACCCGGTGGCCGGGCAGGCGCTGCTGGCGCATGTGCTCAACGCCGCCGCCAGCGGCGAGGGATCGCAGCTCGCGGTCGTGGTCGGCCCCGACCATGAGGCGGTCGCTGCCGAGGCGCGCCGGGTGCGGCCCGACGCCCGCGCCTTCGTGCAGCGCGATCGGCTCGGAACCGCGCATGCGGTGCTGGCGGCGCGCGAGGCGATCGCAGGCGGTGCCGACGACCTCTTGGTCGCGTTCGGCGACACCCCGCTGATCTCGGCCGAGACTTTTGCGCGGATGCGCGCGCCGTTGCGCGACGGTGCGGCGCTTGCGGTGCTCGGCTTCCACGCCGCCGATCCGACCGGCTACGGCCGGCTGGTGGTCGCGAACGGCAAGCTGGTCGCGATCCGCGAGCAGGCCGACGCCAGCCCTGAGGAGCGCAAGATCACGCTGTGCAACGCCGGCGTGATGGCGTTCGCCGGCAAGACCGCGCTCGCGATCATCGAGAAGATCGGCAACGCCAACGCCAAGGGCGAATATTATCTGACCGACGCCGTCGGCATCGTCAGGGACATGGGACTGGAGGCCGTCGTGATCGAAACCAGCGAAGACGAAGTCCGCGGCATCAACACTAAGGCGCAACTCGCCGAGGCCGAAGCCGTGATGCAGGCGCGGCTGCGCAAGGCCGCGCTCGAGGCCGGCGTGACCCTGATCGCGCCGGATACGGTCCATCTCGCGGCCGATACCAAATTCGGCAAGGACGTCACGATCGAGCCGTTCGTGGTGATCGGTCCGGGTGTATCGATCGACGATGGCGCGGTGATCCATTCCTTCTCCCACCTCGTCGAGGCGAAGGTCGGCAAGAAGGTGTCGGTCGGTCCCTATGCCCGGCTGCGGCCCGGCACCTCGCTCGGCGACGGCGCGCGGATCGGCAATTTCGTCGAGACCAAGGCGGCCGTGCTGGAAGCCGGCGTCAAGGTCAACCACCTCTCCTATGTCGGCGACGCCCATGTCGGCGCCAATTCGAACCTCGGCGCCGGCACCATCACCTGCAACTATGACGGCTTCCTCAAGCACAAGACCATGATCGGCGAGGCCGCCTTCGTCGGCACCAATACGTCGCTGGTCGCGCCGGTCACGATCGGCAACGGCGCCTATATCGGCTCGGGCTCGGTGATCACCAAGGACGTGCCCGACGACGCGATGGCCCTCGAGCGCAGTCCGCAGACCGTCCGCGAAGGCGGCGCCGCGCGCTATCGCGCGGCGAAGCTGAAGGCGAAGGCGGCGAAGGGGAAGTAGTTTTCTTCGTCGGCATTCCGGCGGGGCATAGGTTCTACGGCTCTCGGAGCCGGAGATTCGCTACTCAGGCCGCATTCTTCGCCTGACCCAGCTCGCTTGCGTTCGGCTCGGTCGGTCCGAGCAGTATGCGCCGCTGCATCTCGTCGAAGGCACGATCGGCGTTGTTCTCCCGCGTGACCAGCGACAGCAGGATCGCGACCGCGAAGGACAGCGGCATGCTGATGATCGCCGGATTACGCAGCGATACGAACCACCATTGATGCTCGATCGAGGCCAGCGGTTTGCCGAGAATGTCGACCTGGATGGTCGGCGACAGATAGATCAGCACCAGCGAGCTCAGCGTGCCGACCAGGATGCTCGCCACCGCTGCTGGCGTGGTGAAGCGGCGCCAGATGATGGCGAGCACCAGCGAAGGGAAATTCGCGGCGCAGGCGATCGAGAACGCGAGCCCGGCCATGAAGGCGACGTTCTGGCCCTCGAATGCGATGCCCAGAATGATCGCGAAGACGGCAATCATGACGGTCGCGACGCGCGCGACCTTGAGCTGTTCGGCCTCCGAGGCGGTGCCGTTCCGGATCACATTGGTCCAGACGTCGTGGCAGAGCGTGGCGACGCCCGACAGCGTCAACCCCGCGACGACGGCGAGCATCGTCGCGAACGCCACCGCGCAGATGAAGCCGAAGAAGGCGTTGCCGCCGACGGCGAGCGCGAGCAGCGGAGCGGCCATGTTGCCGCCACCGCCGGCCTTTGCGACGGCGTCGGGGCCGACCAGCACCATCGCGCCAAACCCGATGATGAAGACCATGAGATGAAAGATCCCGATCAGGCCGGTGGCATAGAGGATCGACAGCCGCGCGGCCTTGGCGTCCTTCACCGTATAGGCCCGCATCAGCACATGCGGCATCGCGGCGGTCCCGAACATCAGGCCGAGCCCGAGCGAGATGGCGTCCCATTGGCCCGAGACCACCTTCGATCCCGGTTGCAGGACCCTGGTGCCGTACTTCTCGGACGCCGCGGCGAACAGCTTCAGCGGGTTCATGTCGAAATGGGTCAAGACGAGGAAGGCGAGCAGGATGCCGCCGCCCATCAGCAGCGCGGCCTTCACCACCTGCACCCAGGTCGTCGCCAGCATGCCGCCGAACAGGACGTAGACCAGCATCACGCTGCCGACCACGACGACCGACCAGGTGTAGGGCAGGCCGAACAGCAGCTTGATCAGCGATCCCGTCGCGACCATCTGGGCGATCAGGTAGAACAGGATCACGGCAAGTGTGCCGACGGCGCCGGCGAGGCGCACCGGGCGCTGGCGCAGGCGATAGGCCACGACGTCGGCGAAGGTGAAGCGGCCGACGTTGCGCAACGGCTCGACGATCAGGAACAGGATGATCGGCCAGCCGACCAGCCATCCGATCGAATAGATCATGCCGTCGAAGCCGTTCGAGGTGACGATGCCTGCAATTCCAAGCAGCGCGGCGGCGCTCAGGAAGTCCCCCGCGAGTGCCCAGCCATTCTGCCACGCCGTGACCTGGCCGCCGGCGGCGAAGAAGTGTTCGGTGGTGCGGGTGCGCCGTGCGGCCCAATAGGTGATCGCCAAGGTCAGCGCCATGAAGGCGAAGAAGAACCCGATCGAGAGTGTGCTGCTGCCCATCTTCCCTGTCCCTTCAGCGAAGATCGCGGATGCCGGCGTCGAACACCCGGTTCGCCCACAGCACATAGATCAGGCAGAGCACGAAGGATGAGATGATGACCAGCGGGCCGAGCACGATGCAAAGCGACAGGCCGGGCGCCAGGATGGTGCCGAGCAGCGGCTTGTCGAACGCGAACAGGCCCATGAAGCCGAAATAGATCACGACCATTGCGGAGCTCAGCGCGAGCGCCAATGTCAGCCGCTTCTTCGCCAGCGCGACGCCGCGCCGCGCCGGATCGCCGTTGCCGGACGTAACCACGTTCATATCGACCCCCAAACCTTCAGCGCTTTTCGTTGCGCCAATCGGATGAGCTTCAGCCGGGCTCCGATGGAAGGGAACTATGGATTTCTGCAATCTGCCGTGCGCGGCTGCGGCAGGGCATCGGCCAGCGTGACCCGCATGTCGGGGTCCTGCTTCAGGGTGTGCTTCAGGAATGCGCGGACGGCGCGGATGCGCGGGGCAAATTGCAGGTCGCTGTGGACATTGAGCCAGACCTCGCGAACCGTGCCGGCGAGGGCCGGCAACACGGGGATGAGGTCGGGCCGGTCCCTGGTGGCAAAGCTCGGCAGCATCACGATGCCGAGGCCGCCCGCCGCTGCATTCATCTGCGCGATCATGCTGTTGGAGTGAAAGGCGACCTTCGGCTCCTCGATGACGTCGGCGAGCCAGCGCACTGAATCGACCTGGATCAGGTCCTCGATATAGGACACGAACCAATGATCCTCGAGGTCGCGAAGGCTCGCTGGCATACCGTGATGGTCGAGATAGCTTCGGCTCGCGAACAGCCCAAGCCGAAACTTGCCGATGCGCTCCGAGATCAGGCCAGGGCCGGGCGGTCGGAAGAAGGAGACGAACAGATCGGCCTCGCGCTTGTGGACGTAAACGGTCTGGGCCGATGTCACGAGTTCGACCGTGAGCTGTGGCGCGGTGCGGCGCAGATCGGCAAAGCGTTGCGCCAGGTAGAGCGAGGCGATCCCCTCCATGGTGGCGAGCCGCACGTTGCCCACGAGCTCCCGGGTGTCGCTGGCGCTGGCCTCCTCGCGGATCGCGATGACCGCGCTCTCGACCCGCTCGGCATGACGCAACAACCGCTCGCCGACTTCGTTGAGCTTGAGCCCGGTGCGGTGACGCTCGAACACCGCAACCCCGAGCGACGCCTCCATCTGAGCGATGCGCCGGCTGACGGTGGAATGGTCGAGCCGGAGCCGTTTCGCGGTCTGGCTCAGATTGCCGGCGCGAGCGGCGCACAGAAATACCCGCAAATCGTCCCAGTTGATCGTATCGAACATGACTTGCCTCCAGATTGCTCGGCCGCTCAGTGAAGCAATTCCCATTCCAGCGTACGTCAGTTCCGATCCTTCGCAACCGGCCTTGCGATAATTCCCGTGCCCGCCGGCAAGGCAGGGATGATACCGCTGCGCTTTCATCCCAGAGCGTTTCCATTCCGATTGGATCGGGACGGAGCTCTTGATCTTGTTTTGACGCGTTTTCTTCGCGCGAACCGGTATCCACTTCGCGGGAAAACGCTCTAGCCGGGATTCCTCGACATGCTCCCTCGTTTCAAGGCCGCGGCCGTCCATGCCGCGCCTGTCTTCCTCGACAGCCGGGCGACCACCGAAAAGGCGATCTCCATCGTCCGCGAGGCGGCCAGGGCCGGCGCCGAGCTGATCGCCTTTCCCGAAACCTATATTCCAGCCTTTCCGGTCTGGGCCGCGCTGTGGCCTCCGATCGACAATCACGATCTGTTCGTCCGCATGGCCGCGCAATCCGTGCTGGCTGACGGGCCGGAAGTGGCGCGGCTTTGCGCCGAGGCGCGCGGTCTCGGCGTCACCGTCTCGATCGGCATCAGCGAGCGTTCAGCCGTGAGCGTCGGGGGACTGTGGAACTCGAACCTGTTGATCGGCGAGACCGGGGAGGTTCTGGTCCATCACCGCAAGCTGGTGCCGACCTTCTATGAGAAGCTGGTGTGGTCGTCGGGGGATGGTGCGGGACTTCGGGTCGCGGAGACGCGGCAGGGCCGCATTGGCGCGCTGATTTGCGGCGAGAACACCAATCCATTGGCCCGCTTCGCGCTCATGGCGCAAGGCGAGCAGGTGCACATCTCGAGCTGGCCGCCGATGTGGCCGACCCGGCGCCCGGCAGGCGGCGGCAATTTCGACAATGTCGCCGCCAACCGCATCCGGGCCAGCGCCCATTGCTTCGAAGCCAAGGCATTCGGCATCGTCACCGCCGGCTACATGGACGAACCGATGCGCGCCTTCCTGATCGAGCGCGACAAGGCGATCGCCGACGTGATCGACCGGACACCGCGTGCGGCGAGCTTCTTCGTCGATCCGACCGGGACCGTCTTCGGCGATGAATTGCAGGACCAGGAGGGGATCGCCTACGCCGAGATCGATCTCAATCGGTGCGTCGAGCCGAAGCAATTTCACGACGTGGTTGGCTACTACAACCGCTTCGACATTTTTGACGTGACGGTCGATCGCAGCCGGCTTGCGCCAGCGCGATTCCGCGATGAAAGACGGCTCACCGCAGACGTGCAAGACGAGGCAATTCCGCCGATCGATGCCGACGCCGGATCGAACGGGCAGCTGCGCGATGCGACGAGGTTCAATTCCGATCGAAGCTGAAGCGAGTTGCGACGACGGCACGGCCCGACGCTGTGGATGGTCGGCAAGACAGTCCTGTTGCCAATGCGACAGCGTGTGACTACGCTTGCTCTCCATAGTCCCCCAAGCGCCACTGTGATCGCCCGGACGTTCATGGCCAAATTCCTTCGCATCGGAGTCCATCAGTCGAACGTCTCCGGATACACCTCGAAGGCATGGTGCATTCGGCGGGCCGGCTCGACGATCCATCTGAAGTGGGGCGCCGTCGAGGTGCAGGGTGCCGGCGCGGGGCGCAAGGTCTACTGGACGTTTCCGCCGCAGGAAAAGACCGTTCGCTGCCGCACGGTGCAGCGCGCCCAGGACTATGCCAGGGCCGCCGTCGCGCGGCGGCGCAGCCATCGCTATGAACCGCTGGTCGGCAATATCGCGAACCGGCGGAGAACCGCCGAGCGTGGCCCGGAGCTCAGGCAGGCGCTCGCCACCATCCTGTTCGTCGATATCGTCCGATCCACCGAGCAGGCCGCGCGGCTCGGCGATGCGCGGTGGGCGCAGGTGATGAACCACTATTACGCCGCCGTCCGCCGCGAGCTGAAGGCGCTGCGCGGCAAGGAGGTGGTGACGACCGGCGACGGGCTGCTGGCGACGTTCGGCGCGCCGGCGGCAGGGATCCAGTGTGCGACTGCGATCCGCGAGGCCGTCCGTACGCTGGGGCTGGAGATCCGGATCGGGATGCACGCGGGCGAATACAAGATGACCGGGAAAGAGGTGATCGGTCTTGCGATCCATATCGGCGCGCGCGTCGCGGCGAAGGCGCGGGCCGGCGAAGTGCTGGTCTCGAGCGCGGTCAAGGACCTGATGCCGGCGTCCGGCATCCGCTTCAGCGACCGCGGCGCCCACCAGCTCAAGGGCGTGCCGGAGCGGTGGCGCCTCTACCGGGTCGAACACGCAGGCATGATCCGGAAGAGTGCGAAGCGGATTTCCGCGTAGCGCTTTGCCCTGTCCGCTTTGCGGCGGTTGCCCGAGGACCGTGCTTCAGCCCTTGCGCGTGCCGATGCTCTCGCGAACCCGCTCCAGCCAACCGATGATCGCGCCGAGCGCCTGGTCGCCCTTGCCGAGCAGTCCTGCCAGTTCTCGCTCGGCCGAGCCGCGCCGTGTGGCGTCCGGATCGGGCAGCGGCGGCAGGATATGGGCGAAGTAGGTCTTGTCGAGCAGCCGGTGCAGCAGCCGTTCGCCCGGGAAGGGCTCGTTGTTGTTCAGGGCGCGGGCAGCCTTCAGCAGCGAGCGGATGTCATATTGCGTCGGGCTGATATCCGGCACCCGCTTGCGCAATTTGAGCAGCGTGTAGACCGCGACGCGCGCGGTGCGGATCGAGCTGTCCATCGTGAAGATGATGTCGTTCGACGTCTCCACGAACTGGCCCATCAGGCCGAGATTGGTGCAGCCGGCAGGCACGACATGCGGCCGGTCGCCGGCGGCGCGGGGCATGAACATCGCGGTGATGTAGGGCATCAGCGCCAGCCGCACCTTGGTGTTCGCGGCCACCTCGTCGAGCTTGTGCTCGATGCCGAGGTGATGGCACAGCTCGGCCAGGATTTCGCGGCCGGTGCAGGCCGGCATCGGCTTCTTGACGTAATTGCCCGGCTTGTCCATCAGCAGCGCGTAGACCCAGACCACGAGCACATCCTTTGGCTGGGTCGGGAAATGCGGCTGACGGTTGCAGGTGAAGCTCATCATCCAGTTGGAATCGGTGAAAGTGATGATGCCGCCGGTGACGGTCTTGCCCGAATAGGGATCGTTGACCGACAGTTCCTTCAGCCGGTCGACGAACGGAGACGGCTTGCAGGTGAGGGTGACCGATTCCCACATCGACTTGTCGACATCGCCGCAGAACTTCTCGGGCTTGCCGAAGATCGGCGACTTCCTGGCGAGGTTCTGCCACAGCGTCCAGTCACTGGCCTCACCGGGATCGTGCTTGCCGCGCGCGAGGACCGGCGCCTGGTCCATGTCGCCATAGGCGGTGCCCTCGGTCATCGATCCCGTGAGCGCAAACACCAGATCCTTCGGACCGACCGCGATGGTGGTGTCGGCGCCGCCCACCTTGGCCTTGATGCCGGTCACCGTGCGGGCTTCGCCGTCGGTCGTCATGTCGAGATCGTAGGCGCGGGTATCGAACTGCACCTTGACGCCGCGCTCGCGCAGATGCGTCATGAGCGGACGGACGAAACTGTCGAACTGGTTGTACTTCGGAAACACCAGCGCCGACATGTCGGTGAGCCCGTCGAGCGCGTCGAGGAAGCGATGCATGTAGAGCTTCATTTCGAGCAAGCTCTGCCAGTTCTCGAACGCGAACATCGAGCGCCACAGATACCAGAAATTGGTTTCGAGGAAGCCGGGGCTGAAATACTGCTCGATGGTGATGTCGTCGAGATCCTCCTTGCGCTTCAGCAGCAGGCGGATCAGCTCCCATTGCTGCGGCTTCGACAGGCCGAGCGTCGCGAAGTCGCGGATCTGGCCGCGCTTGTGCATCAGCCGCGCCTTGGAGAAATTCGGATCGTTGTCGTTCACCAGCCGGTATTCGTCGAGAACGCTGTAGCCCTCGGGCAGCTCGAGCGCCTGGATATCCTGGAACATGTCCCAGAGATTGTCGTAGTTCCAGTTCATCTCGCGGCCACCGCGAACGATGTAGCCGTTCTCGGGATCGCCGGCGCCGTCGAGCGAGCCGCCTTCGATATGCATGGTGTCGAGGATGGTGATGTCCTCGCCCTTCATGCCGCCGTCGCGGATCATGTAGAAGGCCGCGGCGAGGCCGGCGATGCCGCTGCCGATGATCCAGGCCTTGCGCGGCTCGGCCGGTTCGGTCGGTACCGGACGGTTGCGCATATAGGCGCCCATCATGTCGGGCGGAGGCAGGGTATCGTGGCTGCCCTTGTGCCAGTAGCGCGCGGTGGCGTCCGCCTCGACCTCGAAGTTGCTGTTCGGCGTGCTGGAAGGGGCGACATCAGTCATGGCGGCCTCGCTGGATGGAGTTCAGTCGCTGACGACCGTAGGCGTGCGAGCTGTCAATTTCATGGCCCTCCGGCGGTATTCGCGGAAGCTGCAACCAGAAAGCGATGCGGCGCAAGCCCGGGAGTGGCGGTCGGCCGGAGAATACCGCTCGGGCCTACCGCGCGCCGAGCACGCGCTGCCACAGCGTGCCGCCGACGACCTTCCAGCCGAGATAGAAATACAGAATGATCAGCGCGAACAGCAGCAGCGCCGGAGCGCCGGTCAAATTGAAGCCGTCCTTGGTGGTCTGGCCGGTGGCGGCGCCGATCGCATAGCCACCACCGAAGAACACGGTGATGAAATCGAGGAAGCCGGCAAGGCCGCGGCGCCAGAACGGTTTTGCGAGGGGCGGTGGCTGATCGTTCGACATCAAGGGTTCCTCGCCAGCGCGACAGACTATTCCGCCTATTCCGTATCGCCGGTCAGGTGAAGGCGACCTCGATCCGGTTGTCGGCCTTCCCGGTGATCCGGCAGGCGCGCGACACGGCATCGGCGGCGATCGCCAGCTTGAACTGATCGGGAATGCCGGAGGTCGACATCACCTCGATCGTCGCGCTATCGCGCGCCAGCCCGCGCACGGTGCAGTCGATCGATGAATGGCCGGCGTTGAAGCTGATCTTGCCGGCCTTGAACACGCGCCGCGCGGTCGGCGCGATCGACGGCGCCCGGTCGACCCAGGCCAGCGCCTGGTTGCGGCCGGCCTGCTTGGCGCCGTACATCGCAAGATCGGCGTTGCGCAGCATGTCGTCGAAGCAATTGCCGGGCGAGAGCGCCGCGCCACCGAGGCTACAGGTGACGTCGATTGTGCCGGCCGGCGTCTCGATCCGCGTCGCCGCGACGGCGGCACGCACCTTCTCGAGCACCGCCATCGCATTGTCGAGGCTGGTGTGCGGCAACAGAATGCCGAACTCCTCGCCACCGAGCCGGCCGATCACGTCGGAGCTGCGCAACGCGCAGTGCGCGGCGTTCGCGACCGCCGCCAGCACCATGTCGCCGATCGCGTGTCCATGGCGATCATTGACCTGCTTGAAGTGATCGACATCGAGCACGGCGCAGGACAGCGGGCTGAGATGCCGCAAGGCCAGCGCGGTCAGCCGTTCGCCTTCGCCGCGAAAGGCCCGCCGTGAGGAGGTGCCGGTAAGGCCGTCTTGCATCGACAGGTTTCGCAGCATCAATTCGTCGACCGCGATGGCGGCGAGATCGGTGAGCAGGCCGATGGCGTCGGCATCGAAATCGCGCGGGCGGGTGTCCATCGCACACAGCGTGCCGACCACCGCGCCGGATATTTTCAGCTGGGCACCGGCATAGAAGCGGATATGCGGCTTGCCGTGCACGAAGACGTTGTCGGCGAGGCGCGGGTCGCGCAGCGTGTCCGGAATGACGAGCGGCTGATCCTGTGCGATCGCGAGGTTGCAGAGCGCGGGTCCACGCGCGGTCTCGCGGTCCTCCATGCCCTCGGAGGCCTTGAACCATTGCCGATGGCCGTCGATCAGCGTCAGCGTCGACATCGGCACGCGAAAGATCTTTCGGCACAGTCCGGTCAGGCGGTCAAAGGCAAGCTCGCGCGGCGTGTCGAGGATGTCGAGCTCCGCCAGCACGTCGAGGCGCTGCGTCTCACGATCATGCGTGGTATGCATCGGGGTACCTCCGGCGGCGGGCACCCTCGCCGAAAGCCGTTAATGACGCGTTGACGCAACGTGCAATGCAATTCGCGGACAGCGAGTGCGTACCGGCAGATGCAATCAGACTTTGAACCCTGCGCGCAATGCAAAATGCGGGAAAAAGTCCGTGATCATCTCTCGCAGGTTGTGGCGTCGCGCGGCGGAGCGGGCTATCTGCCAGCGACAAGAAAATTGAACTGTCGATATCAGTGCTGGGAGGCAGCGTGAAAGTTCTAAAATTCGTGGAGCGGGTTCCGGGCGGGCTGATGCTGGTTCCCCTACTTCTCGGCGCGATCTGCAAGACGTTTGCGCCGGGTGCGGGCGCCTATCTCGGCTCGTTCACCAACGGACTGATCACCGGCACGGTGCCGATTCTGGCGGTCTGGTTCTTCTGCATGGGCGCCACGATCGACTTGCGCGCGACCGGCACGGTGCTGCGGAAGTCGGGCACGCTGCTGGTCACCAAGATCATCGTCGCATGGGTCGCAACCATGATCGCGGCGCGCTTCATTCCGGAAGCGGGAATAGCAACCGGCGTGTTCGCCGGGCTCTCGGTGCTCGCCATCACGACCGCGATGGACATGACCAATGGCGGTCTCTACGCCGCGATCATGCAGCAATATGGCAGCAAGGAGGAGGCCGGGGCCTTCGTCCTGATGTCGATCGAATCGGGACCACTGGTGAGCATGCTGGTGCTCGGGGCGTCGGGTGTCGCGGTGTTCGAGCCGCGCCTGTTCGTCGGCGCTGTGCTGCCGTTCATCATCGGTTTTGCGCTCGGCAATCTCGACAGCGATCTGCGCAAGTTTTTCGGCCAGTGCGTGCACCCGCTGATTCCGTTCTTCGGCTTCGCGCTCGGCAACGGCATCGATCTGAATGTGATCGCGCAGACCGGGGTCGGCGGCATCCTGCTCGGATTGGTCGTGATCGTGATCACCGGGATTCCGCTGATGTTGGCCGACCGCTTCATCGCCGGTGGAAATGGCACGGCGGGTCTCGCCGCGTCGAGCACGGCGGGTGCTGCGATCGCCAACCCGACGCTGATCGCCAACATGGTGCCGAGCTTCAAGCCGGTGGCGCCGGCCGCCACCGCGCTGGTGGCGACATCGTGCCTGGTGACGGCTATCCTGGTGCCGATCCTGACCGGATTGTGGGCCAAGCGCATGGGCCATGTACCGGCGGAGCAGTCCAAGCCCGGGGATTATCGCGCCGGCGTCGAGCCGATCTGAACCATCCTCGCAACGTCGCCCTGGCGTCACGCCCGGCGCTGGACCGGGCATCCACGTCTTCGCTTCGACCGAACAGGGAGAGGCGTGGATGGCCGGGACCCCGGCCATGACGGGGAGGTGATTGATGCTCAGAATGCTGGAAGTGGGCCTGACGATGCCGGCGATTTCCCCGTCACGCTCGCGAGGATGGTTAGCTGAAGTTAACCAGCCTTGCGCATCGGCGTTGCCGTTTAAGACTGTCGCAATCGGCAATAATTATTGAGTATCTTGCGACCGGCGATTCCCGTTAAGGGACCGTGTCGCCGCCTTGGCAAATTTTCGGCGATTTTTGGGGACATTGAACCGCATGTGCGGCATCGTCGGCATTCTTGGACGCGCTCCGGTCGCGGAGCAATTGGTGGATTCGCTGAAGCGGCTCGAATATCGCGGCTATGATTCCGCGGGGGTCGCTACGCTGGAGAACGGCGCCCTGGCGCGGCGGCGCGCCGAGGGCAAGCTGAAGAACCTCGAGACCCGGCTCGAGGCCAAGCCGCTCGGCGGCCACACCGGCATCGGGCACACCCGCTGGGCCACCCATGGCCGGCCGACCGAGAACAATGCCCATCCACACGCCACCGAACGCGTCGCCGTGGTGCATAACGGCATCATCGAGAATTTCCGCGAACTGCGCGAGGAACTCGAGGCCAAGGGCGCGGTGTTCTCGACCGAGACCGACACCGAGGTCGTGGTGCATCTGGTCGACAATCTGCTCAAGGGCGGCGTCGCGCCGGTCGAGGCGGTGAGGGCGGTGCTGTCGCAACTGCGCGGCGCCTTCGCGCTCGGCTTCATCTTCGCCGGCAATGACGACCTGATGATCGGCGCCCGCAACGGTCCGCCGCTCGCGGTCGGCCATGGCGAGGGCGAGATGTATCTCGGCTCGGACGCGATCGCGCTCGGCCCGTTCACCGACACGATCAGCTATCTCGAAGATGGCGACTGGGTGGTCCTGAACCGCAAGGGCGCCACCATCTTCGACAAGGACAACGCCATCGTCCATCGCGAGGCGATCAAGCACACCACGGCGACGGCGCTGGTCGACAAGGCGAACTATCGCCACTTCATGGCCAAGGAGATCCACGAGCAGCCGGAAGTGGTCGGACACACGCTGGCGCGCTACGTCGACATGGCGACCGAGCGCGTCGCCATGCCGGTCAAGCTGCCGTTCGACTTCAAGGACATCGAGCGCGTCTCGATCACGGCCTGCGGCACCGCGAGCTATGCCGGCTTCGTCGCCAAATACTGGCTGGAGCGGCTGGCGCGGCTGCCGGTCGAGCTCGATGTCGCCTCCGAATTCCGCTATCGCGAGGCGCCGTTGCGCAAGGGCGATCTGGCGATCTTCATCTCGCAGTCGGGCGAGACCGCCGACACGCTGGCGGCGCTGCGCTACGCCAAGTCGCAGGGCGCGCATACGCTGTCGGTCGTCAACGTGCCGACCTCGACGATCGCGCGCGAGAGCGAGACCGTGTTGCAGACGCTGGCCGGCCCCGAGATCGGCGTCGCATCGACCAAGGCGTTCACCTGCCAGCTGATGGTGCTGGCCTCGCTCGCGGTCGCTGCCGGCAAGGCGCGCGGCGAGCTGTCGGAAGCCGACGAGACCAAGCTGGTGCATGGCCTGGTCGAGATCCCGCGGCTGATGTCGGAGGCGCTGACCAACGAAGTGCAGATCGAGAAGCTGGCGCGCGAGATCTCGAAGTCGCGCGACGTGCTCTATCTCGGCCGCGGCACCAGCTATCCGCTGGCGCTGGAAGGCGCGCTGAAACTGAAGGAAATCTCCTACATCCATGCCGAGGGCTATGCGGCCGGCGAGCTCAAGCACGGGCCGATCGCGCTGATCGACGAGCACATGCCTGTGGTGGTGATCGCGCCCTACGACAAGGTGTTCGAGAAGACCGTCTCCAACATGCAGGAGGTCGCCGCCCGCGGCGGCAAGATCATCCTGATGACCGACGCCAAGGGGGCGGCGGAGGCGACCATCCAGTCGCTGGTGACGATCGTGATGCCGGACATGGGGGCGACCTTCGCGCCGATGGTCTACGCCGTTCCGGTGCAGCTGCTCGCCTACCATACCGCCGTGGTCATGGGCACCGACGTCGATCAGCCGCGAAATCTGGCCAAATCGGTCACGGTCGAATAGCCGCAAGCGGGGCCGCGACGTGGCCCCTTCAAAAACGCGTCAGAATGGCTTAGCTGGGTGTTGGACTACGGCCGCTTCGACGACCCTGGAACCGCAATGACTCCCAACCAAGTGCCTCCCGCCGCGACGGGTGAATTGCCCCCGGATGCCCCCCGCGGGTTGATGGCGCGTTTCCGCAACTATTTCCTGACCGGCCTGGTGGTGGCCGGACCGGTTGCGATCACCCTGTATCTGACCTGGTGGTTCGTGAACTGGGTCGACAATCTGGTCCGGCCGTTCGTCCCGACGGCCTACCGGCCGGAGACCTATCTGCCGTTCGGGCTGCCCGGTTCCGGCCTGATCGTTGCCGTCATCGCGCTCACCTTGCTGGGCTTCCTCACCGCCAACCTGATCGGGCGCACCCTGGTCGACCTCGGCGAGCGGCTGCTCGGGCGGATTCCCGCGGTGCGCGCCATCTATCGCGGCCTGAAGCAGGTGTTCGAGACGCTGTTCTCGGGCAATGGTTCGAGCTTCCGCCGCGTCGGCCTGGTCGAATTTCCCTCGCCGGGCATGTGGTCGATCGTGCTGATCTCGCAGGCGCCGAGCGCCGAGCTCTCGGCCAGCCTGCCGGGCGAGGAGGAGCATATTTCAGTGTTCCTGCCATGCGCCCCGAACCCGACCACCGGCTTCTTCTTCTACGTGCCGAAAAGCAAGATCATCGAGATCGAGATGAGCACCGAGGACGCCGCGACCCTGATCATGTCGGCTGGCGTGGTGCAGCCCGGTGCCAGCGACCAGAAGCGTGCGGCGACGCTCGCCGGCATGGCCAATGCCGCGCGGATCGCCAATCAGGCCTCCTTGCAGCCGGCAGCGCCGGCCAAGGTCGAGGGCTGATGCATTCCGGGCAGCCCGGCACGGCCGTTCGCATGTTGTCGCCCGACGAGGCGAGGCGCACGCTGGAGCAGGGCGGTGTCACCCTAATCGATGTCGGCGAGCCCTGGCAGCTGCTCGAGCGCGGCACCATCGCGGGCGCCCGCAATATCTGCCACACGGAGATCGCGGCCGTCGCCGCTTCCGACCCGGCGCTCGGCGACCGCGGGCATCCGGTGATCCTGACCTGCGGCGGTGGCGGCAAGGCCTCGCGCGTAGCGCAGACGCTGCGCGAGATCGGCTTCACCGACATCGCCGTGATCGAAGGCGGTTGCCGTGGCTGGCAGGCCGCCGGCCATGAGCTGGTACCGGTTGCATCGACCGAGGATGATCCCCGCTGACGCGTTGCCGGTTCACGCAAGGTGCTTGCTGAACAGGTCAACCACGCTCCCGGGCGCGCCGTCGCCGAAGAACTGCTCCAGGTTCGCAGCGGTCCGTTCGGCGACATCGGCGCTGCGCGGGAATAGCTCGCTTTCATAGCGGCTAAGCGCGGCTTCGACGTCGTCGGGAGCGGCAACAAGCGCGCGGGCCAATTCCGCGCCGTCGAGCATCGCGAGGTTGGCACCTTCGCCTGCGAAGGGCGACATCAGATGCGCGGCATCGCCGAGCAGCGTTGCGCCGGGCACGCGCTGCCATCGATGCCGGACCGGCAGCGCATGGATCGGGCGCAGCACGGGATCCGTTTCACCCTCCGTAATGAGAGCGGTAAGGTGCGGGGCCCAGCCGCGAAACTGTCCGGCAATATGCGCCAGGCCAGTTTTCGGGTCGCTGAAGTCGATGGAGTTGATCCAATCCTCCGGCTTCTTCAGGGCGACATAGGTGTGCAGCGTGCCGCTCGCATAGCGATGTGCCAGGATGCCTTTGCCCGGGGCGACGGCCATCAGCGTGCCGCTGCCGATCGCATCCGCGCTCGCCTTGTGCCGGGTGTCGCCGTCGAACAGCGACGTCTCGATGAACGAGACACCGGTGTACACAGGCTTTGACTGCGACAGTAGCGGACGGACCTTCGACCACGCGCCGTCGGCGCCGACGAGCATGTCGGAGGTGATCGTCGCGCCATGCGCAAAGGTGATGTCGTGCCGTGCGTCACTGCGCGTGGCGATCGACGTGACCTTGTGACCCCATCTGATCGCATCCGCGGGGAGCGAATCGATCAGCATGCGCCTGAGATCGCCGCGGTCGACTTCGGGGCGCGTGCCGGTGCGGCTGCCGGGATGGTCGAACAAGACGTTGCCGTCCTTGTCGACGACGCGCTTGGCATCTTCGCCGGGACGGATGAGGCCGAGGAATTCGTCAAACAGCCCTGCGGCCTTGAGTGCGATCTGGCCGTTGTGCTCGTGAATATCGAGCAGGCCGCCCTGTGTTCTCTGGCTCGCCGAAACCTCGGCTTCATAGATGGTTGCGGCAAAGCCGTGGAGATGCAGGACCCGCGCGAGGGTGAGACCGCCGAGCCCGGCGCCAATGATCGTAATCGGATTTCGCATGGTAGCGCTCCTGTGGTCGCAAGCATGCAGCGCCGGCGGCGCTGACGGCTGCGATGGCCTGACCGGTGTCAGGCGGTTGCTTTCGGAGACGCTGGCCGAACCACGCGAGGCGCGTGGTTGACGTGTACGCGACGGCCTGCCGGGCTTGCCGGTTCAGGCGGTCGTTTTTCGCGACGGCGGAGTGGTATACCGCTTGATGGGCAAAAGCAAGGCCGCGCCGATCGCTGGCAAGCTAGCCCGCGCCGATCAGCGGCACGGCTTCGTCGCGTTCATAGAGATAGAGCAGGACGCGCAGCGCTTCGCCGCGCTCACCCTTCAGCTTCGGATTGTCCTTCATGATCCGCAATGCCTCATCGCGGGCCTGGGTGATGAGCTGGCCGTGCACTTCGGAGCGCGCGATCCGGTAGCCGGGCAGGCCGCTCTGGCGGATGCCGAGCACGTCGCCTTCGCCGCGCAGCTTCAGATCCTCCTCGGCGATCCGGAATCCGTCCGTGGTCTCGCGGATCACCTTGAGCCGCGCCTTCGACATCTCGCCGAGCGGTTCCTTGTAGAGCAGGAGGCAGGTCGAGGCTTCCGAACCGCGGCCGATGCGGCCGCGCAATTGATGCAGTTGCGCCAGCCCAAAGCGCTCGGCGTTCTCGATCACCATGATGGTCGCGGCCGGCACGTCGACGCCGACCTCGACCACTGTCGTGGCGACGAGAAGGCCGATCTCATGCGCGGCGAATTGCGCCATCACGCGATCTTTCTCGGCGCCTTTCATCTGGCCGTGCACCAGGCCGACGCGATCGCCGAACCGCTTCTGCAAGCTCTCGAAACGTTCGGTGGCGTTGGTGAGGTGCTCGGTGCCTTCGGCCTCGGATTCGTCGACCAGCGGGCAGATCCAGTAGACCAGCTTGCCGGCGCCCAGCGCACGGCCGACGCCGTCCATGACGTCCTCGATCCGGCTCATCGGCACCGCGCGGGTATCGATCGGCTGGCGGCCGGCGGGTTTTTCGCGCAACTCGGAGACATCCATGTCGCCGAAATAGGTCAGCACCAGCGTGCGCGGGATCGGCGTGGCGCTCAGCACCAGCACGTCGACGGCCTCGCCCTTGGAGGTCAGCGCGAGACGCTCGCGCACGCCGAAACGATGCTGTTCGTCGACCACAGCGAGCGCCAGATCCTTGTAGACCACGTCGTCCTGGATCAGCGCATGGGTGCCGACCAACAGATCGATCTCGCCGGCTTCGAGGCGCGCCAGCAACTCGCGGCGCTCCTTGCCCTTCTCGCGGCCGGTCAGGATCGCAACCCGCATGCCGGCGCGTTCGGCCAGCGGCGCGATGGTCTTGATGTGCTGGCGCGCCAGGATTTCGGTCGGCGCCATCAGCGCCGCCTGCTTGCCGGCCTCGGCGACTGCGGCCGCCGCCAGCAGCGCCACCACGGTCTTGCCGGAGCCGACATCGCCCTGCACCAGGCGCAGCATCCGCACCGGCTGGCGCAGATCCTCGGTGATTGCGGCGACCGCCTCCTGCTGCGACTTGGTCAGCGCATAGGGCAGCGCATCGATGATCCGGTTGCGCAGATGGCCGTCGCCGGCATTGCGCACGCCGGCGGGCCGCCGCAGCGTGGCGCGGATCAGCGCCAGCGCGAGCTGGCCGGCCAGCAGTTCGTCGAATGCGAGCCGCGACCAGAACGGACCATCGGGCAGGATGTCGGTCAGCTCGACCGGAATGTGGACGCGGGTCAGCGCCTCCCGGATCGGCGGGAAGTTGCAGCGGCGCAGCACCTCGGGACTGATCCATTCCGGCAGGTCGGGCAATTTGGTCAGCGCCTGCGCGATGGCGCGGCGAAGCGAGCCGATCGCCAGGCCCTCGGTGAGCGGATAGACCGGATCGATGCCGGACAGTTTGGCAAAGCCGGCCTCGTCGACGACCCGATCGGGATGCACGATCTGCGGGATGCCGTCATACATCGCCAGCGTGCCGGAGACGTAGCGCTTCTCGCCGACCGGCAGCAGCTTCTCGACATAGCCGGGAGGGCTGCGGAAGAACGTCAGCACGACATCGCCGGTGTCGTCGCTGGCGTAGACCAGATAGGGCGCGCGCGAATTGCGCGGTGGCGGCGGGCGATGGCGATCGACGATGACCTCCAGCGTCACCATGGTTCCGACCGCGGCGTCGCGGATCTTCGGCCGGGCGCGGCGATCGATCACGCTTGCCGGCAGATGCAGCAGGAGATCGACCAGCCGCGGCGTCTCGCTGCGGTCGAGCAGATAGCGCAGCAGCTTGTCCTGCTTCGGGCCGACGCCCGAAAGCGTCGTGACCTGGGCAAACAGCGGATTGAGCAAAGCGGGGCGCATCGGCGTCCTTTACACACGACTCACGTCATGCGCGCAAGGAAACCCCAAAAGGCGGCGAATGAGGGCTGACATCGGCCGTCGCCGTCGCTATATCAAGCCCGCCCGGCACGTCCGGGCTTTTGGCGTTGAATGGATTTTGGCACATGACCGGATCGACACGATCGAGCCAGGGGCTCGATGACCGCCGCAAGCGGCTTCTGTTTCGCTGCTGGCACCGCGGCACCCGGGAGATGGACCTGATCCTCGGCCGCTTTGCCGATGCCGAAATCGCTGGTCTCACCGATCAGGAGATCGGCGAGCTCGAGCATTTGATCGAGGTGCCGGATCCGGACCTCTATGCCGCGCTGACCGGCGACAAGGTGCTGCCGGCCGAATACGCGACCGCGCTGTTTGCCCGCATCAAGGCGTTCCGGGTCGCGGATCCCCGCGCATGAAGCAGCCGATGAAATCGCCGGCCGCGATGCTCGCGCCCGGCCGGGTGCTGACCATCGCCAACGTCGCCGAGGGCGCCGAGGGGCTCGTGATCTCCGATCTGGCGCGCGCCATCGCCGCGCAGCCGAAGCGGCCGGCGGTGAGCCTCGCCGTGGTCTGCCGCGACGGTGCGCGGATGCAGCAGCTCGCCCGTGCGCTGGAGTTCTTCGCGCCCGATATTGCGGTCATGCAAATTCCGGCCTGGGACTGCCAGCCCTATGATCGCGTCTCGCCGCATTCCGGCATCCTGGCGCAACGGCTGACTGCGCTCGCAAAGCTGTCGCGGCTGACGGGCTCCGACAAGCCGCTGATCGTGCTGACGACGGTGAATGCCGTCGTGCAGCGGGTCCCGGCGCGCGATCAGGTCGCGGCGCAGGCGCTGTCGGTTGCGCCCGGCAATGTCGTGCCGATGGATTCGGTCGTGGCCTGGCTGGAGCACAACGGCTACACCCGTTCGTCCACGGTGCGCGAGCCCGGCGAATACGCCGTGCGCGGCGGCATCCTCGACCTGTTTCCTGCCGGCCTCGACCAGCCGGTGCGCTTCGACTTCTTCGGCGATAGCTTGGAATCGATCCGCACCTTCGATGCGGAGACCCAGCGCACGCATCTCGACATGCGCGGGCTCGACCTGGTGCCGGTCTCGGAATTCCAGCTCACCACTGAAACCATCCGCCGTTTCCGCATGGGCTATGTCGCGGCGTTCGGCGCGCCGGAGCGCGACGACCAGCTCTATGAGGCGGTCTCCGAGGGACGGCGCCATCCCGGCATGGAGCATTGGCTGCCGCTGTTCCAGGAGCGGATGGACACGCTGTTCGACTATCTCGACGGCGCGACGATCGCGATCGAGCCGCAGGGCGAGGACGCCGCGCGCGAACGCTTCACCCAGATTGCCGACTATTACGAAGCGCGCCGCGAGGCGCTGGACCAGCCGGGCAGTGGCGCGATCTACAAGCCGCTGCCGCCGGACAAGCTCTATCTGTCTGAGCCCGAGTGGACCAAGCTGCTCGGCGACGTGCCGCTGGCGCGGCTGACGCCGTTCGCAGTGCCGGAAGGCAGCAGCGAGGTGTTCGACGCCGGCGCGCGGCAGGGCCGCAACTTCGCGCCGGAGCGCGCCGACGGCAATGTCAACGTGTTCGAGGCCGTGGTCGGCCATATCGGCGCGCTGCAATCACAGCGCAAGAAGGTCATCGTCGCGCTGTGGAGCGAAGGCTCGCGCGATCGCATGGGCGCGATGCTGCGCGACCACAAGCTGCTCAACACCACCAGCGTCAACACCTGGCGGATCGTCCAGGCGACGCCGCGCAACGAGACCATGCTGGCCGTGCTCGGCATGGAGTCCGGCTTCGAGACCGGCGAATTCGCGGTCATCAGCGAGCAGGATATTCTCGGCGACCGCCTGGTGCGGCCGCGCAAGGCGAGCCGCAAGCTCGACAATTTCATCTCGGAGGTGACGAGCCTCGCGACCGGCGATCTGGTGGTGCACGTCGAGCACGGTATCGGCCGCTTCGTCGGGCTCCAGACGCTGGAAGTCTCCGGCGCGCCGCATGACTGTCTCGAATTGCATTATGCGGCCGAGACAAAACTGTTCCTGCCGGTCGAGAACATCGAGCTGTTGTCGCGCTACGGCTCCGACAGCGCCAATGTCGAGCTCGACCGTCTCGGTGGCGGCGGCTGGCAGGCGCGCAAGGCCAAGCTGAAGAACCGCATCCGCGAGATCGCGGGCGAATTGATCAAGATCGCCGCCGAGCGGCAGCTCCACGAAGCGCCGAAATTCCCGTTGCAGCCGCATGTCTATGACGAGTTCTGCGCACGCTTCCCCTATGACGAGACCGAAGACCAGCTTGGGGCCATCAACTCGACCTTGAAGGACCTCGAGATCGGCCGTCCGATGGACCGGTTGATCTGCGGCGACGTCGGCTTCGGCAAGACCGAGGTGGCATTGCGTGCCGCCTTCGCCGTCGCACTCGAAGGCAAACAGGTCGCGGTCGTGGTGCCGACCACGCTATTGGCGCGGCAGCATTCGCGGACCTTCACCGAGCGCTTCAAGGGTTTTCCGGTCAATGTCGCGCAGGCCTCGCGGCTGGTGTCGACCAAGGATTTGACCCAGACCAAGAAGGGGCTCGCCGACGGCAGCGTCGACATCGTCGTCGGCACCCATGCGCTGCTCGGCAAGGCGATCAAGTTCAAGGATCTCGGCCTCCTGATCGTCGACGAGGAGCAGCATTTCGGCGTCAGCCACAAGGAGCGGCTGAAGCAGCTCCGTGCGCAGGTCCACGTGCTGACGCTGTCAGCGACGCCGATCCCGCGCACGCTGCAACTGGCGCTGACCGGCGTTCGCGAGCTCTCGATCATCGCATCGCCGCCGGTCGATCGCCTTGCCGTGCGCACCTTCGTCGCGCCGCATGATCCGCTGATGATCCGCGAGGCGCTGTTGCGCGAGCGCTACCGTGGTGGGCAGGCCTTCTATGTCGTGCCGCGGATCGAGGACCTCGCCGGCGTCAAGGATTTCCTCGACAAGAACGTGCCCGAGATGAAGGTCGCGGTCGCCCACGGCCAGATGCCGCCGACCGTGATCGAGGACATCATGTCGGCATTCTACGACGGCAAATACGACATCCTGCTGTCGACCACGATCGTCGAGTCCGGTCTCGACATCCCGAACGCCAACACGCTGATCGTGCATCGCGCCGACATGTTCGGCCTGGCGCAGCTCTATCAGCTGCGCGGCCGCGTCGGCCGCTCCAAGTTGCGCGCCTATGCGCTGTTCACGCTGCCGGCACAGCAGAAGATCACCGCGCAGGCCGAGCGGCGGCTCAAGGTGTTGCAGTCGCTGGAGACGCTGGGCGCTGGTTTCCAGCTCGCCTCGCACGACCTCGACATCCGCGGCGCCGGTAATCTGCTCGGCGAGGAGCAGTCCGGCCACATCAAGGAAGTCGGCTTCGAGCTGTACCAGTCGATGCTGGAGGAGGCGATCGTCAACCTCAAGGCCGGCGTCGCCGAGCCCGCCGCCGACCGCTGGTCGCCGCAGATCACGATCGGCATGCCGGTTTTGATTCCGGAGGATTACGTCAACGATCTCAGCGTGCGGCTGTCGCTCTATCGGCGTCTCGCCGATCTCGACACCGACGAGGACATCGATGCCTTCGCCGCCGAGATGCGCGACCGCTTCGGCGTGCTGCCCGACGAGGTGCGCTATCTGTTCAAGGTCGCCGCGATCAAGGCCTATTGCCGCAGGGCCAATGTCGAGAAGATCGACGCTGGCCCGAAGGGCGCCGTAATCGCCTTCCGCGACAACAGCTTCGCGCATCCCGAACGTCTGGTGAGCTTCATCCGTCAACACGGCCAGGCGGCCAAGGTGCGGCCGGACATGAAGGTGGTATTCCTGCAGCAGTGGGACACGCCGGAAGAACGTCTCGCCGGCACCACCGAGATCCTGCGCCAGCTCGCCAATCTCGCGGAGAGCAAGAAGGCGGCGTGAGGCGACGGGGCCAGCGCACCTTCCGCGGTCGCGGAGAGATGGATGGCTTCGCCGCCCCGCAATGACTTGGAGGGGTGGCGCGGCCGATTCCGCTGGCAATACTATCCCACCGCAGGTTTCCTCGCCGAAGCAAACGGTCTGTAAAGCATGGGCCCCAATCTTCGGTTCAATGATCGGAAGCACTAAATCGCTAGTGGACATGCCTATCCGGAAGATGCCACCATAGGTTGTGGATTTCCTGGGCAGGGTCGAAAATGACCGACGGAATTTCCAGAGCTTGTGGACGTTCGCAGCCGATCGCCACGAGGTGTCATTTCAGATCGATCGTTCGGGCGATCGGAACCTGCGCTCTGCTGCTGCTGCCGCCGGGGACGCCCGCATTCGCCGCCGGCGTCGATCTGTCCCGACCCATCCGCTTCGAACTCGATATCGGCAATTTCGAGATTCCCTACGGATATCTCAAGATGCGGCCGCCACTCGCCATGTTGGAGAAACCGCATCGCCGATTCTGCATTCTCCCGGACATCGATTGCTTTCAATTGATCTTTGCGATGCCCGATGGCGGGTATTCTGACAAGGATGGAACGGACGCGCTGGTGATCTCGCGCGATGCCGATGGCCAGATCGATCTGTCTGTCCGAGCGCGTTACTTCGTAATCGCAGGCCCCGTGCAGCCAATCGGGCGGGAAGGATCTGCCGATCCGGTTCCCGAGCGGCAGCTACAGAACATTCATGCGACCGGGGTCGATCTCACCACGCCGCCGACGTTTGACGGCGCACCCCATGAACTGTACGCCCGCCCTTACCGACATCAGCCAATAGCGATCTACTACGCCTCGTTCCTGACGAACACAGCCGAGCCTCATCACATCTCGTATTTCATACAGTGCTACGAGGCCGGCACCGTTCCGAATCCGATGTGCCACGGCACCGTCGCGCTGTTCGCACATTCGGCGACCTCACACTTCGCGTTTCAGGCGCGGTATCTTGATCAGACGCCAGCAATTTTCTCGAAGCTCGATGAGCTGCTCACCTCGTGGAAGAAGTGAGCCTTATTCATCCAAGCCATTGCGAGGAGCAAAGCGACGAAGCAATCTACAGAGCCTCATTCACCAATGCGTGGATTGCTTCGCGGCGCTCGCAATGACGCGGAGATACCTCCGCTCTAGGACGCCGCGCGTTCCGCCGTTCCGAACAGACGTCCGAGCAGCGACATCGCGGAATCACTGGGGAGCAGCGTTGCGACGCTGACGGCGGGCTCGGCTCTGACATCGCGTCGGCCGTTCTGGGTGTGGCGCATCACGCTCGCCAATCGCCGCGTGATCGTCTGCGTGGTGCGCAGGTCGGTGCCGGCGAACGCCACCACCAGCGACCACTCGTCATACACGGCACCGAAATCGGCCTGCCGCATCAGCCGGCTGATGATCCGGGCGCCGTCGAACTGCGCACGGGGGTGCGAATTGTCGAAGCTGAAGCGCGCCACCGAGAGCGCGCCGCCGCGTTCGGCGGTCTGGTAGACGGCGGTGGCGAAATCGCGCTCGAACGCGGCCTTGGTCAATAGGCCGGTGCGGGGATCGATCAGGCCCTTGGCGTCGATCGCCTTGAGCATGCGGCCGAGCCGCGCCTCGAAGGCATGCTGGCGGATCATCGGCAGCGCCATGTCGGCGACCCGTGTCGGGCCGGCGGTGACGATCTCGAGATTGGGCAGCTCGTAGCGCGGGGCCAACTCGCCCGAGGTGACGATCACCGGCAGCGGGCGGAAGCGGACATCCTCGGTCAGCACGGTCAGGAAGGCGTCCATCACCCGCGTCGTGAAGCCTTCGGCCAGCACGATGCCGTCGATGTCGCGGTTGGACAGATGCTTGGCTGCGGCCTCGATGCTGAGCGCGCCGACCACGCCGGCGCGTTCGCCGAGCGCGACCGACAACGTCGGGTAGGCGCCGCCGCGACCGATCAGCAGCGTGGTGGCCTCGCCGACCGGATCGATATCGGTCAGCGCGACCGGGGCCGGCGGCACCAGCCGCCGCATCACGGTCGCATGCAGCGCGCGAACGCGCAGCGACGCATTGAGACGGGCCACCAGGCGATCCGGCAAGCCCTTGTTCTGGAAGAACGCGATCACGGTGTCGGGCAGGGTGGTCGCCGGATCGACCGCAATCAGCGGCAGATAGGGCGCACGCGCTGCGGCGCGCTTGGCGAGCGCCGACAAAGTGACGAAATCGATGCCCTCGGCGGCCGCGATGATCGCGGCCGGCTTGACCTGCTCGATCGCGCGTCCGACCTCGTTCCAGTCGGTGACGACGACCGGAAACAGCTTCGTCTCATCGAGGACAGCGGCGAACGACGGCCTTGGCGTCGCCGACACGATGAGAACCGGACCTTGTTGAGACATTCGAACGCTCGAAACCAATGCTTCAGATCAGCAACCGGCGCGATGCTAATTGGCATGGCTTAATGCGGCGTCAACACAATGCTAAGACTAACGCAATGATAAGATTTTAGCTCATCGCGGGGCCGCCGCGGTCGCGAAATGCCTCGACCATCAAGGGGTTAAGCCCAAGTTCTGTGAGCGCGTCGCGGGCCCGTGCGTTGTCCTGGGCGCGACCGGCGAGCCGGTGGCCGCTGAGCCGGTCGGGCAATGCCGTCAGCAGCGCGCCCTGGCCCAAGCGCCGCGACCATTCCTGCAACTCCTCGGCAAGGAAACGGTAGCCGCCGACGGTCATGACCCCCGACGGCGGGGCGGTGATGTTGATGGCGCCGGTCGCACGGTCGACCCGCGCGGCATATTCGGTGTCGACGTAATCCCGCGGCGGCGGCGCGATCAAGGTGTCGCCCGGAGGCGGCGGAGGCGCATAGGCGGCGACCGGAACCATAGGCCCACGCAGGCCGAGGGTGCCCTTCGGGGTCAGCAGGATCTCGCCGGCGATCGATGCGCCCGGAGCCTCGCGCGGCGCGCTGTGCGGGCCGGGCTTGATCGGGGCCGGGGCTCCGTCCTCGGCGTTGCGCCGGGCGCCGAACAGCCCGGCCTCTCCGAACAGATAGACGTCGGTCATGGACACGCGCCGCGAGGTCCAGGGCGCGCTGGAGCCGACCTGTTCCGGCGTCCGCCACAGGCCGATCACGTTGCGCAGCGTCGGCAAGCGCTCCGACAGGCCGCGCTCGTCGAGCCGCAACGCGAGCTGGGCGGGCACGATCAGCGTGTCACAGGCGTGATCGTTGAACTGGGCTTCGAATGCGTCCTCGTCGAACGGGTGATGCATGACGAGCGTGCCGCCCGACAGCAGCCAGGTCACCAGCGACGCGCAGATGCCGGCAAACGACATCGGCGCGAACGCCGACATGATGGTGGCACCTTGCGGCAGGTCGCTCTCCAGCGACATCGCGAGGCCACCGGCGATCAGGCCGAAATGCGCGCGCGGCACCGGGCGGAAGCCGTCGCTGGTGACGTCGAAGGAGATCAGCGCCGGCTTGCGGCCGTCCTGGATCATCGGGCGCGCGGTCCGGGAATCCTCCAGGATCGCCTGGTCGAGCGACGACATGCCTTCGGGCAGCTCGGCGCCGAAGCCGCAGACGTGACGGATCGAGAATGCTTCCGCCGCGGCGTTCATGGCGATGTCGGCATAGGAGACGCCGTCGATCTTGCTACAGGTGACGATCGCGCGCGCCGCGGTGCGGTTGAGCACGGATGTCAGCTCGGCCTGCCGCCACAGCAGCGGCAACGGCACCACCACGAGGCCGACCCGATAGGCGGCGAGGACCGTGAGGGCAAATTCGACCGTGCCGGGAAGCTGGACCGCGATCACGGTATTGGCCGGCAATCCGATCTCGACGAAGTGGGCTGCGATCGCCGAAATCGCGCGGTCGGCCTGGGCATAGGTCAGGCGCTTGCGAGGCTGTCCGGTGATGCGCTGCTTGTTGAGCGGATCGACCAGCGCCAGCGCTTCCGGCTGTCGCGCCAGCGTGCGCTTGAACAGGGTATCGAGCGTTGGCGAGGTGATCGACTGGTTCACAGGTTCAACGTCGGTTGCATCGCGTCGATCGGGTCCAGGTCTTGCCGTGTCAGGTCGCATCACCTGGCAGATCACTTGGATCGCGCGCCGGGTTTCTGCCACCAGGTCTCCGGCAGATAGCCCGTCAACGCCGTGGTCGAAGGCCGTTCTATCCGATTCCAGCGCGCGATCCATTGCTCTCCCAAGTTAAATAGGGGGATAGCGTAGAAGCCCGACATCAGGGCGCGGTCCAGCGCGCGCACCGCAGAGACGAAGGCCGGCCGCTCCCGTGCTGCCAGCAGCGCCGCGATCATGGCGTCGATCGCCGGATCCCTGGCGCCCATGTAGTTGCGGGTGCCCGGCGTATCGGCGGCCTGGCTGCTCCAGTAGAACCACTGCTCGTTGCCCGGCGACAGCGACTGGTCCCAGCGAACCGGGATCATGTCGAAATCATAGGCCAGCCTGCGCTGCTCGAACTGCACCGCGTCGACCACCCGGACCGTGCCCTCGATGCCGGCGCGCTTGAGGTCACGCTGATAGGCGAGGGCGAGCCGTTCATGCTCGCGCGTCGTCACCAGGATCTCGATGCGGAGCGGCGTGCCGGTCGATTGCTGCTTCAAGACCGTGCCGTCGAGCGCATAGCCGGCCTCGGACAGCAGCGCCAGCGCATTGCGCAGGATGGTGCGGTCGCGTCCCGAGCCGTCGCTGACCGGCAGGTGATACTTGCCCTCGAGAATGTCGGGCGGAATGTGCGCGAGATACGGTTTCAGCAATTCGCGCTCGCGATCGTCGGCCGGGCGGCCATAGGCCGACAGGTCCGAGCCGGCGAAATAGCCGCCGGCGCGCGAGAACAGTCCGAAATAATAGTTGCGGTTGACCCATTCGAAATCGAACAGCATCGCCAGCGCCTGCCGCACCCGGGGGTCGGCGAATTTCGGCCGGCGGCTGTTGAACACCAGGAATTCGGACGGCCGCGGCGTGCCGATCTTGATGGTGTCGCGGATCACGTCGCCGCTGCGCGCCGCCGGGAAGTCGTAGCCCTCGTGCCAGCGCAGCGGTTCGGTCTCGGTCCGGAAATCATACAGGCCGCGCTTGAAGGCCTCGAACATGCCGTTGGCCTCGCGGTAGTAATCGAGCCGGATCTCGTCGAAATTCCAGAGGCCTCGATTCACCGGCAGGTCGCGGCCCCAATAATCGGGATCGCGGGTGAAGGTCACGCTGGCGCCCGGCTTCACGGCCGTGACGCGGTAGGGGCCGGAGCCGATCGGCGGCGCCAGCGTCGTCTCCTCGAACTTGTCCGGATCGATGGCGTGCCGCGGCAGGATCGGCATCAGGCCGAGGATCAGCGGCAATTCACGATCCGCCACGCCGCCGAAATCGAACCGCACCGTCAACGGGTCGAGCGCCTCGGCCTTTGCGACTTTCGAATAATACTGATGGTGCATCGGACGGCCGTGGTCGCGCAGCAAGGCCAGCGAGAACAGCACGTCGTCGGCCAGCACCTTCTGGCCATCCGAGAAGTGCGCGCGCGGATCGATGTGGAAGGTGACGTAGCTCCTGGCATCGTCGGTCTCGACGCTGCGCGCGAGCAGACCGTACAGGGTGAACGGCTCGTCATTGCCGCGCGCCATCAGGCTCTCATAGACATAGCCGCGCTCATAGCCATAGCCGCGGACCTGCTGCACCGGAACGCCCCTGATGATCATGGGATTGAGGCTGTCGAAGGTGCCGATCACGCCCTGGACCAGCCGGCCACCCTTGGGGGCGTCGGGGTTGGCATAGGGCATATGGGTGAAGTCGGCCGGCAGCGCCGGCGCGCCGTGCATCGCGATCGCGTGGCTCTCGGCGGCCGCGGCAAGCCCACAGGTCAGGAACGCCAGCACAGATGCTAAGGCGAGCCAGACGGCGGCCAATGCGGCGCGGCCAACGCGCCCGGGAACGCATGTGCGAGGCGCCGGATTTGATTCGCGAAACGTCACACCGGGAGGTTTATCACAGGCTGCTGAAACCCGCCGTCCAGCGTGGCCAAATACTCTTGTCGGCATTGATCTTTCCGCGCGCCGCTGTATTGAAGGCGTGCAATTCGAAGGCGGGAACGCCTGTCACGTATCCGCCTCAATTGACTAGGAGACAGCCGCCCAAACGGCTATGTGTCGGCGCCTGCAGCGGTTTCGGGCGCTGCCGTTCAGAAAGGGTTTTCCGCAATGAATTTCCGTATCTTGGCCGCCCCGGTCCGGCCGCATGGGCGGGTTGTCGCCCTGATGGCGGCGACGGCTCTGTCTGCAGCGCTCCTGGTTCCTGCCGCTCAGGCCCAGCAGCCGGCGGCGCCCGCGGCACCGAAGGCTGCGCCCAAGGCGGCACCCAAGGCAGCGCCGAAGGCGCCGGCCCCGGCAGCCCAGGCTGCTCCGCAGGCCCCGGCCGGTCAGCCACCCGCCGCTGCGGCCGGCCAGCAGCCGCCCCAGGATCAACAAATTCAACTCATCTACGCCCCCTGGACCAAGTTCTGCCTGAAGGGCCAGGAAGCCAACGCCAAGCAGGTCTGCTTCACCGGCAAGGACGGCCGCATCGAGTCCGGCCAGCCCGTCATTGCCGCCGTGATCATCGAACCGGAAGGCGAGCCGAAGAAGATCCTGCGCGTCACGCTGCCGCTCGGCATGCAGCTCGTCCACGGCACCCGGATCATCGTCGACGGCAACCCGCCGCAGCAGGCGCCCTATGTGATCTGCTTCCAGAACGGCTGCATGTCCGACTATGAGGCCACTCCCGAGCTGATCGCCGCCATGAAGAAGGGCCAGAACCTCGTCGTTCAGGCGATCAATTCGAACGGCGCGCCGCTGACGCTGCCGCTGCCGCTCAACACCGAATTCGCCAAGGCCTATGACGGCCCGCCGACCGATCCGAAGGTGTTCGAGGAAAACTCGAAGAAGCTGCAAGAAGAGTTGCAGAAGCGCGCCGAAGAGCAGCGCAAGAAGCTGGAAGGCGCGGGCGGTGGTGCTGCGCCGGCTCCGGCCAACCCGGCGGCCAAGTAAGTCGTCATCAAGTAAGTCGTCATCAAGTAACTCGTCACAAGATCATCGCAATCGAAAGGCGCCCGGAAGGGCGCCTTTCTTGTCATGCGATACGGTCTGGCTGATGGCAGCTGGCCGCGCTGGTGAAGCTGCGGTTGACGTGCGATGTTCGTGACGCGGCATTTCGATCGCGCCGAGTCGCGTGCGCGTCGCTGATGCTGGGTCCGGACAGTTCCGGCGTCGAAGCACAATCATAACACCGGTACGGGAGGCCAGACGAACGCGCGGAGAGCGCCTTCGATGCGCGAAGCTGCGTGCGTGGTTCCCTGCGAACCCTGGCCGTCCACCGTTCGCAGCCATGGAAGTCGTGCAATGTCCCAGCAAGTCAACATACAGCGGCGGGAACCGGTTTCCCAGCCTTCGGCGCAGCCGGACGGCGGTTCCTCGGTTGCTGCTGGTGGCCACGTCAACCAGGACAATGTGCCCGGGGCGTTCCATCCGGGCATTGTCCATCTCGCGCTGGCGATGGGCGGATTTGCGATCGGCATCGCCGAATTCGCGACCATGAGCCTGCTGCCGTACTTCGCCCACGATCTCAACGTCAGCGAACCCGCGGCCGGCCACGCGATCAGCGCCTATGCCCTCGGCGTCGTGGTGGGCGCGCCGGTGATTGCGGTGCTGTCGGCACGCATGGCGCGGCGGACGCTGCTGATCGCGCTGATGGGCTTCTTCGCGCTGATGAACGGTCTGTCCGGGCTCGCGCCCGACTATCGCACCATGCTGGTGCTGCGCTTCCTCGCCGGCCTGCCGCATGGCGCCTATTTCGGCATCGCCATGCTGGTCGCGGCCTCGCTGGTGCCGATGGACAAGCGCACGGCGGCGGTCGGCCGCGTGCTGCTGGGCCTCACCATCGCGACGACGATCGGCGTGCCGCTTGCCAACGGCGTGGGGCAGGCGATCGGCTGGCGCTGGGCGTTCGCGATCGTCGCCGGCCTCGCGCTCCTGACCGCCATACTGGTGCTGCTGTTCGCTCCGCGTGATGCCGCCAATACCAACGCGAGCCCGTTGCGCGAATTGTCGGCGCTGGGGCGCAAGCATGTCTGGCTGACGCTGGCGATCGGCGCCATCGGCTTCGGCGGGCTGTTCTCGGTGTACACCTACCTGGCGTCGACCATGCTCGCTGTCACCCACGCCTCGCCCGCGCTGGTGCCGGTGACGCTGTGCGTGTTCGGGGCAGGCCTCACCGCCGGCAACATCATCGTGCCGCGCTTTGCCGACCGTGCGCTGATGGCGACCGCCGGCGGCCTGCTGCTGTGGTCGGCGGCGACGCTGGCGCTCTATCCGCTGGCGGCGGGGAATTTCTGGACGCTGAGCGCCGACGTGTTCCTGATCGGGCTGGGCGGCGCGCTTGCGACGGTGTTGCAGACCCGGCTGATGGATGTCGCGGGCGAGGCGCAGAGCCTGGCTGCGGCGCTCAACCATTCCGCCTTCAACGTCGCCAATGCGCTGGGGCCGTGGCTCGGCGGAATGGCGGTTGCGGCCGGCTATGGCTGGACGTCGACCGGTCTCGTCGGCGCAGGACTGGCGCTGACGGGCTTTGCCGTCTGGGTGATCGCGGTGGTGCTGGCGACGCGTGAGGGCGTCTGACTGCCGGCGGCCGTCAGTTCAGCGACGGATTGCGCGGACGGTAGCCGCCCGACTTGTCCTTCACGAAGATCTCGGCCACCTGCGAATGCCGGATCGGCTCGCCGGAATCATCCGGCAGCAGGTTCTGCTCGGAGACATAGGCGACGTACTCGGTCTCCGAGTTCTCCGCGAGCAGATGATAGAACGGCTGGTCCTTGTGGGGCCGCATGTCCTCGGGGATCGACAGCCACCATTCCTCGGTGTTGTTGAACTCCGGATCGATATCAAAAATCACGCCCCGGAAGGAGAACACCCGGTGACGGACGATCTGCCCGATCTGAAACTTGGCGGTGCGCGCTTTGATCATGGTTCGTCGATAGACCAACATTGTGGCCGATGCTAGGGGCAAGGCGGCGAATTAACCCCCGGTTTACCGATTCTAGCCGGGCGAAAACGACCCGAAATCCGGCCGAGAAACTACTTTCAGAATGATCGATATCCTCAATCTGGCGTTGCCGTATTTCGGCCTGATCTTCATTGGCTACGCGTGTGGAAAAGCCAAGGGTTTGCCCGAGAGCGGGCTCGCCTGGATGAATTTCTTCCTGCTTTACGTTTCGTTGCCGGCGCTGCTGTTCGGGATCATGTCGAAGACGCCGTTCGCCGAGCTGAACAACCCGCCATTCCTGATCGCCACCACGCTCGGAACCGTGATCGCGTTCTTCCTCGCGATGGTCGGAGGCAAGATGATGGGACGCCTGACGCTGCGCGAGGCGACGCTTGCGGGCCTGTCGGGCGCCTACGGCAACATCGGCTATATGGGTCCGGGACTGGCGCTGGCCGTGCTCGGCACCAAGGCGGCGGCGCCGACCGCGCTGATCTTCTGCTGCGACAGCATCTTCCTGTTCTCGATCGTACCGCTCCTGATCGAGCTCACCGATCGCGACCATCCCTCGCTGCTGCACGCGTTCGGCGTGGTGCTCAGGCAGATCGTGCAGAACCCGCTGATCATGTCGGCCGTGTTCGGTGCGCTGGTCGCCGCGTTCCACATTCCGCTGCCGACGGCGCTCGATCACACCATCCAGTTCCTGCAAAACGCCGCCGCGCCGATGGCGCTGTTCGTGCTCGGCGTCACCGTGGCGCTGCGCCCGTTCAAGCGGGTGCCGTGGGAGGTCCCGGGCGTGGTTGCGATCAAGCTCCTGATCCATCCAATGCTGGCGTTCGGACTGATGCTGCTGTTCGGGCCATTCGCGCAGCCCTGGGCGGCGACCGCGGTGCTGATGGCCTCGCTGCCGCCGGCGCTCAACGTGTTCGTGATCGCCCGGCAGAACGATACCTGGATCGAGCCGGCATCGGTCGCGGTGCTGATCGGCACCTTCGCGTCCGTGGTCACGCTGACCAGCGTGATGTGGTTCATCCAGAGCGGGCGGCTGGTGTTTCCTTAAGAGGAGATTCTTGGTTGACGCGTTTTCTTAACGCGAACCGGTACTCACTTCGCTTGAAAACGCTTGGTTACCGCCGCCATGACGGCGCGAGCCCCTCGCGCATCGCGAGCCGCCGCAGCGGGCCGAATGCGCCGAGCAAATGCAGGCCGGCGGCGCGCGCCGTCTGCACGCCGAGGAAATCGCTCAGCAGCGAGCGGTTGGCGATGTCGATCGCCCAGGTCCGGCTCGCAACGTCCGGCCGCCGCGCGGCGTGATAGCGCGCCAGCACGTTGGGCGCGCCGGGATCCTCGCCGCGGCCGAGCGCCTGGCCCACGATCTCGGCAATGTCGGCCGCGTCGCGCAGTCCCATGTTGAGGCCCTGCGCGCCGATCGGCGGCAGCACATGGGCGGATTCGCCGACCAGCGCGATACGGTCCCTGGCGAATTGCCGGGGTCGCTCGATCGCCAGCGGAAATACATGCCGTCCGGGCTGCACCTCGACGCGGCCGAGAATCGAATGCGATTGCCGCTCCGCCGCGCCAGACAATTCGTCATCGTCGAGCGCCATCAGCCGTTCGGCCTCCTTGGGTGCCGAGACCCAGACCACGCTGCTCCGGTTGCCGCTGAGCGGCACGAACACGCACGGACCGTGCCCGGTGTGAAACTCGGTCGAGATGTTGTTGTGGGGCCGGCTATGCCTGATGTTGAAGGTGAGGGCGGATTGCCCGAGTTCGCGGCTTGTGACCGCGATCCCGGCGGCCTCGCGGCACATTGAGTTGCGCCCGTCGGCTCCGACCACCAGCCGGGCCGAAAGGGACTGGCCCTGCCGTGTCACCACGGTGACCGCGGCACTCTCCGGCTGGACCGACGCTGCCTCGTCATCGAACCGCGTCAGCGCGGCGATTTCGGCGGCGCGATCCTCGAGCGCTGCGACCAGCGAGCGGTTGTCGATGTTGAAGCCGAACTGCTCGCGGCCGATCTCGTCGGAGGAGAACCGCACTTCCGGCGCGCGGATCAGGCGCCCGGTGTCGTCGACCAGGCGCATCGTCTTGAGTGCCGCCGCGCTATCGCCGCAGCGCCGCCAGACGTCCAGCCGCTCCAGGACCTCGGTCGAGGCGCCGAGCAGCGCGGTGGTCCGGTTGTCGGCATAAGGCACGCGGCGCGCCAACAGCGCGGTCCGTGCGCCGGCGTCGGCGAGGGCGATCGCGGCCGTCAATCCGGCCGGGCCGCCGCCTATTACGATAACGTCATAATCGAGCGAGCTGTCGGTCATATCAGGACATTTGACACGCTTGGCCCGATTTTCAAGTGATCGGTAACCAGCAAAGCTTTCCAGTGATTTGCGCGGCGGAACGCCGCAAGACTGCATATGCAAACGGCACCGATTCCTGATAGCACTGGCCGCCTATGGAGCAGACCGGCCAGCCTGACGCTTTGCCAGAACGGATGCGGACCGCCGCATTCTCCGTTCATATTTTCACGGCGCTCGGCGCCGGGGTGGCACTGCTGGCGATGCTGGAAGCGGTGCGCGAGCACTGGGCCAACATGTTCGCCTGGCTCGGGGTTGCGCTGATCATCGACGGGATCGACGGCCCGTTGGCGCGCCGGCTCGATGTGGTGCGGCTGCAACCGAACTGGTCGGGCGAGGTGCTCGATCTGGTGGTCGATTTCGTCACCTATGTGTTCGTTCCGGCCTATGCGATCACGGCGAGCGGCATGCTGCTGCCGCTGGCGGCGCCGATCCTCGGCATCGGCATCGTGGTCTCCAGCGCGCTGTATTTCGCCGACCGCCGCATGAAGGCCGACGACAATCATTTCCGCGGCTTCCCGGCGCTGTGGAATGCCGCGGCATTCTATCTGTTCCTGCTGCACCTGCCGCCGGTGCTGTCGACGATCGTGGTCGCGCTGCTGATCGCCTTGACCTTTGCACCGTTCCACGTGCTGCACCCGTTCCGCGTGGTGCGGCTGCGCTGGCTGACGCTGTGGCTGCTCGCCGCCTGGGCGGTGCTTGCCGGATATGCGCTGGCCAACGACTTCGTGGTCGGCGCGCCCGTCACTTTCGGGCTCTGCATCATCGCGGCCTACATTGTCGGCAGCGATACCCTGATCCGTCGGATGAAAGCCTTTAGAGCATGATGGAATTGATCAGTAGCCCGGAAGCCTGGGCCGCGCTGTTGACGCTGACGGCGCTCGAGATCGTGCTCGGTATCGACAACGTGATCTTCCTGTCGGTGCTGGTGTCACGGATCCCGCAGCCACAGGCCAACCGCGCGCGGCAGATCGGGCTGTTGCTGGCGCTGGTGTTCCGCATCCTGCTTCTCTCGATCCTGGTCTGGCTGATCGGCCTGACCCAACCGGTGATCACCATCCAGAGCGTCGCGCTGTCGTGGCGCGATATCATCCTGATCGGCGGCGGCCTGTTCCTGATCGCCAAGGCGACCCACGAGATCCACGCCGAAGTCGAGGTACGCGACGCCGAGGAGAAGACCAAGCCGAGCCCCAACGCGTTCTTCTGGGTGATCGTGCAGATCATCATCGTCGATCTGGTGTTCTCGCTGGACTCGATCATCACCGCGATCGGCATGGCGCAGGACCTCGAGATCATGATCGCGGCGGTCGTGATCGCCTGCATCGTGATGTACGTGTCGTCGGGACCGGTGGCGCGGTTCGTCGCGGAGCACCCGACCACCAAGATGCTGGCGCTGGCGTTCCTGGTCCTGATCGGCGTGGCGCTGGTGGCCGACGGCTTCAAATTCCACATCCCGCGCGGCTACATCTACTTCGCAATCGCGTTCTCGGCGGCGGTCGAGATGTTCAACGTGCTGGCCCGGCGCAACCGCGGCAAGGTTGCGCGCTAAGGCGTTTTCCAGCGAAGTGGGCACCGGTTCGCGTGGAGAAAACGCGTCAAAGCAAGAATCTGGAGCCTCGTTCCGATCCAATCGGAGCGCAAAGGCGCTGGGCCGCGGTTCCGGGCCGCTTGGTTGACAAGGCGGTGCCGATGGCCTTCGCTCGCATGATACGAATTTGAGGGGAGTGATCGAGATGACCAAGGCCGTGCGCGTGCACCAGGTGGGGGGCCCGGAGGTCCTGACCTATGAGGACGTCGAGGTGGGCCCGCCCGGCAATGGCGAGGTCCGCATCCGCCAGCATGCGGTCGGGCTGAACTTCATCGACGTCTATTTCCGCACTGGCCTCTACAAGGCGCCCGGCCTGCCGTTCATCGCCGGCAACGAGGCCGCCGGCGAGGTCCTGGCGGTAGGGCCGGGGGTGACCAACTTCCATCCTGGGGACCGCGTCGCCTATTACTCCAACCTCGGCGGCTACGCCTCCGAGCGCGTCATCCCGGCCGACAAACTCGTCAAGCTGCCCGACCACATCACCTATGAGCAGGGCGCCGTGCTGATGCTCAAGGGGCTCACGGTCTGGTACCTGCTGCACAAGACCTTCAAGGTCGAGCAGGGCCATCGCGTCTTGATCCACGCCGCGGCCGGCGGCATCGGGCTGCTGGCCTGCCAGTGGGCGCGGGCGCTCGGTGCGCATGTCATCGGCACCGTCGGCTCGAAGGCCAAGGCCGATCTCGCGCTCGCCAATGGCTGCGATCACGTCATCCTCTACAACGAGGAGAACTTCGTCGAGCGCGTCAAGCAGATCAGCCGCGGCGAGCTCTGCGACGTGGTCTATGACGGCGTCGGCAAGACCACCTTCCCAGGATCGCTGTCCTGCCTCAGGCCGCGCGGCCTGTTCGTGTCGTTCGGCAATGCGTCGGGGCCGGTGCCGCCGTTCCCGCTCGCCGAGCTCAACAACCATGGCTCGCTGTTCGCGACACGGCCCAAGCTCAACGACTACGTCGGCACCCGCAAGGAGTTGCTCGAAGGCGCCGACACGCTGTTCGCCGCCGTGATCAACGGCAAGCTGCACGTGCCGATCAACCACGCCTATGCGCTGAAGGATGCGGCAAAGGCGCATATCGATCTGGAGAGCCGGGCGACCACCGGTGCGGCGATTCTCAGGCCGTAACTCTCGCCGTCATTGCGAGGCGCGAAGCGACGAAGCAATCCATCTATCCCCGAGCGGTGATGTGGATTGCTTCGCTTCGCTCGCAATGACGCGCGTGTCGGCGCTTACGCCACCCGCCTTGCTGCGCCGACCTTGGTCAGCACCGTATCCAGGCAGTCGACGACAGCGGATATCTCCTCCCGCGTGACATTGAGCGCCGGCATGAAGCGCAGCGTGTCCGGCTGCGGCGAGTTGATCAGCACGCCGGCTGCGAACGCTTCGGCGACGATGGCGGCGCCGATCGGCATCTTGAGATCGAGCGCGAGCAGCAGGCCGCGGCCTCTGATCTCGCCGAGTCCATGCCGCGCCGACAGCCGCTGCAATTCGCGCTCGAGCAGCAGGCCTGCGTCGACCACCGATTTCAGGAATTCGGGCCGGCTGACCTGATCGAGCACGGCGAGTCCGGCGGCGCACATCAGCGGATTGCCGTTGAAGGTGCCACCCTGATCGCCGTGGTCGAAGCACGAGGCGTGCTCGGTCGCGAGCAGGGCCGCGAGCGGCACGCCGCCGCCGATGCCCTTGCCGAGCGTCATGATGTCGGGCGCGATCTCGGCATGCTCATAGCCGAACAGCTTGCCGGTCCGGCCGATGCCGGTCTGGATCTCGTCGACGATCAGCAGCAGGCCACGCTGCTGGGTCAGTGCGCGCAACTCCTTCAGGAACGCGTCCGTCGCGGGCCAGACGCCGGCCTCACCCTGGATCGGCTCCAGCATGACCGCGACCGTCGACGACGAGATCAACTTCCGCACCGACTCGATGTCGTTCAGCCGCGCTTTCCGGAAGCCCGAGACCTTCGGCTCGAACAGCGGCTCGAATGCCTTCTTGCCCGAGGCCGACATGGTCGCGAGCGTCCGGCCGTGGAAGCCGCCTTCGAAGGTAATGATCTCGTGCGCGCCACCCTTGTACTTGGCACCAAATTTGCGCGCGAGCTTGATCGCGCCCTCGTTGGCTTCCGCGCCGGAATTGGCGAAGAACACCTGATCGAAGCAACTGTTGTCGACCAACAGTTTTGCCAGTTTCAGGCTCTGCTCGTTGTAGAAGGCCGGGCTCGGGGTGAGCAGCCGCCGGGCCTGGGCCGCCAGCGCATCGGCGACGATGACGGGCGAATGGCCGAGTGGGTTCACGGCCCAACCCTGCACGAAATCGAGATAGCGGTTGCGGTTGTCGTCCCACAAATACGAGCCGGCGCCGCGCACGAACACGACCTCGGGGCGGGCGGTGATGTCCATCAGCGCGTCGAACGGATGGGGAGCATTGGTCATGTCGTTCTCCTCTTGGGGGCAGTCGTTGGGGAAAAAGCAGGCCGAAAAAGCAAGAAGGCCGCGCTTTGGGGGCGCGGCCTTCTCGAAAACCTTGGCTGATTTGATCGGATCAGCGATGGCGTCGGACACGGCGCAGCCCAGCATCGTCGCGGGTGCGACGACGGTTGATGGCGCGGCGGTGGGTCCGGTTCAGCTTCATGGCGCAGGCCCATACAGCCGAACGGCCGGCGGTGTCAAGCGGGAGCTGCTATCGTGACCGAGCGGCGCCCCGGAGCGTGTTAGGCTGCGGCGAGGCAATCCTGGAGGTGGAGCCATGATCAAGCTTCTGATCGAACGAGATCTTCCGGCCAATTTCGATGTGACCGATGATGCCCAGGCGGCGCGTCATGCGCGGATTGCGTTGGACGCCATCGTTGCAACGCAGGGCAAGATGCACTGGCTGTGCACCTACGCCACCGATGACCGCAAGCTGTTCGGCCTCGTGGTGGTCGAGAGCGAGGAGGTCATCGATGCCTATGTGCGCAACGCCGGCATCGGCAGCTCGGTGCGTATCCATCGCGTGCTGCGCACGCTGGACCCGGCGCTCGCCGCGCCGCCGACGGCCAACTAAAGCATGATGAGATTAGGTTGAGATGGAACGGCGTCGAAAGTTCACCTCTCCCTCGGGAGAGGTCGATTTGCTTAGCAAATCGGGTGAGGCGGTACGGTCTATCGAGGGAGCAATAGCCCTCACCCGGCGCTCCGCGCCGACCTCTCCCCGACGGGGAGAGGTGGACCGAGAGCGTGCCCAGCCGATTCAACCAAAACTCATCCCGCTTTAGTGGTTCATCACAGCAATCTTCACTGCATCAAGACGTCAAAATCACGGTGATGAAACGGCTCTTGGCGTGGTTCGCCGGAACGGAAACAGCGCATCCGCGAGGGACGCGATGAACAGTCTCGAGATCGTCAGGCCCGCGATCGTGTTAGCGTTGTTCACGCTGGCGATCTTGCTTCTGATGGGGATCAGGAGGGGCTTGTCCAAGGAAACAACCGCCGACGACTACCGGCTCGGCGAATCGCATCGGGTTCCGCCTGCGGTCAGCGTCATCAACCGCAACTACATGAACCTGCTGGAATCGCCGGTACTGTTCTACACGGCCAGTCTCCTGATCCTCATCCTCCAGAGGTCCGACACTGTTTTTGTGAGACTGGCCTGGGCCTATGTTGCGCTGCGTATCGTTCACAGCGCCGTCCACCTGACGTATAACAGCGTACTTCACCGGCTGCTGATTTTCGTGGCGAGCAATGTCGTGCTCGTCGTCATGTGGCTGCGCATCCTGTTCATGACCTGGTGAAAAATCGAACCACCAGGTGACATCAGAATCCGGCGACGGTCCCGTGCAGATCGTATTCGTCGGAGCGCTCGATCTTGGCGGTGACGATCTCGCCGACCTTGAGCGGGCGGCGGCTGGTCAGATAGACGGCGCCGTCGATGTCAGGCGCGTCGGCCTTTGACCGGCCCTTGGCCACGGTCGGTCCGACCTCGTCGATGATCACCTGCTGGCGGGTGCCGACCTTGCGCTTGAGGCGGCGGGCCGAAATCTTCTGCTGCCGTGCCATCAGCGCATTCCAGCGCTCCTGCTTGACCTCGTTCGGCACGGCATTGGGAATCGAGTTCGACGTCGCGCCGGCCACCGGCTCATATTTGAAGCAGCCGAGACGGTCGATCCCGGCTTCATCGAGCCAGTCGAGCAGATAGGCGAAATCGGCATCGGTCTCGCCGGGGAAGCCGACGATGAAGGTCGAGCGCAGCGTCAGCTCGGGGCATTGCTCGCGCCATTTCTGGATCCGCGCCAGCGTCTTCTCCTGCGCGGCCGGGCGCTTCATCGCGCGCAGCACGTCTGGGCTCGCATGCTGGAACGGGATGTCGAGATAGGGCAGCACCTTGCCTTCGGTCATCAGCCCAATGACCTCATCGACATGCGGGTAGGGGTAGACGTATTGCAGCCGCACCCAGGCGCCGAGCTCGCCGAGCTCTTTTGCCAGATCGTAGAACTTGGCGCGGACGCTGCGATCCTGCCAGGGGCTCTCGGCATATTTCAGATCGACGCCATAGGCCGACGTGTCCTGCGAGATGACGAGCAATTCCTTGACGCCGGCCTTCACCAGCTTCTCGGCTTCGCGCAGCACGTCGTTGGCCGGCCGCGACACCAGGTCGCCGCGCAGCTTCGGGATGATACAGAAGCTGCAACGGTTGTTGCAGCCCTCCGAAATCTTCAAGTAAGCGTAGTGGCGCGGCGTCAGCTTGACGCCCTGCGGCGGCACCAGGTCGATGTGCGGATTGTGCGCCGGCGGCAGCGCGCGGTGCACGGCGTCCAGCACGCTCTCATATTGCTGCGGCCCGGTGATGGACAGCACGCCGGGGTAGGCGGCCTCGATCTGCTCCGGCTCGGCGCCCATGCAGCCGGTGACGATGACCTTGCCGTTTTCGGCCATAGCTTCGCCGATCGCAGCGAGCGATTCCTGCTTGGCGCTGTCGAGGAAGCCGCAGGTGTTGACGATGACGATGTCGGCGCCGTCATGCTTGCGCGCGAGCTCATAGCCCTCCGCGCGCAGCCGGGTGATGATGCGCTCGGAATCGACCAGCGCCTTGGGGCACCCCAAGGACACGAAGCTCACTTTCGGCGCGGCGGCCTCTTGCATATCTTCCCAAATCTGCCTGATTGATGGGCAGGAGCTAGTCCCAATTGCCGAGAATTACAACCCTTTCCCGGGGCTTCCGGCGTGATATGGATGCTGTGCCGGGCCCTTAGAGTTGTCGATGAGCGCTGAGTCGTCTCCCAAAATCGTCATAGTCGACGAGAGCCCGATCCGTGCGGCCATCCTGGAGGAGGGACTGCGGGAGGCCGGCTACACGGACGTGGTCCACATCAGCGAGATGCAGAGCCTGCTGTCGCGGATCTATGCGCTCGACCCCGAGATCATCGTGATCGACCTCGAGAACCCCAGCCGCGACGTGCTGGAACAAATGTTCCAGGTCAGCCGGGCGGTCCGCCGGCCGATCGCGATGTTCGTCGACCAGAGCGACGCTGCCTCGATCCAGGCCTCGGTGGAGGCCGGCGTCTCCGCCTACATCGTCGACGGTCTCAAGAAGGAGCGGATGAAGCCGATCCTCGATCTCTGCGTCTCCCGCTTCAATGCCTTCTCCAAGCTGCAGGACGAACTCGACCGCACCAAGCACGCGCTGGAGGAGCGCAAGGTGATCGACCGCGCCAAGGGCATCCTGATGAAGGTCAAGGGGCTGACCGAGGAGGAGGCCTATGTGCTGATGCGTTCGACCGCGATGCGCGAGAAAAAGAAGATCGGGGAGATCGCGCAATCGATCCTGACGGCGTCGGAGCTGCTGAAATGACCACACAATTGCGCATCGGATTCATTCCGCTGGTCGATGCCGCTGCGTTGATCACAGCCGTCGACAAGGGCTTCACCGCCGCCGAAGGTCTCGACGTCACGCTGGTGCGCGAGGTGTCGTGGTCGAACGTCCGCGACAAGCTCAATATCGGGCTGTTCGATGCCGCCCATCTGCTGGCGCCGGTGGCGATCGCCTCGAGCCTCGGGCTTGGCCATGTGAGGGTGCCGATCGTGGCGCCGTTCAATCTCGGGCTCAACGGCAACGCCATTACGGTATCGCCGGCGCTGCACGCCGCGCTGATGGCTGAGCTCGACGGCGATCGCGTCGATCCGATGGCCACCTCGCGTGCACTGGCGCGCGTGGTCGCGAAGCGGCGGCAGAGCGGGGCGGAGCCACTGACGTTCGGCATGACGTTCCCGTTCTCGACGCACAATTATCAACTGCGGTTCTGGATGGCGGCCGGCGGCGTCGATCCCGACGAGGACGTCCAGCTCGTGGTGCTGCCGCCGCCCTACATGGTCGACAGCCTCGCCAACGGCCATATCGACGCGTTCTGCGTCGGCGCGCCCTGGAATTCGATCGCGGTCGATCTCGGCATCGGTCACATCCTGCACTTCGTGTCCGACATCCTGCTCAGCGCGGTGGAGAAGGTGCTGGCGGTGCGCCAGACCTGGTCGGAGACACATCCCGACGTGGTGGCCGCGCTGGTACGTGCGCATCTGCGCGCCGCCGAGTTCATCGAGCAGCCCGAGAACCGGCCCGAGGTGGCACGCATCCTCAGCTCACCGGAACGGATCGGCGTCGATGCCAGCGTCGTCCAGCGCACGCTCGACGGCCGGCTCAAGATCTCGCCAGACGGCACCATGCGCGAGAGCGGCCGCTACCTCCTGGTCGGGCGCGAGGCGGCGGCACGGCCCGATCCGGTGCAGGCAGCCTGGCTCTATGCCCAGATGGTTCGCTGGGGCCAGACGCCGTTCCGGCCCGAGGCGCTGAAGGCCGCCATGGCCGTGTTCAGGCCTGACCTGTACGACGCCGCATCGGGACAGCCGGCGGGCGCCGCCAATGCCATCGGCGCGTTCGCCGGTCCTCCGTTCGATCCCGCCGACGTTCAGGGGCATCTGGCTGCGTTCAAGATCGGGCGCTGGAAGCCCTGAAGGCGACGCGGCGGCGGCACCTCCGGCTGCTTTGCATGGGGTTGTTTTCAGGATTTTCGATTGGCTCCGGACCAGCGCGGTTCCCGGTGCCTCGAATTGCAGCGAATGGAATTCTCGGGCGAACCCGCGGGGAGGAATATTCCTCTCGGAACCGAGTGCCTCGAGGTAGCGGCGTCGCTATTTTCGCCGCCCGCTTGAATCCGCCCGCGAACGATATTCCATATCCACGACAATGGGGCGTTGGAGATCGACCATGCGCGAACTATCGGCGGAAGCCCGCCTGCACTTTTACGCGCGACAGATTGCAAGGAAGTCCGGGAGCGGAATTCACACCGTGGCGCTCTACAGCGCCTTCGCGGTGATCGCGGCGATCGTGTTCGGCACGCTGTCCGTCCACCCGTTCTGACCCCTCAATTCAAAAGCCGCCGTCTGATGGCCTCAGGCGGCGGCTTTGTGTTGGCTGGATACCGAGAGTTCAGTAGCCGTAACCGTATCCGTAGCCACGTCCGTAGCCGCCGCAGGTGTTGCAGGTCTGCTGGACCGGCGCGTAGTAGGAATAGCCCGGCGAGACCATCTGGGTGCGTTCCTGGGTGGCGTATTGCGGCGGGATGCGCTCATAGGCGACGCCTTCGGGCGCGACCATCACGGTCTTCGGCACCATCACGGTGCGATACTGCGCCGGCGTGCGATGCGCGACGACGCGGCCCGGCGCGACCATCACGGTTTCCTGCACGGTGCGATATTGCGGTGGCACGGTCTGCACCTGATAGCAGGTCGTGCAGGGTTGCGGCGGCGGCGTATAGCAGCTGTAGCAGCCGGCCGAGGCCGCGCTGGTGAAGGCGGCGGTGGCAACCGCGGCAATGGCGAGGGAGAGCGTGGTGCGGAACATGCTTTCGTACCCAATTTCCTGAGAGGACAATCAAAGGCTCGGAAGCAGCACCTAGCAATCAAACGGCAAGTTTGGGTTTAAGAAGACTCTTAACGGAATCTAAAGGGGCCGGCGCGGCGACCGGCCCACGTCAATGCTGCGGATCGGCGGCTCAGTGCGCGGTCTTGAACGGTGCGACTGTGATACCGGCTTGCTTCAGCGCCTCACGCACATTGCGGGCGATCTCCACGGCGCCCGACGTGTCGCCATGGATGCAGACGGTATCGGTCTGCATCTTGATCACCTTGCCGGTGACCGAGACGACGGCGCCGTCCTGCACCATCCGTACCACGCGATCGGCGATCACCCTCGGGTCATGCAGCACCGCACCGGGCTTCTTGCGCGACACCAGATTGCCGTCGTCCTCATAGGCGCGGTCGGCGAACACCTCGTGCGCCATTCGAAGATTGGCGGCTTCGCCGGCGCGCACCAGTTTCGAATTGGCGAGCACCACGAACACGAGACTGCCATCGACCGCCTTGATCGCGCTGGCGATCGCCTTCGCGGTCATGTCGTCTTCGCAAGCGACGTTGGAGATCGCGCCATGCGCCTTGACATGGGTGACCTTGTGGCCGGCCGCGGTGGCGATCGCCTGCAAGGCGCCGATCTGATAGGCGATCAGGTTCTCGATCTCCGAAGATGTCAGTCCCGGCATCGGGCGGCGGCCAAAGCCGTGCAGGTCGCGATAGCCAGGGTGCGCGCCGACGCTGACACCGCGCGCCTTCGCCAACTCGACCGTGCGCCGCATGATATCGGCATCGCCGGCATGAAAGCCGCAGGCGACGTTGACCGAGGTCGCAAGCTCGATCATCGCGGCATCATTGCCCATCTCCCAGGGGCCGAAGCTTTCGCCGAGATCGCAATTGAGGTCGATGGTTGAGGTCATGACGATCGATCCGCTTGTTGTTGGTATTTGCTTCAGGGTAGCGCAACTTGCCAGGTCGACACATCGACGGCGCTGATGGCCTGACCCGCGACATTCGCATCCCGCAGCGCCTCGATGTTGAGGCCGAAATCGTCGATGCCGCGGAGCCGGTCGGGGAGCGAACGCAACAGCTCATGGTACTTGATCGCCTCAGCCTGCGCCTCCGCGATCGTGAGAGCCTTGAAGCGAAACGGCCGGCCGGCGGAGATCTGCGCGAAGCGGCCGAAATCGGCGGTGATGACGGTCGCGATCTTGGGATAGCCTCCGCTGGTGCCGCGGTCCGCCATCAGCACGATCGGCTGGCCATTGCCGGGCACTTGGATGCTGCCGTTCACGGTGCCGTCGGAGACGATGTTGTGGCCGTCGAGATGCTTGATGACCGGACCTTCGAGGCGGTAGCCCATGCGGTCGCTGGTGGCCGAGATCTTCCACTCGCCGTCGACGAGCAGCTTCTTGTGCTCCTCTGCGAACTCGTCGTCCTGCGGCCCGAACACGATGCGAATCGGTGCATCGCTGGCAGCCGGCAATTCGATACGGCGCTCGGGCGCGCCGCTGGCGGCCTGCGTCTTCAACGTATCACCGCTTTGCAGCGGGCGCGGGTAGGGACTGCCGAGCCCGGCGCGGGCGTTGACGGCGAGGCTGCCGAACATCGGCTCGCCCTCGATGCCGTGTTCGATCGCGAGGTAACTGAACGATCCGCCGCGCGCAAAGCCGAGACTGAGGGTCTCGCCTTCGGCGAGGGTCGCCGAGCTGTCGAACGCGACGGCGCGGCCTCCGATGTCGGCGTTGCGCGAGGCGCCGGCGAGGCCGATGCGCACAGCGCCGCCGCGTGCCGTGAACGTGGCGCCGAACGGGCCGATTTCCACCGCGGCGGCAAACGGGTCATTGCCGACCAGCGTATTCGCGGCAGCGAGCGAAAGCCGGTCCATCGCGCCGCTCGGCGTCAGGCCGTAGCGTTGCGAGCCCGGACGTCCGCCGTCCTGCACCGAGCTCGCAGGGCCGATCGAGGTGACCACCAGACTGCTCATGGCGTCACCAATTCGGCGACGAACTCGCCGGCTTCGGCGGCGCGGTCCTGTTCCGCGAAGGTCTTGGCGTCGATCGCCGTGAAGGTGATGGCGTCGCCCGGCTCCAGCAGGAAGGTCGGATCGCGATGCAACTGGTAGGTCCTCACAGGGGTGCGGCCGAGCAGGTGCCAGCCGCTCGGGCCGGCCAGGCATTGCACGCCGGTCTGGATTCCACCGATCGAGATGGTGCCCGCCGGGGTGACGAGCCGCGGCTCCTTGCGCCGGGGCAGGTGCAGGGTGCTGTCCAGGCCGCTGAGATAGGACCAGCCGGGCGTGAAGCCGATCATGGCAACGCGATAGTCGCTGGCGACATGGCGCGCCACGATCTGGTCGGGCGTGGTCTGGAGCGCTTTCGCCACATCCTCGAGGTCGATGCCGTGCTCGCCGCCATAGGTGACGGGAATTCGCCAGCGCCGCGTTCCGGTCTCAGACGGCGGCGCCTTGGCAGCGCGCGCGAGCAGCTGCTCGCCGAGCGCATCGAAGCCGATCTGCACGGGGTCGTAGTGTACCAGCAGGGACCGATAGGTCGGCACGGTCTCGGTGATGCCGGCGATCGGCTCGGCCGAAATCACGCGGTCGAGCGCGAGCACCCGCCGGTTCGCGGCGTCGTCGATGGTGCGGCTGAATTCCACCGTGATGGCGCTGTCGCCACTCGGCAAAAGGCGGGGGAGACTTAAGGGTTCGGCCATGGGGTCAAAGCGGACTTGGTCGGAGCATCAAGCTAGCGTGTTTTGAATCGAAACGGAATTCGCTTCGTGCAAAATGATGCAGCAACTTCAATAAATTAATCGGCATGCGATCGATAAATTGGGCTGATCGCAGGTTTTTCTCGCAGCCCTTGACGCAACGCCTTCGCCCGGCAACATGCGGCGGTCTTTTCCTCCCATCGGAGCAAGCTTTCCAGATGTCACTGTCCACTGAGGCGATCGCGACGCTGTCGCACGTGTCCACCGCCACCATCACCACGGTCCTGCTCAAGAAGGGGCTTCGCAACATCTGGATGCGTGGCACCAAGCCCTTGAAGCCGGGGCAGGAGCGGCTGGTCGGGCCTGCTTTCACATTGCGCTTCGTGCCGGCCCGCGAGGATCTGGCGACGCCGGAATCCTGGTCGTCGCCGATCTCGACCCGGACCGCGATCGAGGCGATGCCGGCGGGCTGCATCGCGGTGGTCGATGCGATGGGCATCACCGATGCCGGCATCTTCGGCGACATCCTGTGCGCGCGCATGGTCAAGCGCGGAGTGACGGCGCTGATCACCGACGGTGTGGTGCGCGACGTCGAGGGTGTGCTCGGCACCGGCCTGCCGGTGTGGTGCGATGGCTACGCGGCGCCGCCGTCGGTGGCAGGGCTGACCTTCGTCGGCTGGGGTGAACCGATCGGTTGCGGCGGCGTTGCCGTGTTTCCGAACGACGTGGTGGTAGCGGATCAGGACGGCGCGGTGCTGATCCCGCAGGCATTCCTCGAGCACGTGCTGGCCGAAGGGTCCGAGCAGGAGCGGATGGAGGCCTGGATCGTCAACGAGGTCAACAACGGCGCCCAGCTGCCCGGCCTGTACCCGATGAATGCCGAGACCAAGGCGCGCTACGCCGCGACCAAGAAATAACGTCAAGAAAGGGAGGTAACCCCATGGATATCCACGTTTCCGGCTCGCGGCCGACCCGCCGCGCGCCGAAGGAAAATTTCACCGGCAGCGTGCTGCAGGACCCGATCAACATGGCGCCGGCGCCGGCCCGGCTGAACGCCTCGCGCGTGTCGTTCGAACCTGGCGCGCGCACCGCCTGGCACACCCATCCGCTCGGGCAGACGCTGTACGTGATCTCCGGCATCGGTCGCGTGCAGGCCAAGGGCGGCCCGATCCGGGAAATCCGCCCCGGTGACGTGGTCTGGATTCCGCCGAACGAGAAGCACTGGCACGGCGCCTCGCCGGACAACAGCATGACCCACATCGCCATGCAGGAGGCGCTCGACGGCGTGTTCTCGACCTGGATGGAGCACGTCACCGACGAGGAATACAACGACAAGGTCGGTTGAGACGCTGCTGCTCTACAAATGAAAGCCCCGCTCTTGAGCGGGGCTTTCTGTCTCTGGGGCTTGCCGCATGCGCATATTCGCCGCGCGCTATTCGAACCACGCAGCGTAGATCTTCGCGTAGCTGCCATCCTCGCGCGCGATGTGGAGCCACTGGTCGACGAACGCCTTCAGGGCGACGTCTCGCTGCATCCAGTAGGCCTTTTCCGCGAAGTCGAACGGCTTGTCGGGATGCACGGCGCACAGCACGCCGGGATGCAGCTTCTGCTGATAGCGCGTCTCGGATGCGTCGGTCATCATCAGGTCGGCGTCGCCCTTGGCGATCTCGTCGAAGATTTTGGTGTTGTCGCCGAAGACGCGGATATCGGCCGCCTTCACGTTGGCGCGGGCAAACCGCTCGTTGGTGCCGCCGGGATTGACGATGACGCGGGTGCCGGGCCTGTCGATCTCGGCGAGCGTGTCGTACTTGCCCTGGTCGGCGCAACGCGCGATCGGCGTCTTGCCCTCGCGCATGATCGGCATCGAGAACAAGCCCTTTTTCTGCCGGTCGAAGGTGATCGAGATGCCGCCCATCGCGATGTCGAAATTGTCGGCCTCGAAATCCTTCATCATCTGCGGCCAGGAGGTCGGGACGAATTCGACCTTGACGCCGAGCGCCTTGCCGAGCGACTGCGCCATGTCGACATCGAAGCCGCGGAAGGCCTTGGTCTCCTTGTCGAGGGAAGTGAAGGGCAGGTAGTCGCCGGTCATGCCGACGCGCAGCGTGCCGCGCTTGACGATCTCGTCGAGCCGCGACGGGGCCTGCTGCGCATGCGCGGCGGATAGCAGAAATGCGAGAGCGAGGCCGGCCAGCGCGCGAAGCATTCGAGTGTTCTCCATCCCACTTTTTTTGCAGCGGCTGTGTTTTCGCAGCGCCCGTAATGTCGTCGTGGCTCAGACGTCGTTGCTATCCCTGCGCGCCTGCAACAGGGACGCGCTGCGGCTGATCATCTCGTGCTTGAAATGCTCGAAGCGCTGCCGTGCTTCGGCCTCGCGATCGTCGACGAATTTGATCGCGGCGTCGCTGTCCATCGGGCCGTTGACGAGCGGGGTCGATCCCTGACCGACGGTCTCGTCGACATAGTATTGGCCGTTGTCCTCGCGCACCGTCCAGTGGAAGCGCAGTGCCGCCATCGGGCCGGGGCCGGATTTGGAATAGCCGTTGGCCTCGACGGGGGCTTGCGGTTGAATCGGCTCCGGCTCGCTCGACTCCGGCTCGGTCACTGCTGCTTCGGCGAATAGCGGTTCGTTGGCTTCGGGTTCGTTCGGCTCGGCCTGTTCGGCTGGCTCGGCCTGTTCGATCGGCGGCGGCTCGGCCGGCGATGGCTCGGCGGGCGCCGCCTCGGTGGTGGACACGGTCGTAATGGACACGGCTTCGACCGTAACGATCTCGACCGACGTTGGCAGGGGCGGCGGCATCGCGATGGAGACCGGCGGATCCCCGGCTGGTTCGGCTGCCTTGTCTGCCGTCCTGTCGGTTGGCTTGGCCTTCTCGGGAGGTGTCCTCGTCTGATCGAGAATGCTCGCGATCGTAGCAAGCGCATCGTCGGTCGGGTCGCTCACGGTTCGGTCTCCCAGTCATGACGCCGACGGAATCGTGCCGACGCCATTCCTATCTACCTGATCCGACTACCCTTTGTCAGCCCGGCGTCGCCCTTTGGTTAGCTCGGGCGACGCTGCCAAATTGTCAGGCGCAGACCGGCGGCCGCTTGTCCTTCCAGGGGCGCGCCTGCTCAAGCTGGGCGGCGAGACGGAACAGCAGCCCTTCCTCCCCAAGCTTGGCCGCGAACATCATGCCCAGCGGCAGACCCGCCTTGTTCCAGGCCAGCGGCATCGACATTGCGGGTTGGCCGGACATGTTGAACATCGAGGTCCCCGGCATGTAGCGGCGCAGCACCGGCGCGATATGGGTCAAGTCCTCGGCCATCGTGTTCAGCTCGCCGAGACGGAGCGGCGGCGCACACAGCGTCGGGCTCAGGAAGATGTCGCAACCTTCGAAGAAGGTGGCAAGTGCACGCGAGATCTGGAATGCCGCGAGCTGTGCGGCGACGTAGTCGGCGGGGGTCATCTTGGCTGAGTTCTGGCCGCTGGCGAGCGTCAGCCGCTCGACATCGTCCGAGGTCAGAGTGCGGCCGACGCGCTGCTCGAGCAGGCGGATGGTCAGCGCGGTGTTGCCGCCAACGATCGTGGTCATGACCGCGGCCGGATCCGCCGCAAGCGGCGGGGCGCGCTCCTCGACATGATGGCCGAGGCCCGCGAGCAGTTTGGCGATGTCGCGCACCGCTTCCGCGATCTCGGGATCGATCGCGTCGCCATAGGGCGACTTGTCGGTGAAGCTGATGCGGAGCTGGCCGGGATCGCGGCCGACCTCCTGGGAAAACGGCCGCTCGGGCGGTGGCGCGACATAGATGCTCGACGGCTCCGGACCGTGGATCGCGTCCATCATGACCGCGCTGTCGCGGACGCTGATGCTGAGCACGTGGCCGACGGAGAAGCCGCCCCAGCCTTCGCCGCGATCGGGGCCGCAGGGATTGCGGGCGCGCGTCGGCTTCATGCCGAACACGCCGGAGGCGGATGCGGGAATGCGGATCGAGCCGCCGCCGTCGCTGGCATGCGCGACCGGCAGGATGCGAGCCGCGACCGCGGCACCGGCGCCGCCTGACGAGCCGCCCGAGGAATGGTCGAGATTCCAGGGATTGCGGGTCGGGCCGAACAGGCGGGATTCCGTGGTCGGCATCAGGCCGAATTCCGGGCTCGAGCTCTTGCCGAAGATGGTGAGGCCGGCGTCGAGGAAGCGCTGCGCCAGGGTGCCGTTGTGGTCGGCGACGAAGTCCTTCAGCAGGCTGGCGCCCGAGGTGGTGCGGGTGCCCGCGAGCAGGTCGAGATCCTTCAGCAGGAACGGAACGCCGGTGAACGGGCCGTCAGGCAACCCCTTGGCGATCTGGCGCTCGGCGTAGTCGTAGTGCTTGACGACGACCGCATTGATCTTGGGGTCGACGGCGGCGGTGCGCGCGATCGCTTCGTCGAGCAGCTCCTTTGCCGTCACGTCCTTGTTGCGGACGAGCTCGGCGAGACCGACCGCATCGTAGTTGCCGAATTCCTTGAAGGCCATTTGAGTACTCCGCATCGCCGGGCCGATCCTGCCGATCGGCCGCGGCGCGAACGAGGAAGGCTGGAAGCTAGAGCGCGATGCGATCAGGTTGAACCGTCATCGCGCTCTTGTTTCTTGTTTGCACATGATCTTTCCGGAAAACCGCTTTCGCACTTTTCCGGATCATGCTCTAGCCGAGGACGTCCTGGTTGATGACATTCTGGCGCAGCGGATTGCCGTCCAGCACGCTCAGAATGTTGCGCGCGGTCTGCTCGCTCATGCGATCGACCGCCTCGACGGTCACGCCGGCCACATGCGGTGCCATGATCACGTTCGGCAGCGCGTGCAGCGGCTGGCCGACCGGCGGCGGCTCGACCTCGAACACATCGAGGCCGGCGCCGGCGAGCTTGCCCGACACCAGCGCGTCGTGCAGCGCCTTCTCATCGACGATGCCGCCGCGGGCGGTGTTGATGAGATAGGCGGTCGGCTTCATCAGCCCGATCCGCGCCGCGTTGAACAGGCCGACCGTCTCGGGGTTCTTCGGGCAGTGGATGGTGACGAAATCCGCCCGCGGCAGCGTCGCTTCCAGGCTCGACACCGGCTCGCAGCCTGCCGCGGTGATCTCGCTGGCCGGCTTGTAGGGATCATAGACCAGCACGTTCATTTCCATCGCAAGGCAACGCTTGGCGGTGCGGGTGCCGATCCGGCCGAAGCCCACGATCAGGACGGTCTTGCCGTAGAGGTCGAACGGCAGCACGCCGAGCCGGCTCGCCCAGGTGCCGTCCTTGACCATCGTGTGCATTTCCTGCGCGCGCTTGGCGAGCGTCAGCATCATGAACAGCGCCTGTTCGGCGACCGATGGCGAGTTCGCGGTGCCTGCGACCATCAGCGGCACCTTGCGGCGGGACAGCGCCGGTACGTCGACGGCGTCGTAGCCGACGCCGATCCGGGTCACCACCATCATGCCCTTGGAGGCCTCGAGCTCGGCCTCGCCAAATCGGGTCGCACCGAGCGCAACACCATGGACCGGCGCGTGCCGCTCCAGCATCGCCTGGAAGTCCTTGGCGGAGATCAGATTGGGAAATTCGATGAGTTCTACGTCGTCCCGCTGGTCGAGGAGCACCCGTGCCCCCGGCGACAGAGTCTGGGTGATGAAAATCTTCTTCTTGTTGGTGGCCATTTCCTGCCCTTGCGGTTTCTTGTACGCCGTCAAAGGACGGCGCCGGTCACCTCGTTTAGCAAATGCATATTGTTGAGGTCCACTGCCAATCGGAGCGGGCTGCCATCCTGCGCCCCCGCATTGGGATTGACCCGGCCGCAGAGCTGACTGCCCTCCAGCGTGAAATAGACCAGGGTCTCCATCCCCATCGGCTCGGTGACGTCGAGCATCGCGTCGAACGGCTCGACGCCGGGCTCGGCATGCGGCCGCGCCTCCATGACATGCTCGGGCCGGATGCCGAGCAGCAACTTGTCGGTGCGCGAGAGGCTCTGGTAGCGTGCGGCGCGCGCCGGTGGCAGCGGGAAAGCGAGGCGGTCGGTGAGCCGGACATGGAGCTTGCCGCCGACATCCTCGAGCCGGCACGGCACGAAATTCATCGCGGGCGAGCCGATGAAGCTCGCGACGAACCGGGTCGCCGGCTTGTGATAGAGTTCGTTGGGCGTGCCGATCTGCTCGATCTTGCCGTGGTTCATCACCACCACGCGGTCCGCCAGGGTCATCGCCTCGACCTGGTCGTGGGTGACGTAGACCGTGGTGGTGCGGACCTTCTGATGCACCTTCTTGATCTCGATCCGCATCTGCACGCGCAGCTTGGCGTCGAGGTTCGACAGCGGCTCGTCGAACAGGAACACCTTCGGGTTGCGCACGATGGCACGGCCCATCGCGACGCGCTGGCGCTGGCCGCCGGAGAGCTGCTTCGGCTTGCGGTCGATCAGGTCGGTGATGTCGAGCATCCGGGCGGCCTCGGTAACCCGGCTCTTGATCTCGGCCTTGGGATAGTTCTTCAGCCGCAGCCCGAACGACATGTTCTCGGCCACCGTCATGTGCGGATAGAGCGCGTAGTTCTGGAACACCATCGCGATGTCGCGGTCCTTCGGCGGCACGTCGTTGACGACGTCGCCGCCGATCATGATGTCGCCGTCGGAGATGTCCTCGAGGCCCGCGATCATCCGCAAGGTCGTCGACTTGCCACAGCCGCTCGGTCCGACCAGCACCACGAACTCATGGTCGGCGATGTCGAGATCGATGCCGCGCACCGCCTCGACCTCATCGTAACGCTTCACCACCTTGCGCAAACTGACGTCGGCCATCCGTTCAACCCTTTGTCGCGCCGGCGGTGAGGCCGGCAATGTAGTAATCCATCAGGAACGCGTAGATGATCAGTGGCGGCGCGGCGCCGAGCAGGGCGCCGGTCATGATCTGTCCCCAGTTGAACACGTCACCCTTGATCAGCGTCGTGATGATGCCGACCGGCAGCACGAGCTGGTCGGTCGAGGTGGTGAACACCAGCGGATACAGGAACTGGGCCCAGGACACGGTGAAGGCGAAGATCGTCGCCGCGATCAGGCCGGGCAGCGCGACCGGGATGAAGATCCGGGTCAGCGTCTGGAACCAGCTCGCGCCGTCGATGATCGCGGCCTCGTCGAGCTCCTTCGGGATCGAGGCGAAATAGCCGATCATGATCCAGGTGCAGAACGGCACCGTCAGCGTCGGATAGATGAACACCAGCACATACCACCGATTGATGAGCTGAATACCGGTCCAGTCGCCGAACACGGCGAACATCTTGAACAACGGAATGAACAGCAGGCTGTCCGGAATGAGATAGGTGAGAAAGACGCCGGTCGCGAGTGTCGCCGAGCCCCAGAACTTCATCCGCGCCAAGGCAAAGGCCGCCGGCACGCTGATCAACATCGTGATGGTGACGACGATGATGGAGACCCAGGCCGAATTCCAGAAGAAGCGCAGGAACTGGTTCGACGTCAGGAGCTCGACGTAGTTCTCGAGTGTGGGGTGGTATACCCACCACGGATTGGTCGCCGCGGAAATCTCCGCGCTGCCCTTCAACGACGTGATCAGCATGTAGAGCGGCGGCGTCAGCGAGAAGATCGCGAACAGCACCAGGAAGAAATAGGACCAGCGTAGGGCCCAGGTCCGATCGCGGCTCATGCTGCCGTATTTGACCTTGCGGGTCGGCCCGGACTTGTCGATCGTCATCGTGCTCATCAGGATTCGTTCCCGCGTTTGGTGATGTCGCGCAGGATGAAGATCGCCGCAACCGCGAGGATCGGAACCATGAACAGCGAGACGCTGGCGCCGAGCGGGATGTCGCTGCCCTCGATGCCGACGCGGAACGCCCAGGTCGCGAAGATGTGGGTGTGATCGAGTGGCCCGCCGGCGGTCAGGATGCGCACGATGTCGAAATTGGCAAAGGTGACGATCAGCGAGAACAGCGTGGTAATCGCGATGATGTTGCGCATCATCGGCAGCGTCACGTACCAGATGCGCTGCCACCAATTGGCGCCGTCGATCGCTGCCGCTTCATAGAGCTGCTCGGGCACCGATTTCAACGCCGCCAGATACATGATCATGAAGAACGGCGCGCCGTACCAGACGTTGACCAGGATCACCGAGAAGCGCGCCCACATCGCATCGCCGGTCCACGGGATCGGTCCGATGCCGAAGAATGACAGCGTGTAGTTGAAGGCGCTGTAGGAGGGATCGAACAGCCATAGCCAGGCCAGCGTGCTCATTGCCGGCGGGATCACCCATGGCACCAGCAGCATGCCGCGCCATTTGCGCTGCTTGTTGGCGGGCACGTTGTGCACGAAATGCGCGACGATGAAGCCGATCAGCGCCTTGAAGACCACCGCGGAGATCGCGAAAATGCAGGACTGCTTGACCACCAGCCAGAAGGTGTCGCGCTTGAACAGGAACTCGAAATTGCCGAAGCCGACGAACTTCGTCATCGCCTTGTTCAGCGTCGCCAGATGCAGCGAATACAGCGCCGGGTAGAGCACGAGAACCGCGATCAGGACGATCAGCGGCAACGTCATCAGGAACGCGGCCATCGATTTGCGCCGCAGCGCGTTGCGCAGGCCGCCGCGTCTTCGCCCAGGCTGGGCCACCGCCGCGCGGTTGGATTGGAATGCGACATCAACCATAACGCAGGTCCCTCGCGCGGGTCGGTTGCACAGTTCGCCGGTTCAGCGGCAGGGATGCAAAGACGAGACTGTGCGCGGCCGGCACTATCGGCGGCCGCGCGAAGCTCGCTTGCCGTCAGCTTCGCATGAAGCCTTCGCACTCGCCCTCGGCCCAGGTGAGGGTCTTCTCCATGCTTTCACCCTGGTAGTATCTGAGGCACATCTTGGTCAGAGTGGCCTGGAAATAGATCTGCTGGGCAATCTTCGGCGGCGCAGGTGACGCGGCGATCGACAGGATTTGGTGGTTGTTGGGGTTGGGGTAGTGGTAGAGCGTGCCCTTAGGCGGCGACTGCTCTTGCCATATCTTCAACGTGGTCAAATTGGCGAAGGCGGGAAGATCGTAGCCACCACTGGCGTTGACCAGCCGCTCGATCGATGCCGGCTGCGACAGATGCGTCAGCAGGCTCTTTGCGGCTTCCTTGTTCTTGGAGAAATTCCAGAGCGACAGGAAGTAGGGGAGGAACGGTGCGAAGCGGCCCTTGGGACCGGCCGGGAAGCCGTGGGTCCAGCATTGCTCGGCGATCTGAGGCGCATCGCGCTTGGCGACGGCCCATGCGCTTGGCGGGTTCATGATCATCGCGCCCTTGCCGGCCACCAGCCATTTGTTGTTGGAGGCGTCGTCCCATGCCGCCACGTCGGGCGGCAGGAAGGCGATCAGCTTCTTGTAGAAGTCGACCGCCTGGCGGACCGCGTCGGTCTTGACCGTCAGGTTACCCTTGGCGTCGACCAACTCGGCCCCGAATGACTGGAAGATCGCGCCGGCGGTATCGACACTGTCGCTGGTCTCACCAAGCCCGATCCCGAACGGGAAGCCAGCCTTCTGACAGGCCTCGGCCGCCTTCAGGAAGCTATCCAGCGTCCAACTGTCAGCCTTCGCCGGGCTGCCTGCCGGATACATCTCCTGCACGTCGATGCCGGCGTACTTCTTCATCAGGTCGATACGAGAGCAAGGCCCCTTGATCTGGCTGCCGAGACAAGTGGGAACACCGAGCCATTTGCCGTTCGCCTGGCCGAGATATTTGACCGTGCCGTTGACCTCGCCATTCTGCTTGATGAGCGGCTCCATGACGTCGTTGACCGGCTCGAGCTGCTCGGCATTGGAGTGCACCCACCACGTTGGCATCGCGAAGATGTCGTGGCCTGTCTTCGCCTGCGCTTCGGCCGCGATCGTAACGAGGTTTTTGTTGCCCACGCTGGTGATGTAGTCGATCTGGACCTCGACCTTCTCCTTCTCGGCCCACTCCTTGACCAGCGCGGTCGACTCGTTGTTGGCGCCGGGCACCCAGTGATCCCAGAAGCCGATAGAGAGCTTTCCGGCTGCGTGCGCGCCACGTACGTAAGGAGCTGTGATCAGTGCGGCCGATGACAGCGCTGTCGCTGCAACGAATTGTCGGCGTGAAAGCGTCTTCCGTGACATGGCGTTCCCTCCCTGGCGAGCCACCGGACAAAGACTTTCGGATCCCGTTGTTGTTTGTGCGTCGCGTCGGCGCGATCTCTCGGGATTTCGTTGTGTCCGATCAGAACAGAATTGCCGTCGTCTGTCGAGAAACGAGATGCCCGTGCCACGTAGTACTAACGTTGTGGTCAAATCGCAGGCAGCGTGGTTCGTGGCATTGCGGTTGCAGGTTGTTTGCAACGGTTTTCGCGATCATGCTGCGACGCACGCAGCGCGCGACGCGGACAGGTCCGGCGGGCGCGTGCGCCGTTGAGCCGCAGGTTTCCAGCCGGACCTGCTCGAACCGTCTTCGTCATGTTGATGCCCAGCGCGATCGATAGACTTGCCGAAGCCAGAGAAGATAAAGTCCAGACCAGTCCCACCTGCGTTAACTCCTCAATCCACCATCGATCACGGAGACCCGATCATGCTCATTCCGGTAGCGAAGCTGCGAGCACGGCGGAAATTGTGCGTCGCGGTTGCGGCCGCCATTGTCGCGTTGTTCGCACTGCCTCACATCGTCAATGCGCAGCTCGTGCAGGGCGTCGAGAAGGGCGCGCGTGAGGGCAACAAGGCCGCCGGACCGGTCGGCGGCGTGTTGGGCGGCGCGATCGGCGGCGTGGTTGGCGTGGTGACGGGCGTGACCGGGGTGTTCACCGGCAACAATCCCAACAACACTAATCCCAATCCCGGCAATGGCAAGAACACGCAGGCGCCGGCGTCCGGCGACAAGCAGGGCGGCAAGGGTACAAAATCGGCGAAGGCCGCCGCCAAGAATGCGAAACAGCAGACGGCGGTGCTGACCCAGGATGGGGCGCCGCAACTGACGGCGGAGCAAATGGTCGCCAACAGCGATGCCAACATCGAGCGGATCAAGAAGGAGCTGAACCTCACACCGGAGCAGGAAAAGCACTGGGCTGGCTTCAACAGCGCGATGCATTATCTCGGCCACAATGGCGCCGACCGCCTCAACCTGCGGATCGCCCGGGCGCAGCGCGATCCGCCTGACGACATCATTGAGCAGATGCGCAACGAGGCCCAGTTCCTCAACGACCGCGCGGTCGATCAGCGCGGTGTCGCCGACGCGGCAGAGCCGCTTTATGCGAGCCTCGACGACAAGCAGAAACAAATCTTCATCAACGAGATGGTCCGCCTCAGCCACGAACGCGGGCTCGATTGACGATCGGTTGCCGCTGTTTGGGATGATGGGTTCAAAGCAAGCGCTGGACGGACATGTGTGTGAGGCCTCCATGCCGCTAGTTGAGTGAGGATCGCCGGGATGTTTCGCTGGTTCCGACGTGCTGGCGCAGCGCCGACCGAAGAGCAATTGCTCCTAAGTCAGGCACTGATCGGCTATCCGCAATATGCGCCGCCTGACTGGGATATGGTTCCCTCGGACGATGACGAGGGCAGGAAGAGATGGGCTGAGTCCAGCAAGAAATACGCACAGTTCTTCCACGATAGCAGAGCTGCGCGTCTGGATGCGTTGCGCGGCTTCCTTGCGCGCTTCGAAATCGTAGCCGGTTTGGACGATGCAGGCGTGATGGCCGTGTCCTCTTGGTTGCCACGATATGCGGACCTGCTCGTCGGCGGTTTCGACCAGAATGTCGTAGATGCGTACAAGGGACTCAAGGTGCCTTGGGCTGGGCCTCTGAACGGCCTGAATCCAATCTTCGATCTCGGGGTTTACTATGCGGAATGCCTTTGGTGTCGAAGGACGAAGCTGAAATGGATAGTCCTTCGTGCGCCTGGCTCGGGTGTAGCGTCTCACCTGATTTCCGGCCTTCCGGGCGGAAAACTGTTCGATCCAATTTCGTGGATGCGCGTGCATTGCAGCAACGTCCGCGCTTCAAAGAACTCGGTCAATAAGATGAACTCCATCGAACCGTGGGAACTCAGGGCGGAGAGCTTCTATAGAAAAGTGCTCTCTGATGCTCCCCCGGGCCGCAGGAGTCGAACGGCACACGCCGACCCGCGCCAATTGCGAAGTGGGGACGAATAGCCGGGCCACCATGCCCTGGGGTAGGTTAAAGGCGCAGCACCCGGCTATTCTGCCGCAGCGGCGCGGCTTGGTTAGCTCGTCATTCAATGTTGAAGAAAAACGGACCGGATCACGCCCGACTGATGGCCGAGTCTGGGCCTTGTCGGGAACCGATTGCTCGACGTGAATGCGACATGAAAATGCCCGGCAGGTGCGCCGGCCAATTGTTGATCAGACCGGTTCAGCGCGGGCGGTCCAGCACTCGTCGGCTCAGACCTTCGGGAAGTTCAGCTCCACGCCGACGCCATCGGGATCGTAGAGGAAGATCTGGGTGTCGCCGGTGCGCGGCACGATCTGTTCGCGGAAGCTGACGTTCTTCGCCTGCAAGCGCTTGCGCACACCTTCGACGTCGGTGGCGGCAAAGGCGATATGGTCGAGGCGGCCGGTGTCCTGATATTTCTTCTCGGTGCCTCGCACGACGATGCCGTCGCGCGGCTTGCGGGTGCCCATCAGATGAACGGTGGCCTGACCGCCGGAATACAGCCAGTAGCCGGGGAAATCGAGCGGCGGCCGGTCGCCATTCTCGAGCCCGAGCACGTCGCAATAGAACTCCTTGGTCTTTTCCAGGTCCTGCGGCTCGATGGTGAAATGCTGTAGTCCACCCAATGGCATGGTTCTTCTCCCTGAGAATTTAGATCAAACGAAGCTGAGGTCGGCATCGACGCCCAGCATCCAGGCGCCGACGGTCTCGAAATGGCTGAAGCGGCCCTGCAATTGCTGGGTCACGGTGTGGATGTCGCGGAAGCGCCGCTCCAGCGGATGGCCATCGAAGATCGCGGTGGCGCCCGCGGTGCTGTAGGCGAAGTCGACCGCCTCGCGCGCCTTGTGGATGGCATGGGTTGCCGCCATCCGGATCGTCATGCGTTGCGCGACCGTGATGCTGTGGCCGGCGACCAGATCCTTCCAGATGTCGGCCATCGATTGCAGCAGGAAGGCGCGGGCGGCGCGCAGGTTGACTTCGGCCTGGGCGAGCCCGGACTGCACCACGGCGTTGTCGCGCAGCGTCTTCGTCATGCCGCGCGGCACCTTGTTGCGGGCGACGTCGACGAAATTGTCCAGCGCGCTGCGCGCAATGCCGCAGGCGACGCCGGCAAAGCCGACCTGGTAGCAGGTGTGGTTGCTCATCCGGTACAGCGGGCCGTCTTCGCGGCACTCGCGGTCGAATTCGCGGGTGATCGAATGATCGGCACGAACGAAGAAGTCGTTGAGCGCGAACTGGTCGCTGGCGGTGCCGCGCAGCCCGACCGTATTCCAGATGTCGGTCCATTCGACGTCTTCGGTCCGCACCAGCATGGTGCGCTCGGCCTGCTCGCCATTGGCATCGCGGCGTGGCGAGCCGTCCGCGGCGTAGATCGGGCAGTGGGCGCCGAGCCAGGTGGCGTGCCGTCCGCCTGACGCGAACGACCAGGTCCCGGTGACGCGGTAGCCGCCCTCGCACTCGACCGCCTTGACCTTCGGGCCAGGCCCCCATGCGAGCACGGCGCGCGGGTCGGCGAACACTTCCTGCGCGACCGGCAGGTCGAGATAGGCGGCCGACATCGCGCAGCCGCCGGCCTGGCTCAGGCACCACGCCGTCGAGGCGTCGGCCCTGGCGATGGTCTCGATGGCATGGAAGAAGGTGACGGGATCGGTTTCGATCCCGTCGGTCGAGCGCGGCAGCAGCAGTCGGAACAGCCGGGCCTCATGCAGCCGGTCGAGCAGGTCGCGCGGCAGCCGGCGTGTCGTCTCGATCTCGTCGGACGCCGCGGCGACCGCGTCCCTGATCGCGTCGGCGCGGGCGATCACCTCGCGATCGCCGGCAATGTCAGCTGAAGTCAGATTCATGGTCGCCTCCCTCAGGCGCGCCGGATCGTCGCCGGGGCCTCGACGTCAGCCGCCGCATTGAGCTCCTTGTCGATCTGCTCGATCGACTTGCCGCGGGTCTCGAGCCCGAAGAGCAGATAGACCGCGCCGGCCATCAGGAACCAGCAACCGAGATAGACGAAGGCGGTCGGAATCTGGGTCAGCGGCACGTCCGGCTTGAGATAATTGTTCGAGCCGACGATCAGGGCAAGGCCGACCGGGCCGATGATCTTGCCGATGCCGCCGAAGCCGTAGGCCGACCCCATGCCGGTGGTGCGCAGATGCGAAGGCCAGACCTCCGCCGCATACGGACCGACGATCGCAAAGCCGCCGTCCGCGAAGAAGAAGGCTGCACCGAGCAGCAGCCAGAATGCCGACATCCCGAACAGCGTCGCGTCGTAGTGATAGCCGGCAATGATCGTCAACGCCCCGGCGCCGAGGCCGAGCAGGCCGCCGGCGACGCGCCGCCCCAGCAGCTCGGAGAATCAGGAGAACGAGATGCGGCCGAGGAAGCCGGTGACGCTGAGCAGGATCATCATCTTGGCGGCCTCCTGCGGCGTCACCTTCAGCAACAACACGAACAGCGCGGGCGCCCACAGCGTGATGCCATAGACGCCGGTCTGCGCCCCGGCGTTGCCGAGCCAGGAGACGATCAGGCTGCGCGGATATTTGAACAGGTCGAACCAGCTCGTCTTGACGACCGGACCGGCGTCGGCGGCGCTCGGCAAGGGCAGTTCGGACGGCTCGACCTGCAAGGCCCAGGCGAGCGACCTGCGCGCTTCGTCATAGCGTCCTTGCCGGCACAGCCAGCGCGGCGACTCCGGGACCCAGAGCCTGACCAGCAGCACCAGCACCGCCGGCAGCACGCCGATCGCAAACAGCAGCCGCCACTGGTCGGTACCCATGATCGCTCCCAGCACCGCGCCGAGACCGACACCGAGCGGGATCACGCAGGTGACGAGCCCGCCGACCCAGCCACGCTTGTGCGAGGGCATGAATTCCTGCACCAGCGGCAGGTCGACACAATAAAGGCCGCCAACGCCAGTGCCGACGAAGAAGCGCAGGATCGCCAGATAGACCCAGCCATTGTCGGGGGTGAAGTAGAGCAGGCCGGTCGCGATCGAGAAGTTCAGCACGGTGCCGATGAAGACGACACGGCGTCCGATCCGGTCGGCGAGCCAACCCCAGAGATAGGCGCCGACGATGGCGCCGATGCCGGAACTCATCAGCACGGTGGCCGACTGGCCGAAGGTGAGTTTCCACGGACCGATCAGGAATGCGAGCACGAAGCCGATCAGGAAGTAGTCGAAGAATTCCAGCGCATCGCCGATGATGGCCGCCGCAAGGATCTTGATTTGGTTGCCGGTCAGAGTCGTCCGGCGATCGAGAATCTCGAACATGGCGCGTCTCCCCATGGCGCCAGTTCATTGTTGTTCGGAGCGAGCGTCGCGCCAGCGCATCGCTGATGGAAGGAGGCTATCCTCCCGCGCTTGCGACCGACAAGCCCGGGCCGACGCGGGGCTCGTCTGCACCGACGCGATAAGCAATTCGGCTTACTGCCGCGCACAAATCGCGGTGCGAAAACCCGATGCGAGCCGCCGGAGCCGTTGACTCCCGCGGGGCCGATCCTCAAGGGTTTGCCTCGGGGAAATGCTGAGGGGCATACTGGATGGACGAGAAGCGCAGGCATCCGCGAACCGAGGTCAATGAACCCGGCTATGTCTCGTCGGGCGGTTCGGTCATGCATTGCACGATCGTGAACATTTCGCCGGAAGGAGCGGCCATCGAAGTCGAGAATCCCGCCTTCGTCCCGCATCGCTTCCGCCTGGTGAGGGCCAACGACGCCTCGGTTGTCTACGAATGCCAGGTGATCTGGAGCAAGAAGACGCGGATTGGCCTGAGCTTCGTGCCGACGGCCTGAGCATGCCACACCGGTTCCGACCACGTTCCGAATAGCCTCGACCGGCCTGTCACGCGTCCTTCGCGCGGCCTGACGCGGCGCAAAAAAAAGACGGCTCCGCGCTTGCGCGCCGAAGCCGTCTGGGATGGTCGTTTGCCGATTACGAACACCGCTTCAACGCGAGGCCGACGGCTTCGTTCCGGGTGGCTTGGAAAATCTGTCCGGGCCGGTGTCAGCGCCACATGCCACGCATCCGGGCACCGATGTCGATCGGCGGTGCCCGATTGGCGGATGAAGCCTGTCCGGCGGCGGCGCGCGGCCAGGTGGTCCGCTCGAATATCGGAAGCAGCCGCTCCGGGATAAAGCGGGTGCGCGAGGCGTACATGTGGCGGTCGCCTTTGGCGGCCTGGCCGTGGACGAAAAAGCGCTGCGGCACCATGAGATGCAGATCATCCTTGGCCCGGGTCATTGCGACATAGAGCAGGCGCCGCTCTTCCTCGAGCTCGGCTGATGTGCCGGCACCGAGGTCGGACGGCATGCAGCCGTCGACGACGTTGAGCACATAGACCGATTTCCACTCCTGCCCCTTGGCGGAGTGGATCGTCGACAGGATCAGATAATCTTCGTCGAGCAGCGGCACGCCGGCCTGGTCGCTGGTCGCGTCGGGCGGATCGAGTGTGAGCTCGGTGAGGAAGCGCTCGCGTGACGGATAGCCGGCGGCGATCTGTTCGAGTTGAATGAGGTCGGCGCGGCGAACTTCGCTGTCCTCGTGAATGCGGTCGAGATGCGGCTCGTACCAAAGCCGGGCGCGCTCGATGTCGACAGGCCATTCAGAGTAGCGGAGGTTCTCGATCGCCTCGACGAACAACCGCCAGTCGGCGCCTGCACGGGGCGGCGCGGGCAGCGCCGTGAGCGCGGCGATCGGATCGGCGGCTTCGGCCATGCGGTCGAGCACGCGCTGCGCGGAGGCCGGCCCGACGCCGGGCAGCAGATGCAGGATACGAAAGCCGGCGACCCGGTCGCGCGGATTGGCGGTGAAGCGCAGCAGCGCCAGCATGTCCTTGACGTGCGCGGCATCGAGGAATTTAAGGCCGCCGAATTTCACGAATGGGATGTTGCGGCGGGTCAGCTCGACCTCGAGCGGGCCGCTGTGCGACGAGGTGCGGAACAGCACGGCCTGGTGCTTCAACAGCGCGCCTTCCTCACGGTTCGCCAGCACCTGCTCGACGATGTAGCGGGCCTGATCGGCCTCGTCGCGCACCGTCACGAGCAGCGGCTTGCGGGTCGAGGTGCGGTCGGTCCACAGGTTCTTGGTGAAGCGTTCCTTGGCGAGCGAGATCACGCCATTGGCCGCCGACAGGATCGGCTGCGTCGAGCGATAATTGCGGTCGAGCGTGACGATCTCAGCCGCCGGGCTGAACTGGTTCGGGAAGTCGAGGATATTGCGCACCGTGGCGGCGCGGAATGAATAGATCGACTGCGCGTCGTCGCCGACCACGGTCAGTCCGCGCCCTCCGGGCTTGAGCGCGAGCAGGATCGAGGACTGCAAGCGGTTGGTGTCCTGATATTCGTCGACCATCACATGGTCGAAACGGCCGCCGATCTCTTCGGCCAGCGCCGTGTCCGTCACCATCTGTGCCCAGTAGAGCAGCAGGTCGTCGTAATCGAGCACGCTCTGCCGCTGCTTGGCTTCGACATAGGCCCCGAACAGCTGTTTCAATTGATCAGCCCAGCCGGAGCACCAAGGAAAGAACTGGCCGAGCACGGCCTCGATCAGCATCTCCGCGTTCACGCAGCGCGAATAGATCGCAAGGCAGGTGCCCTTGGTGGGGAACCGGCTTTCGGTGCGTGAGAAACCAAGATCGTGGCGGACCAGATTCATCAGATCGGCGGAGTCCTCGCGATCATGGATCGTGAACGCCGGGTCGAGGGCGATGCGTTCCGCGAATTCGCGCAACAGCCGCGCGCCGATGCCGTGGAACGTGCCGGTCCAGTTCAGCGCGTCGGTCATGACGGAGGCGCGGTCACCGAGCACCCGCCGTGCGATGCGCGCGACGCGGCCAGCCATCTCGGCGGCCGCGCGGCGCGAAAAGGTCATCAACAGGATACGACGCGGATCGGCGCCTGCGACGATCAGATGCGCGACACGGTGGGCGAGCGTATTGGTCTTGCCGGAGCCAGCGCCGGCGATCACCAGCAGCGGGGCGCCGACGGTGCAATCCTTGCCGACCCCGTGCTCAACGGCGCGGCGTTGCTCGGAGTTGAGCGCATCGAGATAGGCTGTGTTGGCTGGATCAGGCACGAATCACCCCCACGAAACGCTAACAGACATTGCGATTCAGAGGGGCGAACACGCCGGGGTGTGGGCCGAGAAATTAGATTGACATTAACGCGGTGCGGAGCACAACCGCGCCATGGGTGATGTTTATGGGTGAAGTATCCAAATCCGACACGCCGCTGAAGGCGACGTTCAAGGTGCGGCTGAACGGCGAGACGGTAACGCTCGCGACCGTCGGCCAGGCCTACCGCTTCATCAGCAATCTCAGTGCTGTCGAATGGATGGAGTTCCGCTCGCTGCATGGCGACGCCGTGGCTGCGTTGGAGAGAGCGGCCGGCAATGCCATGCTGACGGTGCAGGCGACGAATGCGCTGCGGACGCTGTTCGTCCGCGCAAAATTGCTTTGAAAAGACAAGATTGCCTTGAAAAGAAATGGGCCGCCTTGGCCCTCCGAGGCGGCCCGAGAGTGCGGCCAAAGCGTATCAGCGCCCAGCCGTCGCGTGTACCGCCGTTACCTTGTTTGCGGCCATAACGACCAGCGCGTTACGCAACGGCCGTCGATTCGGCTGTAGCTGCCACGCCACAATCACAAGCCAAGGTCGTCGACGAGGCGGTCATACACAAGGGCAGAGCGGAGATTCATGGTCGCGATCTTCAGATAGCTGGGTTCGCGCATGGCGTTGTTGAACATCATGATCGCCGACTTCCAATAACCGCGCTCGCGCTGATCAACATTGAGCTTGGACAGGTAGTCCGCGGCGTCGCCGACGGTCGCGAGCGTTCGTCCATCCTTCAGCGTGATCGTGAACGCAAGCGGCGATCGCTTCTCCAGCTCCAGCACGTGGGCCCCCCAAAGGCAAAGCAGCAACAGCAATAATGAAACAACCAACTGTGCCGCTATATCAAAGCCTAAAGTGGGTGTCCGGACCGAACCGCATGCGCGGCCCGGAATTCAGAATGAGTCCGCAAGCGCGATCTCGGCCCTCAGGGCATCGATGCGTCGTTCCGCTTCCTCTGACGTCAGGTCGCGCGCGTACTGGTTTGGCTGGTAGGCCTCCTCGGCGAGGCTCCTCAACCGCAACGCCTGGGCGCGGCTCATCAGACCGCTCATGCGCTCTGCAACCCCGCCAAATCTCACCGCTGCCATGCTCATCGCTCACCTCGCTTGCCGGATCGTGACTTGACAATATGTTCTATTTTTGTTCTAACAAGCCATGGACAACAAAATCAATGAAATTCGGCGTCGGATCAGCACCTTGCGGGCGGAAATGACCCTGGTCGAGGCAACGATCCGGGATCAGGTCAATCACGATCTTGATTGCACTGAAGCGTCCTATCGACTGCTCGCGATGCGCGCAGAAGTGGCTGAATTGATCGGCCGGTGGAGGGCGGCCGGCGGCGGCGATCGGCTCCCGACGGTCCGGGAGCGGCTGAGCCGAAGCTACGGGGATCGCCCGGTAGCGCCGGCAAAATCAGACAAGGCCAAACCCGTGCCGGGCCAGGAGAGCGCCAAGGTGCGCCCCGAACGGCCGGTCGACAGGGTCTGAGGGAAACGCGGATCGCGCCCAAATGAGGTTTCGGGGCAGGAACCCGATCCGCAGGATCTGCATTTTGTTGTGGTGAGAGCCAACACCACAGCATCGCCCAGCGCCATGATCGCCGACCCGACCGCGCCGCCGCGGGTATCGATGAATGACGATCGCAGTCCGCTGTTGACGCTGATCTCCTGCGTCAGCTGCATCAGGACGATGCGGCTCGAGAGCAGTCATCCGGGCAGCGAGGGCAGGGATATTCTCCAATACCGCTGCGAACAATGCAGCCACATCGAGCGGGTGCAATTGGTGCGGCGAAGCTGGCCAGCGGACCGCTAGTCTTTCGATCGTGAATCAAGATCGTACAATCGGCGCGAGCATGCGGGTGGCGTCGTCAACCAGCTCTTCAGCCCGCAAGAGAGATTTGCATTCGCGGCGAACATGCTTCGTTTTCGTCGCTTCGAATCCTTAACCATCGCCACACACGCAATGTTGCAGGCGAATGACGAGCAACGGGAGCGCTGATCAGGTTCAGCGAAAAAGTTCCACCATTGGTTGGAACTTTTGGTTCCGGTCGCGATTAACGCACTCGGTTTGCGTCACAAATCGCGGTTTTGACGTTTTCCCGCTTGAATACATCTAGGGCAATCATTCTTATGACCACACTGGCTGCTCCGAGTCCCTGGATTCGCGGCCAGCGCGTAGGGGAAATTTCATGACCGATCTCGGTTCGCCGCCTCGTCCCCGTGCTCAGACACGCCGCGGCCAACCATCGAACGAAAGCCTCGATTCCTCGCACGATCTGCTGCAATCCCTGCAGGCGATGCGCGGTGGCGACTTCTCGGTACGGATGCGTGGCGACTATCTCGGCATCGACGGCAAGATCGCGGATGCCTTCAATGAAATCGCTGCGGCGAACGAGCGCATGGCGCAGCAATTGGCGCGCGTCGGCCAAGTCGTCGGCCGCGAGGGGCAAACCCGCCAGCGCGTCAATTTCGGCCTCGCCAGCGGCGCCTGGGCTGACATGGAAAGTTCGGTCAACACCCTGATCGACGATCTGTTGTGGCCGACCCGCGAAGTGACCCGCGCGGTGGCGGCGGTGGCGCAGGGCGACCTGCTGCAAACCGTGCAGCTCGACGTCGAGGGCCGGCCGCTGCGCGGCGAATTCCTGCAATCGGCCAACATCGTCAACACGATGATCAAGCAACTCTCGGTGTTCACCTCGGAGGTCACGCGCGTGGCCCGCGAAGTCGGCACCGAGGGCAAGCTCGGCGGCCAGGCCCAGGTGCCGGAGGTGACCGGCGTCTGGAAGGACCTGACCGAGAGCGTCAACTCGATGGCCAACAATTTGACCGGCCAAGTCCGCAACATCGCCGAGGTGACGATCGCGGTTGCCAACGGCGACCTGTCCAAGAAGATCACGGTCGACGTCCGCGGCGAGATCCTGCAGCTGAAGGAAGCCATCAACACGATGGTCGATCAGCTGCGTTCATTCGCCTCCGAAGTGACGCGCGTGGCGCGCGAGGTCGGCACCGACGGCAAGCTCGGCGGCCAGGCCATCGTGCCCGGCGTCGCCGGCACCTGGAAGGATCTGACCGACTCGGTGAATGCGATGTGCGGCAACCTGACCGCCCAGGTCCGCAACATCGCCAACGTCACCACGGCGGTGGCGCGCGGCGACCTGTCGCGCAAGATCACGGTCGACGTCAGCGGCGAGATCCTCGAGCTGAAGGACACCATCAACACGATGGTCGACCAGCTCAACTCGTTCGCCTCGGAAGTGACCCGCGTGGCGCGCGAAGTCGGCACCGAGGGCAAGCTCGGCGGCCAGGCCCAGGTGCCGGGCGTCGCCGGCACCTGGAAGGACCTGACCGACAACGTCAACTTCATGGCATCGAACCTGACCGCGCAGGTTCGCAACATCGCCGAGGTCGCGAGCGCGATCGCCGGCGGCGACCTGTCGAAGAAGATCACGGTGAACGTGTCGGGCGAAATCCTTCAGCTGAAGGAAACGCTCAACACCATGGTGGACCAGCTCAACGCCTTCGCCTCGGAAGTGACGCGCGTGGCGCGCGAGGTCGGTACCGAGGGCAAGCTCGGCGGCCAGGCCAATGTGCTCGGCGTCGCGGGCACCTGGAAGGACCTGACCGACAACGTCAACTTCATGGCGTCGAACCTGACCGCCCAGGTCCGCAATATCGCGGGCGTCACCACCGCCGTTGCCAATGGCGACCTGTCGAAGAAGATCACGGTCGACGTGCGCGGCGAGATCCTCGAGCTGAAGGACACCATCAACACGATGGTCGACCAGCTCAACGCCTTCGCCGGCGAGGTGACGCGCGTCGCGCGCGAGGTCGGCACCGAAGGCAAGCTCGGCGGCCAGGCCGAAGTGCGCGGCGTCGCCGGCACCTGGAAGGACCTGACCGACAGCGTCAACTCGATGGCGTCGAACCTGACCGCCCAGGTCCGCAACATTGCCGAGGTCGCGACCGCGGTGGCGAAGGGCGACCTGTCGAAGAAGATCACGGTGAACGTGTCGGGCGAAATCCTTCAGCTGAAGGAAACGCTGAACACGATGGTGGACCAGCTCAACGCCTTCGCGGGCGAAGTGACGCGCGTGGCGCGCGAGGTCGGCACCGACGGCAAGCTCGGCGGCCAGGCCGAGGTGCCCGGCGTCGCCGGCACCTGGAAGGATCTGACCGACAGCGTCAATTCGATGGCCGGCAATCTGACCGCGCAGGTCCGCAACATCGCCGAGGTCGCGACCGCGATCGCCGGCGGCGACCTGTCGCGCAAGATCACGGTCGACGTGCGCGGCGAGATCCTTCAGCTGAAGGAAACGCTCAACACGATGGTCGACCAGCTCAACCGCTTCGCGGGCGAGGTGACGCGCGTGGCGCGCGAGGTCGGTACCGACGGCAGCCTCGGCGGCCAGGCCAACGTGCCCGGCGTTGCCGGCACCTGGAAGGACCTCACTGATAACGTCAACTCGATGGCCGGCAACCTCACGGCCCAGGTCCGCAACATCGCCGAGGTGACCACCGCGGTGGCGCGCGGCGACCTGTCGCGCAAGATCACGGTCGACGTGAAGGGCGAGATCCTCGAGCTGAAGAACACCATCAACACGATGGTCGACCAGCTCAACGCCTTCGCCGGCGAGGTGACGCGCGTGGCGCGCGAGGTCGGCACCGAAGGCAAGCTCGGCGGCCAGGCCGAGGTGCCCGGCGTCGCCGGCACCTGGAAGGACCTGACCGACAACGTCAACTTCATGGCGTCGAACCTGACCGCGCAGGTCCGCAACATCGCCGAGGTGGCGAGCGCGATCGCCGGCGGCGACCTCTCGAAGAAGATCACGGTGGACGTCCGCGGTGAGATCCTGCTGCTCAAGGACACCCTGAACACGATGGTCGAGCAGCTGCGCTCGTTCGCCGCCGAAGTGACGCGCGTGGCGCGCGAGGTCGGTACCGAAGGGCGGCTGGGCGGCCAGGCCGTGGTGCCCGGCGTCGGCGGCACCTGGAAGGATCTCACCGACAACGTCAACCTGCTGGCTGCGAACCTGACGACGCAAGTCCGCAACATCGCCGAGGTGACCACGGCGGTGGCGCGCGGCGACTTGTCGCGCAAGATCACGGTCGACGTGAAGGGCGAAATCCTCGAGTTGAAGAACACCATCAACACGATGGTCGATCAGCTCAACGCCTTCGCCGGCGAGGTGACGCGCGTGGCGCGCGAAGTCGGCACCGAGGGCAAGCTCGGCGGTCAGGCCGAGGTGCGCGGCGTCGCCGGCACCTGGAAGGATCTCACCGACACCGTCAACGTGATGGCGGCGAACCTGACCGAGCAGGTGCGTGGCATCGTCAAGGTGGTGACCGCGGTCGCCAACGGCGACCTGAAGCAGAACCTGACCGTGAAGTCGAAAGGCGAGGTGGCCGCGCTCGCCGACACCATCAACAACATGACCGAGACGCTCGCGACCTTCGCCGAACAGGTCACCAGCGTGGCGCGCGAGGTCGGCGTCGAGGGACGGCTCGGCGGTCAGGCCAACGTGCCCGGCACCGCCGGCACCTGGAAGGATCTGACCGGCAACGTCAATCTGCTGGCGGCCAACCTGACCTCACAGGTGCGCGCGATCGCCGAAGTGGCGACCGCCGTGACCAAGGGCGATCTGACGCGTTCGATCCAGGTCGACGTCCGCGGCGAAGTCGCCGAGCTCAAGGACAACATCAACACGATGATCGGCAACCTCCGTCTCACCACGGAGCGCAACACCGAGCAGGACTGGTTGAAGACCAATCTGGCGCGCTTCACCAACATGTTGCAGGGCCAGCGCGATCTTGCGACCGTGGGTCGTCTGCTGCTGACCGAGCTGGCGCCGCTGATCAACGCGCATATGGGCGTGATCTACCAGGTCGACAATCCGGAGAATGCGCAGTTGCGCCTGCTGTCGGCCTACGCCAGCGACAGCAGCAACCCGCATCCGCAGATCGTGCAGTTCGGCGAGGGATTGATCGGCCAGTGCGCGCTCGACAAGCGCCAGCGCCTGGTCGCGGATATCCCCCGCGATGCGGTGCCGATCAATTCGGCGCTGATGCGGATCATGCCGAAGAATCTCGTCGTGCTTCCGGTGCTGTTCGAGAACCAGGTCAAGGCCGTGATCGAGCTGTCCTCGGTCGCGTCGTTCACGACGTCGCAGATCACCTTCCTCGAGCAGCTGACCGACAGCATCGGCATCGTGCTCAACAGCATCGAAGCGACGATGCAGACCGAGGCGCTGCTCAAGCAGTCGCAGCAGCTCGCCGGTGAGTTGCAGACCCAGCAGAAGGAGTTGCAGCAGACCAACGACCAGCTCGAGCAGAAAGCCCAGCAGCTCGCCGAGCGCAATGTCGACGTCGAGCGCAAGAACCAGGAGATCGAGCAGGCGCGGCGCGCGCTGGAAGAGAAGGCGACCGAGCTGTCGTTGACCTCGAAGTACAAGTCCGAGTTCCTCGCCAACATGTCGCACGAATTGCGGACGCCGCTGAACTCGATCCTGATCCTGGGCCAGCAGCTCACGGAAAATCCGGACGGCAATCTGACCGGCAAGCAGGTCGAATTCGCCCGCACCATCCACGGCGCCGGCACCGACCTGCTGAACCTGATCAGCGATATTCTCGATCTGTCCAAGATCGAGTCCGGCACTGTCACGGTCGATGCCGAGGAGATTCTCACCTCGAGCCTGCTCGAGACCGTCGGGCGGCCGTTCCGGCACGAGGCGGAGAACCGGCATCTGTCGTTCAGCATCGACGTCGATGCCAACCTCGCGCGCAGCATGGTCACCGATTCCAAGCGGCTGCAGCAGGTGCTGAAGAACCTGCTGTCGAATGCGTTCAAGTTCACCGCCGATGGCGGCGTCAGCCTGACCGTGTCGGCCGCGCTCGGCGGCTGGAGCGCGGAGCATCCGATCCTCAACGCCGCGCCCGCCGTCGTGGCGTTCGAAGTATCGGACACCGGTATCGGCATTCCCCAGGACAAGCAGAAGCTGATCTTCGAGGCGTTCCAGCAGGCCGATGCCGGCACCAGCCGCAAGTATGGCGGCACCGGTCTCGGGCTTGCCATCAGCCGCGAACTGGCGGGCCTGCTCGGGGGCGAAATCCATCTGCGCAGCGCGCCGGGCAGGGGCTCGACTTTCATACTTTATCTGCCGTTGAAATATGCCGGGCCGTCGGCGGGGCTGCGCCCGCAGCCTCAATCGGCGCCGATGCCGCACAGTCCGGCGCCGTCGCTGCAAGCATCGGGCGTACAGGAGCGCGCGATCGAGCAGCTTCCTGACGACCGGCTCGACCTCGAGCCCGGCGACACCATTCTGCTGATCGTCGAGGACGATCCGCATTACGCGCGGGTCCTGATCGATCTGGCGCGCGACAAGGGCTTCAAGGTGCTGGTCGCCAGCCGCGGCGCCGAGGCGCTCGATCTGGCCAAGCAGTTCCAGCCGAGCGCGGTCTCGCTCGATGTGTTCCTGCCCGACATGCTCGGCTGGAGCGTCCTGAGCCAGCTCAAGCACAATCCGCTGACCCGTCACATTCCGGTCCAGATCATCACGCTGGACGAAGACCGGCAGCATGCGCTGGCGCGCGGCGCCTTCTCGTTCGTCAACAAGCCGACCACGACCGAGGGCGTCAGCGCGGCATTATCGCAGATCAAGGAGTATGCGCGACCGCGCCGCAAGCGTCTGCTGATCGTGGAGGACAACGCCGCGGAGCAGCTCAGCATCACCGAATTGCTTGGCCACGAAGATATCGAGATCGTGACCAGCGGCACCGGGGCAGGGGCCCTGTCGACGCTGCGCGAAAATCCTTGCGATTGCGTCGTGCTCGACCTTCGGCTGCCCGACATGAGCGGTTTCGAGGTGCTGGATCAGATCCGCAAGGATGAGACGCTGTCCAGTGTTCCCGTTGTCGTGTTCACGGGTCGGGAACTTTCAGCCGAAGAGGACGCGGAACTGCATACGATGGCGCGCAGCATCGTCGTCAAGGGTGTGGAGTCGCCGGAACGGCTGCTCGACGAAACGTCACTGTTCCTGCACCGTGTGATCACGGAATTGCCTGCCGAAAAACAAAGGATGCTGGAGAAGCTCAATAGTTCCGACGAAGACCTGATCGGCAAGACAGCACTGCTGGTCGACGACGACGCGCGCAACATCTTCGCGCTATCGAGCGTGCTGGAACGGCGAGGTATGAAGGTGCTGACTGCGACAACCGGTCACGAGGCGATCTCGCTGGTCGAATCCAACCCGAAGATCGCGATCGTGCTGATGGACATCATGATGCCGCAGATGGACGGTTACCAGACCATCGGCGCGATCCGGCAAAACCCCGCCTTTGCGCGGTTGCCGATCATCGCGTTGACCGCGAAGGCGATGAAAGGCGACCGTGAGAAATGCCTGGAGGCAGGCGCATCCGACTATCTGGCGAAACCCGTCAACACCGAGCAACTGCTGCTGGCGATCCGCATGTGGCTGCACCGCTGATCGGCGATCGAACATGATGGACCACGAAAAAGTAAACATCCTTCTGGTCGATGACCAGCCGGCGAAGCTGCTGGCCTACGAGGTCATCCTGAAGGAGCTGGGCGAGACGCTGGTCGCGGCATCGTCGGGCCGCGAGGCGCTCGAGTTCCTGCTCAAGAACGAAGTCGCGGTCATCCTGGTCGATGTCTGCATGCCCGAACTCGACGGCTTCGAGCTTGCGGCGATGATCCGCGAGCACCCGCGTTTTCAGAAGACCGCGATGATCTTCATCTCGGCCATCCAGGTCAGCGACATCGACCGGCTGCGTGGCTACGAGATGGGCGCGGTCGATTACGTGCCCGTGCCGGTCGTGCCCGAGGTGCTGCGGGCAAAGATCCGCGTGTTCGCCGAACTCTACCGCAAGACACGGCAACTCGAACGCCTCAATGCCGAGCTCGAGGACCGGGTACGTGCGCGAACCGCCGAACTCGAGCAGTCGACCACGCGCCTGGTCGAGAGCGAGGCCCGCCGCAGCATGGCGATTGCCGCGGGCAAGATGGGCTCGTGGGACTGGGACTGGGTCAACGGCGACTGGATGTGGGACGAAGGCCAGTACAAGATCTGCGGCGTCGATCCGAAGTCCTTCGCGCTGACCTCGGAGAATATCCAGGGGCTGTTTCACCCCGACGATGTCGAAGAGTTGCGGCAAGCCTGGGCCGGGTTCGGCAAGGGCCAGACATCCTACGAAGCCGAATTCCGCGTGATGCGGCCGGATGGCGAGGTGCGCTGGTGCGTCGGCACGGCGGCGGCCACCAGCGACCGGAGCGGCAAGGTGGTGCGGGTGAGCGGCGTCACCGTCGACATCACCGACCGCAAGAAGGCCGAGGAGCGGCAGAGCCTCTTGACCCGCGAGGTCGATCATCGCGCCAAGAATGCGCTCGCACTCGCGCAATCGATCGTGCGGCTGACACGGGCGCAGAACGTGACCGCCTATGTGCGGGCGGTCGAGGGCCGGATCACGGCGCTGGCGCGCGTCCACACCGTGCTGTCGCTGTCGAGCTGGCAGGGAGCGGAAATCCGGCGGCTGGTGACCGAGGAGATCGCACCCTATTCGGAGGCCGGACAGATCCAGATCGATGGCGGCGAGGTGCAGTTGCAGCCCGCGACCGCGCAGACGCTGGCGCTCGCACTGCATGAACTCGTCACCAACTCCGCCAAATATGGCAGCCTGTCGGTGCTGCCGGGCCGGCTCGCGATCACCTGGGAGGTGCATGACGATACGCTGATCCTGGTGTGGGTGGAATCCGGCGGGCCGCCGGTGACCAAGCCGAAGCAGAAGGGGTTCGGCACCAGGAGCGTGATCGCCAGCATCGAGACCCAGCTCGGCGGACGGGCCGATTTCGATTGGCGCGCCGAGGGCCTGATTTGCCGGCTTACGGTACCTCTCAAGGCGCTCGTCGGAGAGACGACGGCCTACCGCGATCTGTCGGCGGCCGCGCGCAAGCCGATGATCAGTTCCAGGGCTGTGTAGCCGCAGCCAAGTCGACGGGCTGCTCGCGGCATTTCGCGTGGAGCTGATCGAGCCACTCAAGCCCGATTGATGCAGACGACATTGTGAACGCCGCCGGCGGTCGAACCGCGCTATCACCTGCCTGACCGACCCCATAAGAGGCGCATATGCCCAGGACCAATCTTGCCGGCGTGAGCATGTCGGTCGTTATTCTCGTCGCGATCGGCGTCACCCGATCGGGCGCCGAGCCCGTGCTGAAGGGGACGGAAGCCTTCGGCGATTGGCAGCGCGACAAGCCAGGCGTGGTCCGCTTGATCACGCCGCAGGACTTGCCGAAACCCGGGGCGACGGCCTCCAGCAGCAATTCCTCGCGCGTCGTGCCGCGACCTGCCTCGGCGGTGCCGCAGGTGCCGGCCGGTTTCAAGATCGAGCTGTTCGCCAGCGGCCTGAGCGGGCCGCGGATCATCCGTACCGCGCCGAATGGCGATATCTTCGTCGCGGAAACCAGCTCCGGCCGAATCCTCGTCTTGCGCAGCGGCGAGGGGGCCGCGAAGCGTCTGACCAACGAAGTCTACGCATCCGGACTGAACCGGCCGTTCGGCATCGCGTTCTTCCCGAACGGCGACAATCCGCAGTGGCTCTATGTCGCCAACACCGACAGCGTGGTGCGCTTTGCCTACCGCAACGGCGATCTCAAGGCGTCGGCAAAGCCCGAGACGATCGTCGCCCGCCTGCCGCATGGCTACGGCCATTCCACGCGCGACATCGTGTTCACACCGGACGACAAGCGGATGCTGGTGTCGGTGGGCTCCGCCGGCAACGCAGGCGAGGGCCTTGGCCGCCCGCCGGAAGGCATCGAGGCCTGGAGTCGCGATCGCGCGCTCGGTGCGGCCTGGGGAACCGAGACCGACCGCGCCGCGGTGCTCGCGTTCGATCCCGACGGCAAGAACCAGAAGCTGTTTGCCACCGGCATCCGCAATTGCGTCGGCCTTGCGATCCAGCCTGGAAGCGGCACGCCGTGGTGCTCGACCAATGAGCGCGACGGCCGCGGCGACAATCTGGTGCCTGACTATGTGACGCGGATCCGCGAGGGCGCGTTCTACGGCTGGCCCTGGTACTACATCGGCGCCAACGAAGACCCCGCGCATGCCGGAGAGCGGCCGGACCTGAAGGACAAGGTGACCGTTCCCGACGTCCTGTTGCAGGCCCACTCGGCCTCGCTCGGGCTGACTTTCTACACCGGCAGCAGCTTCCCGCCGGACTATCGCGGCGATGCCTTCGCCGCCGAGCACGGCTCGTGGAATCGGTCGAAGCGGACCGGCTACAAGGTCATTCGCATCAGACTGAAGAACGGCGTGCCGACCGGCGAGTACGAGGATTTCGTTACCGGCTTTGTGATCAGCGACAACGAGGTCTGGGGCCGTCCGGTCGGTGTCACCGTGGCGCGCGATGGTGCGTTGCTGGTCTCCGAAGACGGCAATGGCACGATCTGGCGCGTCAGCCGCGAGTAGTCGTGCGAGCCGCCTCTACCCAAGTCCATCCTTGAGGCCGTACTCCTCGTAGATCGTCAGGGGATTGGTATCCGGAAAAAGCCGGCACTTGGCCTGCGCCAGATGCAGCGTGACGGCTCCAGCCTCGCATCTCGCGGTCAGGAGCTTCCGGACATCCTCCATATGCGCACGCGGCTGATGCCTCGCCGGCAATTGTTCGAGGGCGACCAGCGCAGTCGCCAGGGCCTCCGTGACCACCCAATCGTCGTGCCCGGTAATTCCCTTTCGCGGCATCGCCACACCCTCCGTACCACCGGCTGCGGCATTGTAGCGCGAGATGGGTGGGGGCTGTCATCAAGCAACATGGCCAGGGCAGGAGGGAACAAATTCCAGAGATCCCGCCACGATGCGCCGCAGGAACCGCCGTGGCAGTGTGCGCAGCCAATGACTAGAACAACAACCGTCACACTCTATCCGGATCGGCTCGCCCGATGTTCGAACCCTACCTCTCTGCCTGGAGCCTCATCCCTGACGGTGCTCCCGTCGTGACGCGCGCCGCACGGCTGCTGCCGGTGCGACGGCACGGCGAGCCGGCCATGCTGAAGCTCTCCCACGAGCCGGACGAGCGGCTCGGCGCCATCGTCATGGAGTGGTGGGATGGAGACGGCGCGGCGCGGGTTCTCGCCCATGACGGCGACGCGCTGCTGCTTGAAAGGGCGATGGGTGCGGCTTCGCTCAGCGCGATGGCGCACACCGGCCAGGACGATGCGGCCTGCGGAATTCTCTGTGCAACCGCCAATCGGCTTCACGCCCCGCGAGCGAAATCGCCGCCGGATTTGACGCCGCTGACGCACTGGTTTCGCGAGCTGTGGCCCGCCGCGCGGGCGCGCGGCGGCATCCTGATCCGGTCGGCCGAAATCGCCGAGGCACTGCTCGCCGATCAGCGTGAGATCGTGGTGCTGCATGGCGACCTGCACCACGACAACGTGCTCGACTTCGGAGCGCGTGGCTGGCTCGCGATCGATCCCAAGCATCTCATCGGCGAGCGTGGCTTCGACTTCGCCAACATCTTCACCAATCCGGATCTGGCCGATCCGACACGACCGGTCGCGACCGAGCCCGGACGATTTGCGCGGCGTATCGAGATCGTTGTGGAAGCGGCGCGGCTCGATCGCCGGCGCCTGCTGTCATGGATCGTCGCCTGGACCGGCCTGTCGGCTGCATGGTTCCTCGGCGATGAGGATCCGCTTGCCGAAATCGACCTGCAGATTGCAAACCTCGCGGCGGCCGAGCTCGACCGGATGGCGTAGACGGCGCAGCGACTACGCTGCAGCCGCACTGGCGCCGGTCGGCGACACGCTCAGGATCCGCCACTTCGATATGTCGAAGAAGTACGCAGCCTTGATGCGCGCGGACGCTGGATCTGGCGCCTGAATCGCCGTGTGGAATTTTCGCGTACCATCACTCAGCGAAATCCGGAATGTCTGCATTGGTCGAACCTCCACGCGCGGATGCTGCGGCAAGGAGGGTTAATATCCGGTTCCTATCGGCGATCCTCACGCGGCGCGCGTGCCTTCACGCGGTCCCTCGCTCGCGTAAATCCGAGGGCAGTCGGACCGTCGTGTCTTCCGCACCGACGACGCGTCCGTCCTGCGCGCGCAGTTCGAGCCGGCGTACCGGCAGTCCGCTCTTGCGATCGACCAGCAGCACATGCGCCTCGTCGGGCGCGAAGAAGAAATCCTCGCCCCATTGCCGGAGCGCGACGAGGAGCGGGAAGAGACCGCGGCCCTTTTCGGTCAGCACGTATTCCTGATAGGGGCTGCCGTCCGCGGCGGGCACGGTCTCCATGATGCCGTGCGCCAGCAGATTGCGTAGCCGCGCCGAGAGGATGTTCTTGGCGAGCCCGAGGCTCTTCTGAAATTCGCCGAACCGGCGCAACCCGTCGAACGCATCGCGGACGATCAACAGCGACCACCAGTCGCCGATCGCATCCAGCGGCCGGGCCACGCCGCACATCGAGTCCTTGTGGCTCACTCTCTTGGCCATCGCGATCTGCCTGTAGCTCCACGGTCCGTTTGCCGATCCCGGGTGGCGTCCCGACGCACCCGTCCGATCACAAATCTGATATATCGGTTGCAAACTAAAACCTCAAGCGATACACATTGGTTTCAAACTAAAACCATCCAAGGTTCGCCATGATCCAACCCGACGCCACGTTCGACGGCACGTTTCCGTTCACGCCGCATTTCAGCACCGCGCCGGGCTTCAGGATGCACTACGTCGACGAGGGCCCGCGGGACGGCGAGACGGTGCTTTGCCTGCATGGCGAACCGACCTGGGGCTATCTGTTCCGCCACCTGGTGCCGCTCCTGAGCGCGACGCACCGCGTGGTCGTCCCGGATCACATGGGCTTCGGCAAGAGCGCGACGCCGGCGCAGCGCAGCTACTGGCTACAGGACCACGTCGACAATCTCGCAGCTCTGGTCCTCGCACTGGATCTCACCGACATCACCCTCGTGATGCATGATTTTGGCGGCCCGGTCGGCATGGGGTTTGCTGCGCGCCACCCGGATCGCATCCGCCGCATCATCTCGGCCAACGGGCCGACGCCGTTCGGGCAGAGCGATCTGTTCGAACGCCTCACTGCGAATGCACAGGTCTCGCCTTGGTTTCGGTGGATCGCGCAGGCCGAGGCAAACGGCGAGCTTGAGCCGGTGCTCGGCCAACTCGGCTTCAACATCCTGAGCACACTGAAACTCAACGGCTTCGAGAACAATGCCGCGATCACCGACGCCTGGCTCACCGCTTACGGCGCACCGTTCGCGCGACCGTCCGACTGCCTCGGTGCGATCGGATGGGCCAAGGGGTTTGCGACCGGCGCCCACCAATTCGAGACGCCAGATCCGGCGGCCGATCGTGCGATCCGCAGCAAGCCTGCGCTCGCGATCTGGGGCGAGGCGGATCGCACGCTGCGCGCAGAGCACTTCCTGCCGCTGTTTTCGGAGCTATTCCCCGCAGCGCCTATCAAGCGTCTCGCCGGCGTCGGGCATTACTGCTTCGAGGATGCGCCGGAGCAGATCGGCGGCCTGATCGCCGAGTTCATCCGGCACGGCTGACGGCACGCTCGGCAATTGGGCAGCGGGCCTCGCAGCGCGCTCGCCCGTTGGCCTCCGGCGTTAGCCTTGAAACGCCCACGCGACCACGTCCGCCAGCAGCCAGATCCAACCCAGAGCGGCGATGGCGATGGCGGTCAGATAGGTCTTGCGGCGAAGCTGAGGGGTCATGGCGAAACCCATACCCCATCGCCGCGGCGGCGGTGACGACGGCTTGGCTTCACCTTACCGTGCGCGGGCTCGACGGCGGCGGGAAATGGCCGCGCGGACCGCGTAGCCAACAACAAATCCCGCGACGAACATGAAGATCAGCGAGGCGGTGAGAGCAATCGGGTCTGTCATGCGACAAACTATGGCGCGCGGTGCTGACGTCAGCCTTACGGAACCAGGCGCAACGAAGCTGCCAAGCGATCGCTGGTAATCTGGCGGAAGGGGTGGGATTCGAACCCACGGTACCCTTGCGGGCACGCCGGTTTTCAAGACCGGTGCCTTAAACCACTCGGCCACCCTTCCGTCTGTGCAGGATCAGGCCCTTAGCGTAGGGCGGCGCCGAACGCAACGCGAACTTGATGACGGCGCCACGTCCAGCGTCCGTTGATCGGCCCGTCAGCGGCCGGCGTGGACTGAACTTCGACGCATGCGCGCAACGTCGTTGACCGCGACCGCCAACGCCGGCCATCATGACCGGCATGAAGCGTGTCCTCTTTCTCTGCACCGGAAATTACTACCGAAGCCGCTACGCGGAAGAACTGTTCAATCACCTTGCGCACAACGAAGAGCTGCCGTGGCGTGCCTTCTCCAGAGGTGCGGCCGAACGCGGATCGCCGGACAATGTCGGACCGATGTCGCACTTTGCGGCCGATCGGCTCCGCGCAAGCGGCATCGTTCCGGATGGTGCGACGCGCTATCCGCAACCATGCGTATTGGCCGACTTCGACGACGCCGACCTCGTGATCGCGCTCAAGGAGGCCGAGCATCGCCCGCTCATCGAACGCCGGTTCCCCGAGGTCGCCGGCAGGGTGACCTATTGGCACGTGCACGACATCGACGTGGCCGACCCCGCGGTGGCGCTACCGGTGATCGACGGCCTCGTCCGCGAACTGGTTACAGCACTCAGGTAATCCGCTTCCGCTTCAGGAAGATCGCCAGCGCATACTGCGCCGGGCGCGCCAACCGGTCGCCGATAGGCTCGAGTTCGTCGACGGCGACGATCACGAGGCGGCCTTCCGTCACGGTCAACTGGTCGACCGGCACGTCGCGCACGAGGAACACCTCGCCGCGAAGCGTGCGGTTTGGCGTCAGGTGATCCGGTCCCGAATAACTCCCGATCAGCTCAAAGCGTTCGGGCGGCAGATAATGCCCGATCTCCTCATGGACTTCGCGCACCACGCATTCCAGGAAGGTCTCGGTGCCTTCTCGCCGGCCACCGAACAGGCTGATCTTGCCCGCATCGGAGACATGCGGAAGGTCGTCACGCAGCTGCATGAGCAGCCGGCCATCCGAACTGACGAGCAGGGCAGATGCTCCCTCCCTGACACTGCTGGTCATCCGCGAATCCTCCCTTGGACGGGTGAACGTGCATCATGGCTGGCAGCGACGCATGATAGATTTCGGCGTCGAGCAGACCGGAAAGCGGCTGCCAAAGGATTTGTCTGTGTGCGCCTGGGAGGAATTTGATTGCCGGCTTCCCGGAGTGACTATCGAAGCCAATTCGGCCAGCGAGTGGCAAAGGGGGAGATATATCGGCCGGATGGGCGCCCAAACGACGCCCAGGCCATCAAATGCTCAGCCGAAGGCGAACGCCAGCAGGCTGGAACACAGCAGCACGAGGCTCGCTGCAGTCAGGGTCAGAAATCCGTCGGAGACCAAATCGTGATTACGCATGATACACCTGCCTTGACCCGATGCTCATCCGAATTGATTAAAGCTTTCCGAACACTCACTCCTGGAAAGAGGTGACGCGTCTTTCCGCCTTCAGCGGACCGTCAGGCCCGGTACCGATAGCCTTCCACGGCATGCGCCAGGAAGATCGCCGCACTCACCAGGCCCATCACCGCTGTAACCGTCTCGATCATCGCAAACTTCCTTTGCGCCCCACGCGGAAGAGAAAACGATTGCAGCCTTGCACAGTCAAAAAGATTCAATTGTTGGAATCGCAGATGCGCCCGGACTGATGATTTGCTGCAACAGTCTGTCTGATCGCGGGACAGGCGCGGGGATATTGTGCGGTCCGAGCTCCGTAGAACAACGGAGGAGGCGCAACAGCCGGTTTACCAAAGCGCCATAGCCTCAAGGCTCTCCCCATTTCCGCCGTCTTCCGGTTGCGATATCGTCACGCTCTGGTGCGGAAGGTGGGCCGCGCAGTGACGGGAAAGACCCCGACGCCTCGAAGCAGGTGCGGGTCCGACAGAATGGTACTTGGGGCATATGGGGATTAGACGGCCAGATTCGATGATCCGGACGGCGCGCGGCGCCGTTGCGGTGGCGACGTGCCTCGTCCTCGCCAATTGCGCCTCCTCGAACAAGTTCGCCAGCCGCGTCGATCCGAAATACGGCGTATCGTCGAGCCCGCGTGTCGTGGCGCTCGGTGACCCCGTGCCGAAGGGCGGCGGCACCTATCGGATCGGCAAGCCCTATGTCGTTGCCGGCCGGACCTATGTGCCGGAGGAGAACGAGAACTATCGCGCCGAGGGCATGGCATCCTGGTATGGCGACGATTTCCATGGCCGCCTGACCGCCAATGGCGAGGTGTTCGACATGGGATCGCTCACGGCGGCCCATCCGACCCTGCCGATGCCGAGCTACGCGCGCGTTACCAATCTGAGCAATGGCCGCTCGCTGATCGTTCGCGTCAACGATCGTGGCCCGTACCACGGCAATCGCCTCATCGATGTCTCGAACAAAGCTGCCGAACTGCTTGATTTCAAAGGCAATGGTGTCGCTCGCGTCCGCGTCGAATATGTCGGCCGGGCGCCGCTCGAGGGCTCCGACGACCGCCAGCTGATGGCGACCCTGCGCACCGGCACTCCGGCGCCATCGCCGTCGATGGTGCGGGTCGCCTCGGCGCGGCCGTTCGTACCGGAGATGTCGTCGTCATCGGGCCGGGTCCGCGGCGATGTTCCGCTGCCGGAAGGTCGGCCTTACAGCCTCGGCAACACCCAGGCCGACTACGCCTCGGTCAGCGCCACCTCGGAAATGTCGGCCTCGAGCCGGTCGCACCGTCGCGCGCAGAACAATCCGCGCGAGGTGTCCTACGAGAGTGATGCGCGTTACGCAGCAAGCCCGAGCCCGGCAACCGCCTATGTCCCGATCGATGCGCGCGGGCCGGCCGAAGTCCTGAGCGGGCGCGGGCTCTACTAGATCAAACCGTTCCGAATCAGGTCCTTGGCCTGATCATTTCAGAAACGCGATCAGCGCCGCATTGACCTCGTCGGGGTGTTCCTGCTGGATCCAATGGCCGGCGCCCTCGATGATCAGCTTCTGCCGCAGGTTCGGCAGCACGCGGTCCATGTCCGCGACCCGCTTGGCGCCGATCAGCCCGGTGATCACCGAATCGTTCGAGCCGGCGATGAACAGCGAGGGCTGATGGATCCGTGCGTCCTGCCAGGGCGCAGTGAGGTCCCAGTTGCGGTCGAGATTGCGATACCAGTTCAACCCGCCACGGAAACCGGACTGCCGGTAGCCCTCGGCGAATTCGGCGATGTCTGCCTCGGTGATCCAGGCCGGCAGCGGCATCCCACTCGGCAGCTTGCCGAGGAAGCCCTTGGCCTCGTCGACGAACATCGAGCTCGGATCGGAGACGCCGCGCCCGAGCACCAGCCGCATGGTGTGGGCGATGTCGCGCTCGAACTCGGCTTCGGCCACGCCCGGCGGCTGGAAGTATTGCCAGTAGAAATTGGTGATGCCGCTCTCGCGCAGGGTTTCCAGCGGACGCCCACGGCCGCGGAACGGCGGCGGTACGCTGAGGCCTGCGACCTTTGTGAAAATATCCGGGCGAAACAGCGCCGCGTGCCAGGCCACCGGCGCGCCCCAGTCATGGCCGACGATGACAGCCTGCTTCGCGCCGAGCGCAGCCACCAGCGCGACCATGTCGCCGACCGTATCGAAGATCGTGTAGGCACCGACATCGGCCGGCGCGCTGGTCCGGCCGAAGCCGCGCATGTCGGGAGCGGCGACCCGGAAACCGGCCGCGGCGAGGGCTGCGATCTGGTGCCGCCATGAATAGGACAGTTCCGGCCAGCCATGGCAGAGCACGACCAATGGGCCTTGCCCGGCCTCGCGCACGAACATGTCGATGCCGTTGGCGGAGATGGTGCGGGTGGTGGACATCGCGTTTCCGCCTTGTTTGCCGGTACTGCTGTCGTGAGCCGGTTCCAACGATACGGACATTCAATGCGGGCGGCAATCCGGCCAGCCATGTATGACGCAGAAACCTCAGTTGTTTGCGGTACTTCCACCTGTTAGAACGCAGCGTTTCAGGACATCGCCGATGGCAGCCCAGACCGCAGTTCCCAGCACGTTGTCAGCTCGCGCCGGGCGATGCTGGCGCAGCCTGATCGCGGCCGCGATCGCGCTGGGCATCGGCTGCGGCGGGGTGGTCTATGCCGCCAACAACAGCGTGCAGGGCGCCAAGAAGGAAGACGTCGGGTTCGATGGCGACGCGCCGACCGCGATCCTGGTCGAGGCCTCCAGCGGCAGCGTGCTGTTCGAGAAGAACGCCGACGAGCTGCGCGCGCCCTCCAGCATGATGAAGCTGATGACCGCGGAGGTGGTGTTCGACGCCATCAAGAAGGGCGACATCAAGCTCACCGACGAGTACCGGATCAGCGAGAACGCCTGGCGGCGGGGCGGCGCGCCGTCCGGGACCTCGACGATGTTCGCCGCGATCAACAGCAAGGTCTCGGTCGACGACCTCCTGCATGGCGCGATCATCCCGAGCGGCAACGACGCCTGCATCGCGCTCGCCGAGGGGATCGCCGGCAACGAGCATACGTTCGCGACCGATTTCATGACCAAGCGCGCCCGCGAGCTCGGCATGACCAAGTCGACCTTCGGCAATTCCAACGGGCTGCCGGACCCGACCAACAAGATGACGGTGCGGGAACTCGCGATGCTGGCGCGCCACATCATCCAGGCCTATCCCGACCAGTACAAGCTGTTCGGAGAGAAGGAATTCACCTGGAACAAGATCCGCCAGCAGAACCGCAATCCGCTGCTGAACGCTCTGCCCGGTGCCGACGGCCTGAAGACCGGCTACACCAAGGAAGGCGGCTACGGCATGGTCGGCTCGGCCGTGCAGAACGACACGCGGCTGATCGTCGTCGTCAATGGCCTCGAGGACTCCGAAGACCGCGCGACCGAGGCGAAGAAGATGCTGGAATGGGGGTTCCGCAGCTTCGAGACCCGGGTCCTGATCGCGGCCAATCAGCCGGTCGGCTATGCCCGGGTGTTCGGCGGCGAGAGCCGCTCGGTCAAGCTCGTCAGCCCCGATCCGATCAAGGTGATGGTTGCGAAGAACGGCAACGACAAGCTGCTGGCGCGCGTCATCTATAACGGCCCGGTCAAGGCGCCGATCACTGCCGGCCAGCAGATCGGCGTGGTGCGGGTGTGGCGCGGCGCCAATGTCGCGATGGAGACGCCGGTCTATGCGGCCGACGCGGTCGGCACGGGATCGACGGTGCGTCGTGCGCTCGACGGCGCCCAGGAGCTCGTCATCGGCATGTTCCGCGCAGGGGTCGAGAAGCTCTGACATGGCGGAAGCAGCACTCCAACGGCCGAGCTTGCGCGGTCGCTTCATCACCTTTGAAGGCGGCGAGGGCTCGGGAAAATCGACCCAGATCCGCAAGCTCGCCGAACGGCTCGACGTCGCCAAGCTGCGCGCGATCGTGACCCGCGAGCCCGGCGGCTCGCCGGGCGCGGAGATCATCCGCCACCTCGTGCTGTCGGGCATGGGCAAACTGCTCGGGCCGGAGGCCGAGACGCTGTTGTTTGCCGCCGCCCGCGACGACCATGTCCGCACCGTGATCCTGCCGGCACTCAACCAGGGCATCTGGGTGCTGTGCGATCGTTTCTTTGATTCCACGCGCGCCTATCAGGGTCAGCTCGGGCAGGTGTCGGCTGGCCTCGTCAACGCGATGCAGCGCGTCACCATCGGCGATCTCAAGCCCGATTTGACCTTCATTCTCGATGTGCCGGTCGAGGTCGGACTGCAACGCGCGGCGCTGCGCCGCGGCAACGCCACGGCGGATCGCTTCGAGGCGGAGGGCGTCAAGTTTCATCAGGATTTGCGCGATGCCTACCGCCAGATTGCGGCTGAAGACCCGGAGCGCTGCGTGCTGATCGACGCGACGGCCGATCCCGACACGGTGGCCGCCACGATCTGGTCCTCGCTGCGCGAGCACCTCCGGGCCACATTCACGGCGGCCAGTCCCGCATGAGCGCGCGCAAGGTCGAACAGGAGTGCCCGGCGCGCTATCCGCGCGAAACGCCCGATCTGTTCGGGCATCGCGAGGCGGAGAGCGCCTTGCTCGATGCCTATCGCAGCGGCCGGATTCCGCACGCCTGGCTGATCGGCGGCGCGCAGGGCATCGGCAAAGCGACGCTCGCCTATCGGATGGCGCGGTTCGTGCTGGCGTTCCGCAATCCGAAATCGTCCCAGGTCCAGCAGGCGCCGACGTTGCGGGTCGATCCGTCCGACCCGGTGGCACGGCAGGTCGCAGCCGGCGCGCATGGCGGGCTGCTGGTGCTGGAGCGCGGCCTCAACGACCGTGGCGTGACGCGGACCGTGATCACCGTCGACGAGACGCGGGAGACGATCTCGTTTTTCGGCTCCACCGCCGCGGTCGACGGCTGGCGGGTCTGCATCGTCGACACTGTCGACGAACTCAATCCCAACGCCGCGAATGCGCTGCTGAAGATCCTCGAGGAGCCGCCGCAGCAGTCGCTGTTCCTGCTGGTCAGCCACGCGCCGTCGCGGGTGCTGCCGACCATCCTGTCCCGTTGCCGTAAATTGTTGCTGCGGCCGCTGGAAACGGATGATGTCGTGCGTGCGGCCGCAGCCGCAACCGACGTGGCCTCTGACGATCCCGCGCTGGTGGAGGCGGCTACGGCCTCCGAAGGCAGCGTGGGGAGGGCACTGTCGCTGCTCGGCGGCGACGCGCTGAAGCTTCAGCAACGCACGGCCTCGCTGCTCGCGACGCTGCCGAACGTCGATCCGCGCGAGTTGCATGCGCTGGGCGATGCACTCGGCAGCAGCGATCGCGTCGCGCTCGCCGCTTTCATCGACGGCATCGATCGCTGGATGAGCGAGCACATGCGCAGCGGCGACGCCAATGCCAACCTGCCGCGCCTTGCACGGCTGGCGGAGGTATGGGAAAAGATCGTCCGCGCCGCGCGCGACACCGAGGCCTACAATCTGGAGCGCAAGCCGCTGGTTTTCTCGGTGTTTTCGATGCTTGCGGATGCGACCCGATAGACGCCAGATCTGAAAAGACATTCGTCTGAAAGCAAATCTGTCTGAACAACCTGCCTGACCAAACTCCCGACAATCTCGTTTCGATCTGCAAAGGATTCCGTGGTGGCGACCGCTAAGAAGAAATCGTCGAAGAAGGCCAAGAAGACGAAGAAGGCATCGCCCGCTCGCGCGACCAAGAAAGCCACGGCGAAGTCGCGCGCGGCCAAGAAGGCTGGGCGGACCACCAAGAAGGTGAAGAAGGCCGCTAAGACCAAAGCCAAGACCAAGACCGCAACCAAGGGCGCCAAGAAATCGGCAGCCAGCAAGAGCGCCAAGAAAGCCGTCAAGCAGGCTGCGAAGAAGACCGTCAAGAAGGCGGTCGTGACCGCCGCCGAGGCTCCGTCGAAGAAGGCTCCGTCGAAGCAGGCAGCGGCGGCCGTGGCTCCGGCCGCGAAGAAGCCCGCTGCTCCGAAGGCTCCGGCTGTCGAGAAGGCTCCGAAGACGGCGACGATTCGTGCGTCAAAGCAGCCCAAGCCCGCTGCGGCGGCTCCGGTCTCGGCATCCAAGCCGGCACCTGTCGTGGACCGCGGCAACATGTACTACATCACGACCGCGATCGCGTATCCCAACGGCCAGCCGCATATCGGCCACGCCTATGAGGCGATCGCGACCGACGCGCTGGCGCGCTTCCAGCGGCTCGATGGCAAGGATGTGTTCTTCCTGACCGGCACCGACGAGCATGGCCTGAAGATGATCCAGACCGCGCAGAACGAGGGCATGACGCCGTTCGATCTCGCGACCCGCAACGCCGCGCGCTTCAGGGAGATGGACGAGCGTCTCAACGTCTCGTTCGATCGCTTCATCCGCACCTCGGAGCCCGCACACCATGAGTCGGTGCAGGTGATCTGGCGTCGCATGCAGGACAATGGCGACATCTATATCGATGCCTATGCCGGCTGGTATTCGGTGCGCGACGAGGCTTATTACGCCGAGGAAGAAACCGTCGTCGGCGAGGACAATGTCCGCCGCGGCCCGCAGGGCACGCCGGTCGAGTGGGTCGAGGAGAAGAGCTATTTCTTCAAGCTTTCCGCCTACCAGGACAAGCTCCTGCACCTCTATGAGAGCCAGCCCGATTTCATCGGCCCGGATTCGCGCCGCAACGAGGTGATGAGCTTCGTGCGCGGCGGGCTGAAGGACCTCTCGATCTCGCGCACCACCTTCGACTGGGGCGTCAAAGTCCCCAACGATCCCGAGCACGTGATGTATGTCTGGGTCGACGCCCTGACCAACTACATCACCGGTGTCGGCTATCCCGACGAGAGCGACAAGAACTGGCGCTACTGGCCGGCCGACGTCCACGTCATCGGCAAGGATATCATCCGCTTCCACGCGGTGTACTGGCCGGCGTTCCTGATGTCGGCGGGCATTCCGTTGCAGAAGCGCGTCTATGCGCACGGCTTCCTGTTCAACAGGGGCGAGAAGATGTCGAAGTCGGTCGGCAACGTGGTCGATCCCTTCAATCTCGCCAATCAGTACGGCGTCGACCAGGTACGCTACTTCTTCCTGCGCGAAGTGCCGTTCGGGCAGGACGGCAACTACAACCACGAAGCCATCGTCGCGCGCATCAACGCCGACCTCGCCAATGATTTCGGCAATCTGGCGCAGCGTTCGCTGTCGATGATCGCCAAGCAGCTCGGCGGCGTGCTGCCGGAGCCCGGCGAGTTCAGCGACAATGACAAGGCGATCCTGGCGCAGGCCGATGCGATGCTGGAAACCTCGCGCACTGCGATGGCGACGCAACAGATCCATCAATGGCTCAACACGGTCTGGGCCGTGGTCGCCGAGGCCAACCGCTACTTCGCGGGCGAGGCACCATGGGCCCTGGCGAAGACCGATCCGGCGCGACAGAAGACGGTGCTGTATGTCACCGCCGAGGTCGTGCGACAGATCGCCATCATGGCGCAGGCCGTGATGCCTGACGCCTGCGGCAAGATGCTGGATAGCCTTGGCGTCCCGCCGGATGCCCGCAGCTTCGCTGCGATCGCCGAACGCATCAAGCCCGGCACGGTGCTGCCGGCACCTGTCGGCGTGTTCCCGCGCTATGTGGAACCGAAGACCGAGTGAGCGGTTCGAAATTCATGCTGGTCGACAGTCACTGCCATCTGGATTTTCCTGACTTCGCCGACGATCTCGACGGGATCGTCGCCCGCGCCGAGGCGGCCGGCGTCGGCCGCATGGTCACGATCTCGACCCGGGTGAAGCGGCTCGGCGGCCTGCTCGCGATCACGGAGCGCTTTCCCGACGTCTACTGCTCGGTAGGCACCCATCCGCATCATGCCGACGAAGAGGACGGCATCCCGGCCAGCGAGTTGATCGAGCTGACCAAGCATCCGAAGGTCGTGGCGCTCGGCGAGGCGGGGCTCGACTATTTCTACGAGCATGGTTCGCGCGAGGCGCAGGAACGTGGCTTTCGTACGCATATCGCCGCGGCGCGCCAAACCGGCCTGCCGCTGGTCATCCATACCAGGGAGGCCGACGACGATTGCGGCCGCATCCTTGAGGACGAGGTCGCGAAGGGCGCGTTCAAGGCGGTGCTGCATTGCTACACCGGTGGCCGCGAACTCGCGATGAAGGCGATCGCGCTCGGGCTGTCGATCTCGTTCACGGGCATCCTGACCTTCAAAAAGTCTGGCGCGCTGCGCGCATTGGCTGCGGAGTTGCCGACCGACCGCATCATGGTCGAGACTGACGCACCGTATCTCGCGCCCGGCAAGTTCCGCGGCAAGCGCAACGAGCCGTCCTACGTCGTCGAGGTCGCCAAGGTGCTCGCCGAGACCCGCGGCGTCTCCCTGGAGGAGATCTCGCGGCAGACCACCGAAAACTTCTTCCGGCTGTTCTCCAAGGTGCCGGCGCCGAAGGTTGCTGCATGACGCTGACATTGACCATTCTGGGCTGCGGCTCTTCCGCCGGCGTGCCGCGTCCGGCGCTCGGCTGGGGCGCCTGCGATCCCAACAATCCCAGGAATCGTCGCCGCCGCTGCTCGATTATGGCCGAGCGCACCATGGAGCACGGCACCACGCGGGTCGTGATCGATACCTCGCCGGATCTGCGCGAACAGCTGATCGACGGCGATGTCGAACATATCGATGCGGTGTTCCTGACGCATGAGCACGCCGACCAGACCCATGGCATCGACGACCTGCGCTCGGTGGTGCTGCACCAGCGCCGCCGTATCCCGGTCTACTTCAACCAGTCGACCGCCAAGGACATCATGGCGAGGTTCTCCTACTGCTTCATCTCGCCGGAGGGCAGCGACTATCCGCCGATCCTGACGCGGCATTCGATCGAGGCCGGCGAGGTGCGGACGATCGAGGGGAAGGGCGGTCCGCTCGAACTCACGGCGTTCCTGGTCCGGCATGGCAATATCCCAGCGCTCGGCTATCGCATCGGTGATGCCGCCTACACACCCGACCTGCACGACATCCCCGAGGAGAGCTGGCCGGCCCTCGAAGGGCTCGAGCTCTGGATCGTCGACGGCTTGCGCTACGCACCGCATCCCAGCCATTTCAGCGTTGCGGATGCGCTGTCATGGATCGAGCGCTTCAAGCCGAAGCGTGCTGTGATCACCAACATGCATTCCGACCTCGACTACGAGGTGCTGCGGCAGAGCCTGCCGGCGGGCGTGATCCCGGCCTATGACGGCATGCGGCTGACGCTCGAGCGGGCCGGCTAAAGACTTCAACTACCGTGGACGACGGACCTCGCGCGTTCATCGCGCGAGGTTCCGCATGGCAGGCCGGCGGCACCGCTTCGCCGCCGGGCATTGACCTTTCGCGCGCTTCGGACATCGTTATGATCATAACAATATCGGGAGGACCCAATGGCAGAAGCTTTGGCCGCGCGGGACTATACGGACCGCACGCGATATGACGCGCTGATGGACGTCGTGAAGAACCGGCTGACCACACGCGCCTTCGATTCCAGCTACGTGATGCCATCAGAGCATTACGACATGATCCTGGAGGCGGCGCGGCACGCACCGTCAGGGGCCAATGCGCAGCCCTGGCATTTCATTGCGGTCACGGATCAGGAGCTGAAGAACCGGATTACCGAGTATTTCCGCGAGGAGCAGGTCGCCCGCGCCCGGCTCAAGATGAAGTTTCCGACGCCGGACTATCGTGGGCTCGCCTCGGCCCCAGGCTTCATCGTGGTCGCCAGCGACTTCCGCTGGGTCAAGGCGTTTCCGGTGCTCAATGACGGCTCCGAGCTCGACAAGATGTACAAGGAGAATGCCGAGCGCATCCTGTTGCAGAGCGTGGCGGCGGCAACGATGTCGGCGCATCTGGCGGCCGCAGCCCTCGGCTATAATGTCTGGTGGGTGACGGCGATCGGGCAGGAGAAGGCCCAGCAGGCGATGAAGCCGCTGCTCGGAATCCCCGACGAATTGTCCGTGCTCGACATCATGTGCTTCGGTCCGCCGGCGAAGCCGCCGTACAAGCGCTGGAAGAAGAGTCTCGCCGACATCAGCAACTGGAACAGGTTCGATGATCGGCACTTCATGACCGAAGCCGACATCGACGTATGGGTTTCGACCACGCGCCACAAGGTAATGTACCGGGATGCCGAGAACGTCGACTGACACCGCAGCGCCGGTCCGGCGCCAAGCGCCGGATTATCGGCTGGAGGACCAGGTCGGCTTCCTGCTGCGGCGGGCTTATCAGCGCGCTTCGTCCAACCTGGTCGACCGGATCGGGTCCTACGAGCTGACGGCGCCGCAATACGCGACGCTGGCCCGGCTCTACGAGCGCGGGGCGCTGTCGCAGAACCTGCTCGGCCGGCTGGTCGCGATGGAGCCGGCCAACATCCGCGACGTCGTGTTGCGGCTGAAGAAGCGGCGGCTGGTGACGACGCGGCGCGACCCCACCGACAGGCGGCTGATCCTGATCGATCTGACCGCGGCCGGCGTGGCGCTGGTCGAGCAATTGATCCCGATCGAGATCGTGTGCACCGCGACCACGCTGGCGCCGCTCAAGGCCGACGAGCGGCGATTGCTGTACGATCTGCTCGGCCGCCTCGCAGCGGGCTGAGCGCTCTGCGTCAGGCCGAGATCGCCTTGGCCGAGCCAACCTCGTTGCGCAGCAGGAACTTCTGGATCTTGCCGGTCGAGGTCTTCGGGATCACGCCGAACACGACGGACTTCGGCGTCTTGAATCCCGACATGTGCTCACGGCAATAGGCGACGATGTCGGCTTCGGTCGCCTTGGCGCCGTCTTTCAGCTCGATGAAGGCACAGGGCACTTCACCCCATTTCGGATCGGGCTTTGCCACCACCGCCGCGAACAGCACGGCAGGGTGCTTGTAGAGGATGTCCTCGACCTCGACGGAGGAGACGTTCTCGCCGCCGGAGATGATGATGTCCTTGGAGCGGTCCTTGATGATGACGTAGCCGTGGGCATCGAGCACGCCGAGATCGCCGGTGTGAAACCAGCCGCCGGCGAAGGCTTCCTGCGTCGCCTTCTCGTTCTTCAGATAGCCCTTCATCACGATGTTGCCGCGGAACATGACTTCGCCAATGGTCTCGCCATCGCGCGGCACCTCGCGCATGGTCTCGGGATCGAGCACCGTGACGCCTTCCTGCAACGGATAAGAGACGCCCTGACGCCGCTTCAGCTGCGCGCGCTGGTCGGCCGGCAATTCGTCCCAACCGGGTTGCTCGGCGCAGACGGAGGCGGGGCCATAGACCTCGGTCAGCCCGTAGACGTGGGTCAGCTTGATGCCGATGCGCTCGGCACCCTCGAGCACCGCAACCGGCGGCGCCGCGCCCGCGATCAGCCCGACCACGGACTTCGCCTGGCCGCCCTTCGGCGCATCAGGCGCATTGATCAGCGTGTTGTACACGATCGGCGCGCCGCACATGTGGGTGACGCCGTGTTGCGGGATCAGCTCGAAGATTTTCGCCGGATCGACCTTGCGCAGGCAGACATTGACGCCGGCGGTCGCCGCGATCGTCCAGGGGAAGCACCAGCCATTGCAGTGAAACATCGGCAGCGTCCAGAGATAGACCGGATGCTGGCCGAGATTGCCGGCGAGGATGTTGCTGACCGCGTTGAGATAGGCACCGCGATGATGCGTTACCACGCCTTTCGGATTGCCCGTCGTCCCGGATGTATAACTCAGCGCAATCGCATCCCATTCGTCGGCTGGCGGCCGCTCAACGAAATCCGGATCGCCGGCCGCGACTGCTGCCTCGTATTCGATGGCACCGATCCGCTTGCCGCTGCCGAACGCAGCGTCGTCCACGTCGATCACGAACGGCTTTGTGCCCTTCATCAGCGTCAAAGCTTCCGCGATCACGCCGGAGAATTCAGGATCGACCAGGATAATCCTGGCGCCACCGTGATCGAGCTGGAACGCGATCGACGCGGCGTCGAGGCGGATGTTCAGCGCGTTGAGCACCGCGCCGGTCATCGGCACCGCGAAATGCAGTTCGTTCATCGCCGGGATGTTCGGCAGCATCGCCGCGACCGTATCGCCATGGCCGATGCCATGGCCCGCGAGATAGGACGCAAAGCGCTTGCAGCGCTGGTAGGTCTGTTTCCAGGTGAAGCTGCGGCCTTCATAGACCGCGCTGACATGGTCAGGATAGATGGCGGCCGAGCGCGCCAGGAAGCTCAGCGGCGTCAGCGGCACATAGTTGGCGGGCGTCTTGTCGAGCCCCGTCGCGTACTGATTTGGCGCTGCACTCATGGCTCTCACCCATCCGCAAGGTGCTTAGAGGAAACCGATCGATATCCAGGGGAAGACGGCAACGATGATCAGGCCGATCAACAGCGCCAGCATGTAACCCCAGATCGGCCGGATACCCTCGGCCGGATCGACGCGCCCGATGGCGCAGGCGGCATAATAGCCGACGCCGAATGGCGGCGCGAACAATCCGATGCCCATCGCCAGGATGATGATCATGGCGTAGTGCACCTCGTGGACGCCGACCTGGTGTGCGATCGGAAACAGCAGCGGCCCGAACAGCACGATCGCCGGAATGCCCTCGAGCACACTGCCGAGGATCACGAAGGCCAGGATCGAGACCGCGATGAAGGTCGCCGAACCGCCAGGCAGTCCCGCCATCGACGCCGCCAGCGCCCGCGAGAAGCCCGACTGGGTCAGGCCCCAGGCCATGCCGGTGGCTGTCCCGATGATGAACAGGATCGCGCCCGACAGGCATGCCGTGTCGATCAGCATCGGCAACAGCCGCCGCCAGTTGAACTTGCGGTAGATCAGGAGCCCGATGACGAACGCATAGACGATGCCGATGGTCGAGACCTCGGTCGCCGTCGCAATGCCTTCGACCACTGCGTAGCGGATCACGAACGGCAGCGCCAATGCGGGCAGGGCGTAGATGAAGGCCTTGCCGATCTCGCTCCCCGTGGCGCGCTGGACGTGGCTGAGGTTCTCGCCGCGGTAGCGCCACCACACCAGCGCCGACAGCGTGATCGCCAGCACGACGCCCGGCAGCAGGCCGCCGGTGAACAGCGCCGAGATCGAGACGCCGGTAACCGAACCGATCGTGATCAGCACCAGGCTCGGCGGAATGGTTTCGGTCTGCGCGCCGGTCGCAGCGAGCAGGGCGACCAGATCGCCGGGCTTGGCGCCGCGCTCCTTCATCTCGGGAAACAGCACGGGTGCGACGGCGGCCATGTCGGCTGCCTTCGACCCGGAGATACCGGACACCAGGTACATGGCGCCGACCAGCACGTAATGCAGGCCGCCACGAACGTGCCCGAGCAGGCTCGCCAGGAACGCCACCATCGCGCGTGCCATACCGGTCATCTCGATCAACAGGCCGAGGAAAACGAACAGCGGCACCGACAGCAGGATCAGGTGGCTCATGCCCTCGTCCATCCGGCCGACCAGCACCATCAGCGGCGTCCGCGTCGTCAGTGCCAGGTAGCCGAAGATCGCCATGCCAAAGGCAAAGCCGATCGGCACGCCAGCGAACACGCAGAAGCCGACCACGCCGACGAAGAAGATGATCAGGTTGAGGTTGCCGAGAGGCCGCAATAGCGGCTGCGCCAGCCAGAACACGCCGATCAAGGCAACCACCGTCAGCGCAGCCAGCAGGAAGGTCTTGAAATCGCCGACGCGGGCCAGCCGCAGCAGCGCGAACAGCGCCATCAGGCAGATCCCGACCGGCAGCGCCGCGGCGCGCCAGGTATTGGAGATCTGCAACGCCGGCGTCGTGATGAAGCTTTCCTCGTAGGCGTATTCATAGGCCGGGTGCACGATCAGGACCAGGAACGCCAGCGCGGCGCAGGTCGCGACGACGTCGAGATAGGCCCAGAGCCGCGGTCCGGCGCTTGCGACCAGGGCCGTCATCCGCATGTGCTCGCCGCGGCGGAGTGCGACCACCGATCCCAGCATGGCAAGCCACAGGAACAGGATCGACGCCAGTTCGTCGGACCAGATCAGCGGCGTATGGAGCACGTAGCGCGCCACCACGCCCGCGAACAGGATGACGACCTCGGCGACGACGAGGATCGCCGCCGGGATTTCGACCAGCCAGCCGAGCGCGGCGTCGATGGAACCGAGAACGGAGCGGCGGCGAGGGGGCTGTGACGCCGCCTCGCCGGCCACGGCCGGCGTCATCTCGACATGAGCCATAGCAAATCTCCCGCTGGCGAGCCTCCCGCTTGAGCGATCAGGACAGTTTGCCGACGGACTTCTCGAGCAGCTCCCAGGCCTTGTCGCCGTACTTGCCCTTCCATTCGGCGTAGAAACCGGCGGTACGCAGCTTGTCGCGGAACGGCCCGACCTCGGGCTGGTTGAACAGGAGGCCCTTGCCAGTCAGTTCCTGCTTCACGGTCGCGTTCAGCTTCTCGGTGTCTTCGCGTTCCTTCACGGCCGCCGCGTTGACGTGCTTGGCGACGATGGTCTTGATATCGTCGGGCAAGGCAGCCCAGGCACGACGGTTCATCAAGAACCAGAAGCCGTCCCACATGTGGTTGGTCAGCGAGCAATACTTCTGGACCTCATAGAGCTTCGCGGTCGAGATCAAAGCCAGCGGGTTCTCCTGACCCTCGACGATCTTGGTCTGCAGCGCCGAATAGACCTCGCTGAAATTGATCGAGGCGGGCGAGGCGTCGAACGCCTTGAACATCGAGGTCCACAGCGGCGACACCGGCACGCGGATCTTGAAGCCCTTGAAGTCGTCCGGTCCGTTGATCGGCTTGGTCGACGACGTGGTCTGGCGGAAGCCGTTGTCCCAGATCTTGTCCATGACCTCGAGGCCGGCCTTCTTGATCTCGCCGCGGACATAGGCGCCCAGGTCGCCATCCATTGCCTTCCAGACCGTGGGATAGTCCGGGAATGCGAAACCGATACCGTTGATCGAAGCCGCCGGCACCAGGGTCGCCAGGATCAGGCCGGACAGCGTGAAGAACTCGACGCCGCCGGAGCGCACCTGGCTCAGCACGTCGGTATCCGAGCCGAGCTGGTTGTTCGGGAACACCTGAAGGTCGAAACGGCCGTTGGTCTCGGTCTTGATCGCCGCGGACATCTCCCGGGCGCGAGCCACCAGCGGGTGCGATTCCGGCAGATTGTTGGCGAATTTGTAAGAGAACTCGGCCGACTGGGCGCGCGCGACATACGGCGCGCCAATCCCGCCCATGACGGCGGATGCGGCCGAGACCTTCAGTAGCGTGCGTCGTGAAAAGCTCATCGGTTTCTCCCTCGAGAGGCTTGTTGTTGTTCTGAGATGCCAATCCTATACGGACCTGACGCCGCGGGGTCACCAGCGATCTCTACACGGCTTCGGCTTATTGCAGCGTCCGTAGGCCGCGGCAATATCGGCTTTAAGACGAGACGCCGTTGCGCGGCTGGTCCGCGGCATCAGGACTGGTCGCACGACCGCTCGGGTACCTAGACGCAGCCGCAAACCTGCGAACAGATGCGAAGATTTCCCACTAAATTACTGATCCAATTGTAGATATAAATATTCCATAATATACCTTATGCGAATTACGGATATGGGCGCCGGCGCGAACTTCTCACGCCTGTGTGGATCCCCCTAAGCTGCATTTCATTCCTCGTCAGGACCGGCGAAAGCCAGAGACGATCTCAGCAGCTGCGAACACCACCGGTGGCCGCATGTCCTTCAGGCACCAGGCCCGCTCGCCGAATCCCAAGCGCTCCATTGGGCAGCCATTCGGCCGCCGGCGTCAGTAGGCGCGTGCGAAGTCGCCCTCCTGCTTGATCTCGCCGAATGCCGGAAAGCGCGCCTTCCATTGCGTCCCTTTGGCCGTAGTCAGCTCATTCAGCCGTTCCAGTACTCCGAGACCATCCTTGCGTAGGCTCGCCGCAACCGCCGCACGGTCGGGGAAGTTCTTCAGCACCGCATCGAGCCAGATCGTTCGGCCCGCCAGGAACCCGCCGGCACCGGCGGCATAGGCGAACTCCAGTACGCGCTCGAACTTTTCCGGCGCCGCGCCGCCCGATAGCAACACCCAGGGGATGCTGCATGCGCCGCAGATCTCTCCGATCGCATCGAACTCCTTCTGTGCAGCCTGTGCCGCCGCGCTGCCATCCCGGGCCGGTAGGCTATTGGCAGCGAGCGGACTTTCCAGCTTCAAGAGATCGACGCCGTATTCCGGCTTGGCGAACTCGCGTACACTCTCGATCACGAGACCAGGCAGCTTGCCCGGCGACTCCACGTAGTCCGCCGTATGGTCGGCGCTGCCGAGGAACGGATAGACCAGTAGCTCCAGCACATAAGGAATGTCATGGCGCGCGCAGTCCTGCCCGATGTCCCGCACGAAACGCTTCTGATGCGCGATCACGGCCGGATCGGCATCGGGCCGGTACCAGGCCAGCACCTTGACGGCGTCGGCGCCCATGGCGCGGATCTTCTCCACGCTCCAATTGGTGATCGCGCGCGACTTGCGACCGCCCGACGTCTCCTCGACGCGATGTTCCTCCAGCGTCATGATCAGGCCGCAGCGCGGCGGCAGCAGATCGATCGCGGCAGGCACCGCAAAGTTCGGATCGAACAGCATCGAACTGCAATGCGGCGCAAGGTTCTCGACGAGGAGACGCTTGGCCGCGGTCACGTCGCCATAGGCGACCTGATCCCGCGTGATGCCCCTCGCCTTTGCGATGGCATCGAACAGTGGCGGCCGCTGGTCCAGAGCAACCATGCGGAAGTGGCCGTCCGCATCGGCAAGCCGTGCGAGGCCGCGGTTCTTTCCAATCGTTCTCATGGCTTCGTCCTCATGAATGCAAGACACTCGTTGATGGTGGGGATTCCGTTGCGGCCACCGGCGTGGCGGCATTTCATCGCGGCGGTCGCAGCCGAGAACGTCATGGCGTCGCGCACGTCGAGACCGGCGCCGACCGCAAACGTATAGGCGCCGTGGAAGACGTCACCCGCGCCGGTGGTGTCGACGACGTCGACGACATAGGCGGCCTGGCGATGCAGTTGGCCGTTCTCGTACCAGCTCACACCTCCCTCGCCGCGCGTGACGGCAATGACACGGCAGCCGAAGCGCGCAAGCGCTGCGAGCGATTCGTCGTTGGCAGAGCCTGCGAATGCGCTGAGGGCGGGTTCGGAGAAGATCGCGTGATCGGTCAGCGGCAGCAGCCGTTCGAACACCTCGGCGTCGGCCATGTCGCCGTCGAGCACCGTCGGCACGCCGCGCGAACGCGCCTCGTGGAACAGCGTCGCGGCGCCCTCGATCCAGCGCGGGTCGGCCAGCACCGACGATGCGCGGGCCACAGCCTCTAGCGGGAGCCAGTCGGCGGCCTCGGGATAGAGCCCGCGGTAGTTCACGATTTGCCGCTCGCCCGACCTGTCGACGATGATTCCGGAGACCGAGGAACGGCCATCGGGAAACAGCCGGAAATTCTCGACATCGACGCCTTCGGCGGCGAACGCCGACCGCATTTCGTGGCCCGCGGCATCATGGCCTGCCCGCCCCCAGAATGCGGCGGACGCACCAAGGCGTGCCACCGCAACCGCCGCATTGGCGGCCATGCCGCCGCCAATCGTGCCGTATTCGACGGCCTTGATCTTCTCGCTGCCGCCCGCGAACGACCGATCGACCCGCCAGACCTGGTCGAGCGCCGACAGCCCGAGGCAGATCACATGCACGGGCCTGGCTCCGGCGGCGACGTCCGTCAGCGTTGCGATATCCCCGATATCGGACGATGCGCTCACCGCAGGACCTGTCCGTTGGCGGCATCGAACAGATGCGTCTTGCCTTGCTGCGGGCGCAGGCTTAGCCGATCGCCCACCTTCGGCCGCAAGGCCGGATCGACCCGCGCGATGGCGGAGACGCCGGCGAGGTCGAAATGGATCAGCGTGTCCGAGCCGAGCGGCTCGACCAGCTTGACGTTGATGGACATGCCTTCGGCCGCGTCCGTCGCGACTGCAAAATGTTCGGGACGAATGCCGAGCACGGCGTTGCCGGCACGTTGCAGGCCGCCCGCGGCCTCGCCTTCCAGCGGCACCGCAACGCCGCCTTGCGAGAGAACGACGCGTCCGTCGCGCCACTCGACAGGAAAGAAGTTCATCGCGGGCGAACCGATGAAGCCGGCGACGAACTGGTTCGCCGGCCGCTCATAGACCGTCTCCGGCGTATCGTATTGCTGGATCGTGCCGCTTTGGAGCACCACGATCCGGTCGGCCATGGTCATGGCCTCGATCTGGTCGTGGGTCACGAAGACCATCGTGGTCTTCAACTCCTGCGACAGCGCCTTGATCTCGGCGCGCACCTGGCCACGCAGCTTGGCATCGAGGTTGGACAACGGCTCGTCGAACAGGAACGCCTTGGGATTGCGTACGATCGCGCGACCCATCGCGACGCGCTGGCGCTGGCCGCCCGAGAGCTCCTTCGGCTTGCGGTTAAGATAGGGCTCGATATGCAGGAGCGCTGCGGCGCGCTTGACCCGCGCGTCGATCTCCGCTTTCGGCGTGCCGCGCAGTTCGAGTGCAAACGACATGTTGTCGTAGACCCGCATGTGGGGATAGAGCGCGTAGTCCTGGAACACCATCGCGATATCGCGTTGCGCGGCCTGCACGCCGTTGACGCGTTTGTCGCCGATATAGAGCTCGCCGGACGTGATTGGTTCGAGGCCCGCGATGATCCGCAGCAAGGTCGACTTGCCGCAGCCGGACGGGCCGACGAAGACGACGAATTCGTGGTCTGCAATCTCCAGATTGAGGTCGGGGATCACGGTGAAATTGCCGTAGCGCTTGACCAGGTTGCGGATCGAGATCGAGGCCATGATCGCTCAGTCCAGCGCCAGTACCGGCTTGATAAGCTCGCCCCTGGCGAAGCGCGCGAAATTCTCGGGCAGAGCCGACAGGCCGAATTCGCCGTCGACCAGAACGCGATATTCGTTCTTGTACCTGCGCAGCAGCTCGACACTCGGCTCGAAATCCGAGACCGGGAAGTAGAAGGTGCGGATCATGTAGAAATCCTTGCGACGGAACACCTTGCCTTCCTCGATGGTCCAGGGTGCGGCGTTTTCGCCGACGAGCACCAGCGCGCCGCGCGGCAGCACCAGCTCGATGCCGAGGTTGCGCGCCGCATGCGCACCGGAGCATTCCATGATGAGGGCGAAGCGCTTCGACGTATCGCCAACCGGATGCGCCCTGGCGCCGAAGGATTGCGCGATCTGTAACCGCGCCGCGTTGGGATCCGCCACATAGACATCGTCATAGCCGAGCGCGCGGAGCGCCAGCACGACGCCGAGGCCGACCGGCCCCGCACCCATCACGAGAACCGGGCCGGCGTCGCCGGGCGGCACCACGCGACTGACGAAGCGCACCGCGTGACCCGACGTCCCGATGGTGTCGAGCAACAGCGGCGCAAGACTGTCCTCGATATCGTCGGGCACCGGCAGCAGGCAATTTTCCGGCACCGGCACGTATTCGGCATAGCCGCCCGGCCGGTTCCAGCCGATCAGGCTGGACACCTCGAGGCACATCTGGGTGTCGCCGCGCTTGCAGGCGGCGCAATGGCCACAGTGCAACGGTATGTAGACGGCGCAACGCCGGCCATGCAGGCGATGGCCGGGTTGCTCGACGACGCCGAAGATCTCGTGGCCGGCGGTGAACTCGGCGCCCTTGTGCCACAGCTTGAAGTCCGAACCGCACAGCGCGGTGCGCGAGACGCGCACCAGCACTTCGCCCGCCCCGACCTCGGGCATCGCCACGCGCTCGATGGTGATGCGGTCATTGCCGTGGAACACCGCGGCCTGCATGATCGAGTTCGGACGGGATGATGGAGTCATCGGATACCTAGCCTTTCACGGCGCCGAGCGTCAGACCGGACACCAGCCAGCGCTGAACCAGAGCAGCCAGCACCAGCGGCGGCAATGCGATCAGCGTCGCCGCGGCCATCAGGGCGCCCCATTGCGTCGAGCCTTCGCCGATGAAGTTGAAGGCCGCCGCGATCAGCGTTTTGGTGTCGCCATTGGAGAGCACCAGCGCAAACAGGAAGTAATTCCACGAGAAGACGAAGGCGAGGATCGCCGAAACCGCGACGCCCGACGCCACCAGCGGCAGCGCGATGCGCCAGAGGATGCGCGTGACGCTGCATCCATCGACCTGGGCGGCCTCGAACACGCTGCGCGGGATGCCGTCGAACGACGGCAGCAAGACCCAGATCACGATCGGCAGAGTGATCACCGCATGGCTGAGGATCAGCGCGGTGTAGGAGCCGATCATGCCGATCTGCCGGAACATGACGTACCACGGCAGCAGGAACAGCGTGCCAGGCGCCATCCGCGCCGCCAGCGTCAGGATCGCCGGCCAGGAAATCCGGGTCCAGGAGACAGCAAACGCCGCAGGGATTCCAAACAGCAATCCGAGCGCGGTCGAGCCGACCGTGACGATCAGGCTGTTGAGCGCGTAGCTCAGGAAAGGCGTGGTCCTGGTCAGCTCGACATAATTCTCGAGCGTCGGCGCGAAGATCAGCGTCGGCGGATAGGCCGTGACCTCGAAGGACGGCTTGAACGACGACAGCACCATCCAGACCGTCGGCGCCATGATCAGCACGCCGGCGAGCACGAGCTGCACCGTGTTGAGCCAGCGGATCCAGCGATCGGTGTTGGCCGCGTCCGTCATGACATCACCATGCCACTGCGCCGCGCAGGCGGTTGAAGGCGAGCACGGCGCCGAACACGATCGCAGTCAGCGTCAGCATCAGCGCGCTGGCATAGCCGATGTTGAAGAATTCGAAACCGACCCGGAAGCCGTAGATGTTGAGCGTGTTCGAGGCGTTGCCCGGGCCGCCCTGGGTCGTGATGTAGATGATGTCGAAGAAGCGCAGGAGATCGACGCTGCGCAGGATCGCCGCGGTGACGATGGTCGGCAGCAGCAGCGGCAGCGTGATGCGCTGGAAGGTCTTGAACGGAGATGCGCCGTCGATCTGCGCGGCTTCGTAGACGCTCGGCGGCAGCGATTGCAGGCCGCCCAGCACGATCAGGGCGACATAGGGCGTCCACTGCCAGCTGTCGATCAGCGCCACGGTCGGGATCACCCATGTCGGCGAAGCCAGCCAGTCCGACGGCGGCAGGCCGACCGACTGGAGAATGTAGTTGGCCGCGCCCAGCGAGGGATCGAGGATCACGAGCCACATCATGCCTGCCACCACCGGCGGCATCATGAAGGGCGAGATGAACAGCGAGCGCACGATTCCCGGCAATCGCTTGGCATGAAACAGCACGAGCGCGAGCCAGACACCGAAGACGAGCTGCAACAGCAGCGAGAGCACGAAGAGCGCGATCGTGACCCACAGCCCGTGCCAGAACTCCTGGTCGGACACCAGCTTCGCATAGTTCGCCACCCCCGCGAAGGATTGCTTTCCCGTTGAGGAGAACGTCTGGAATCCGAGCCAGAGCGTATAGACGACGGGAAATGCGATCATCGCGACCGTGAAGATCACGGCCGGCGCCGACAGCGCCGCCATCTCCAGTCTCTGCCGGTCCTGCGTGAATGTCGCTGCCGTGTCCGACATGCGTCCGCTTCCTTGGCTCAGGATGAGGTGCCGGCCAGCGCGAAGCCAGGCGGCACCGGGCGATTACTTCTGGGCGATCAGCGCATCGAGCGCCTTGTCCGCGTCCGCACAAGCCTGCTCGACCGGCTTCTGCTTCAGGATCAGGTCCTGCACCGCCTGGCCGATGAACTCGCGCGACTCGGGATTGGCGACGATCGGATAGCCGACCTCGGAGGAGCCCTTGGTGGCCAGCACGTCGAGCGCAGCCTGCCACTCCTTGCGAACCGGCTCTTCGTCGATCCATTTGCGGTATTCAGGATCCTTGGCGACCGACGGGCGCGGCGGGGCAATGCCCTGGAGCGCCATCTTCTTCTGCACTTCGGGGCTGGTCGCCCATTGCACGAAATACCAGGCCGCATCCGGCTGCTTGCTGTGCGAGGACACGGCCATGCCCCAGCCGATCGTCGTCGGCACCTGCCCTGCCTCGCCGGCCGGGAACGGAAGCAGGCCGGTATCCTTGAGGCGCGCGCCGCCGTCCATCACCGTGCGCAGTTCGTTGGAGGATTCGAACGCCATCGCGGCGCGACCGCTGCGATACAGCGCGGAAATCTGCTGGAAGCTGTAGTTGACGACACCGGGCGGGCCGAAGTCGCGCAGCAAGCGGCTGTAGGTGTCGAGTGCCTCCCTGCCCTTGGCGGAGCACAGGTTCGACTTGCCATTGGCGATGTAGCTGCCGCCGACATTGTGCAGCATATTGCTGAACGTATAGGCGACCGCGGGTTTCAGACCGCGCGAGACGAACGGCGTCACCGCGCTGTCGCAGGTCTTGATCTTCGCGGCGGCCGCCTCGACGTCCTTGATGGTGTTCGGCGCCTCGATGCCGCACTTCTTGAAGATGTCGGTGCGGTAATAGAAGATCGGCCCTTCGATGTTCATCGGCATGCTGGTCAGCTTGCCGCCGAAGGTGGCAGCCTTCAGCAGCGCCTGGCTGAGCCCGGCCGGATCGTATTCCTTGGCGACCTCGTTCCTGGCCATTGCGCTGAGATCGGCATACCAGCCTGCGGCAGAGAACTGCTCGCCCTCGCGCGAGGGCAGCGTCATGAACACGTCGACCTCGTCGCTGTTGGCGTTCATGACCGTGACCAGCCGCTGACGCATCTGCTGTTCCTGATAACCATCGACCTTCAGCGTCATGCCGGTCAGCTTCTCGAAATCGGCCTTGTAGGTCAGCAGCGCTTGCGAGACGGGATTGTTATTGGCGAGAAAGGTGACGGTCTTGCCCTTGAACTTCATCCAGTCGAAATCAGCCGCATGCGCCTGCGCACTGACCGAGGCCGCCACAAGAACCGGCAACGCGACGTGCGTCGCGAACATCCTGGCCTTCATCGAACTCTCCTCCCGGCTGGCCGCCTTTGGTTGGCGGGCCCTTTTTTACGCTCATTCTTGAAAACGGTTACATCCTAAGCTTCACGTCGGCCGTGTCAAGCAATGGACAACCGTCGCAATCTGCGGCAGATTTGTACCGCTGCCGCTACCAGTCGGCGACAAAGCAAGATGTAACGTTACATTTATGAGACTGACAAACGCCACATCTGCCAAGCAGGGGATCCGCGCCGTCGCGGCCCGCGCCGGCGTATCGACGGCCTCGGTCTCGCGCGCCCTCAACAATCCCGATGCTGTCAGCCCCTCCCTGCGGGCGCGCATCGAGCAGGCCATCGAGGCGCTGGGCTACATCCCGCATGCGCCGGCGCGCATCCTGTCGTCACGCCGTTCCCGCACCCTCGGCGCGATCGTGCCGACCATCGACAACACGATGTTCGCGCGCGGCATCGCCTCGCTCCAACAATATCTTTCGTCGGTCGGATACATGCTGTTCCTCACCACCAGCGGATACGATCTGGATGTCGAATTGCAGCAGGCGCGCAACCTGATCAGCCGCGGCGTCGACGGCCTCGTGCTGCGCGGCGATTGCCATCACGACGGATTGCGCAAGCTGCTCGCTGACAACGCGGTGCCATTCATCAATGTCGGCATCTACCAGCCGGACCGGCCCTACCCTTGCGTCGGAACCAACAACGAAGCCGCGGCCCACCGTGCGGCCACCCATGTCATCGAGCTCGGCCACCGCCGCATCGGGATCGTCTCGGCGCTTCAGCGCAACAACGACCGCGCCAGCGCGCGCGTCGCCGGCTTCCGACGAGCGCTGGCCGAGAATCATCTCGAATTGCCTGCACGATGGCATGTCGAAGTGCCCTATACGCTGGACGACGCACGCGAAGCGGCGCGCCACCTCCTCAATCTGGAGGACCGCCCGACCGCGGTGGTGTGCGGCAACGACGTCATTGCCTATGGCGTGTTACTCGAGGCGGAGCGCAGCGGATTTTCGGTGCCGCGCGATCTCTCCGTGGTCGGTTTCGACGACCTCGACTGGAGCCGCCATTTGCGGCCGAGCCTGACCACGATCCACGTTCCGACCGGGGAAACCTGGCAGCGCGCCGGTGAATATTTGGTCCGCAGCCTCGCCGGCGAACAGGCGATCATGCATCGCGAAATCGACTTTTCGCTCGTGGTCCGGGAATCGACGGCCGCGCCCTCCAAGCCCTGAAATGAGATCCTGCCGATGAGTTCCAATTTCACTCTCGCCCCCGGCTTCCACGCCGTCGTGATCGGCGGCGCCGGTGACATCGGCGCGGCCATCAGCAACCAGTTCTGCGATCTCGGGGCGACGGTGACCGCAACGGGCGCCAATGAAGCCGACCTCGCTCGTACGCTGCTCGAGCCGCGTGCCGGCCTCGCGCTCGCGACGCTCGACGTGACGAACGACGCCGCCGTCATGTCATTCGCCCGGCAACACCGGCGCGTCGACGCACTGGTCAACTGCGCCGGCATTCTCGTCCGCGACAAGGAGTTCGAGATCGAGACCTTCATCAAGGTGCTCGACGTCAACCTGACCGGTAGCTTCCGGACCTGCATGGCGTTTCGGTCCCTGCTGGCCGAGAGCAAAGGTTCGATCGTCAACATCGCCTCGATGAACGCGACGCTGGCGCTGCCGCGCATTCCCGCCTATTGCGCGAGCAAAGGTGGCGTCGTGATGCTGACCAAGGCGCTGGCGCTCGCCTGGGCCGAGCAAGGCATTCGCGTCAACGCGGTGGCGCCCGGCTACATCGAAACCGCGATCAACGCGGCGGGCCGAACCGACCGCGCGCATTACCTGCGCATCGCCGACCGCACGGCTTTCAAACGATGGGGACAGCCGGAGGACATCGCCGGCGCCGTGGCATTTCTCTGCATGCCGGCATCCCGGTATGCGACCGGAACGGTCGTTGCGGTGGACGGCGGTTTCCTGGCCGGATGAGCGCCGAAGCGCGCTCAGATATTCGCGCCGCTCCAAGAAAAAGCTGGAGAATTTCGCACTTTGCGTCGATCTTATGTGGGGATCTACGCCTCCGCTAACGCTCCGGCTGCCAAAAGCCGATCGATCTCATCTGGCGCAATGCCCCAATCGACAAGCGCTGCTCGGCTGTCGCGCCCCGGCATCGGCGGCGTCCGGCTGAGTTCGGAATGTGTACGCGAGAAGCGTGGAGCCGGCTGTGGGTGCCGTAAGCCGTCAAACACGGCATACGCGCTTCGCGCCGTCATCTGCGGATGGGACGGCGCCTCGTCGATCGACAGCACCGGCGCCAGGCAGGCATCGCAGCCCATCGCGGCGGCCACCCATTCATCGCGCGTTCGTTCAGCAAATATCGCGGCGAACCGTTGCCGCATCTGCGGCCATGCCGAACGATCGTTCTGGGCAGGCAGTCCCTCGATGCCAAGTCCCATGACGGTCAGCAGGTTGGCGTAGAAATGCGGCTCGATCGCCCCGACCGCGACAAACCTCTCGTCCTTGGTCTGATAGGTGCGGTAGAACGGTGCACCGCCATCGACGATGTTATCGGTCCGCCGTCCGGTCCAACTGCCCTGCTGCCGGAAGGCTTGAAATGCCGACATCAGGTGGGTGACGCCGTCGATCATGGCAACGTCGACAGTTTGCCCCCGTCCCGATCGTCGCGCTTCCATGGCCGCCGACAAGACCCCGACCACCAGATAGAGGGCGCCGCCGCCGAGATCGGCCACGAGATTGAGCGGGGGCGGCGGAGGCCGATCGGCATCGCCGAGGCAATGCAGCGCGCCGGTGAGCGCGAGATAGTTGATATCGTGCCCCGCCTCCTGCGCCAGCGGCCCCTCCTGCCCCCACCCCGTCATGCGCGCATAGGTCAACCGCGGGTTCGTGGCATGGCACACGTCGGGCCCGAGCCCGAGCCGCTCCATCACCGTTGGACGAAACCCCTCGATCAAGGCATCCGCCTCGGCGATGAGTCTCAATGCCGTGGCGATTGCTTGCGGCCGCTTCAGATCGAGCGCCACCGAGCGCTTGTTGCGATTATAGAAGTCGAACCGGGCCGGCAGGTCGGGTTCGACGCCCGGTTTCGCTATTCGATCGATCCGCACAACATCGGCGCCGAGGTCGCCGAGCAGCGCGCCGGCGAACGGTGCGGGTCCGATGCCGCCCATCTCCACGACGCGAAAGCCTTGCAAAGGTCCCGTCAAGGCGAACTCCTTTCGTCAAACTCGCCGTCGCTATCAGCGGTGAAAGCGCACGACGTCATCGATCCGGGCTCGCTCGACGCGCGCCGCGTTGGCGCTGACGCCGTCGTCCTCATAGCCGAACGAGATGCCAAACAGCAGTTTGTAGCTGCCGGGAATGTCGAGCTGTTCGCGGACGATATCCGGAAACAGGCCGAGTGCACCCTGCGCGCAGGAGCCGATGCCCCGCGCCGTCAATGCCAGCATCAGGGTCTGCGCATACATGCCGATATCGGTGGCCTCGCGCGTATCGAACGGCTCCGGCATGAAAATGAAGACGGCATGCGGCGCATCGAAGAATGCATGATTGCGAACGTAGGCCAGCTTGCGTCCCGCCTTGTCGCTCCGCGCCACGCCCATCGCACCATACAGCGCCTGCGCCGCGCCGACCTGGCGTTCGCGATAAATGCCGGAATACTTGCCGTCGGCCGGCCAGTCCGGCTTGATCGGCTCGTCGCGCATTCCCGCCGCGACCAGGGCTTCACGAAGGCGCATGAGCTTCGTCCCCGACACCACATGGGGCGTCCAGGGCTGCACGTTGCAGTTGGAGGGTGCGTATTGGGCGATCGCAAAGACCTCCTGCAAATCCGCCTCGGGCACTTCGCGCGCAAGAAAGCCGCGCACCGAGCGCCGACGGCGGATCGCCTCATCGACATTCATCATCGGCTGCTCCGCCATGCTCAGGGATCGTTCGCGATCAGCGCCATGCCGCGCGTCGCATAGGCGTGGGCGAGACGCCGCCCCACATTCGCGGCATCCGGCAGGACGCTGTTGCCGAGATCGCCTCGGGCCGCCACGCCGGCGCTTCCGACCGCCCCGCGAAACATCGCGAAGACCTGGTGAAACGCGGTCAGGCGCTCGCTGGCACAGGTGAGCTCGTAATAGCGATCGAGATATTCCGCTTCAGTGGGAATGCCCATATCCGCAAGCGCGCAGCCAAGCAGGCCTCCGTTCTCGTCCGGTGCCATGCGCCAGGCCTGGCTGTTGAAGGCAAGGTCGACAAGCGGATGCCCGAGCGTCGACAATTCCCAATCGAGCACCCCGATCACGCGCGGTTCGGTTGGATGGAAGATCACATTCGCCATCCGGAAATCGCCATGGCAAAGCGCCAGGGTCTCGCTGGTCGGCACGCGCTCGGCCAGCCAACGCACCATTCGGTCCAGCACCGGGTTGTCGTCATCGCCGCGGCGGTACTCAGCCCAGAGCCTGGACCAGCGATTGAGCTGACGGGCGAAATAGTTTCCCGGCCGGCCGAAGTCGCCGAGCCCCACCGCCTTGTAGTCGAGCCGGTGGATGCCTGCGAGGGTTGCGCACATCGAACGATAGCAGGCGGCACGCTCCTCGCGCGCAAGGCCGGGCAAGCCGTAGTCGTAGACCACCCGCCCCTCCAGCCATTCCATCAGATAGAACGGCGTGCCGAGGATCTCCGGATCCTCGCAATAACGATAAGGTCTCGGCGTGGGAACGACGCTGTCCTGAAGCGCCACCAGCACCCGATATTCGCGGTCGATGGCGTGCGCCGACGGCATCAGGATGTTGTTCGGCTGCTTGCGCAGCACGGCGCGCCAGTCGCCACGCGTCACAAAATAGGTCGGGTTCGACATCCCGCCGCTGGTGCGCGCGACGACCGTCGTGCCGCTTCCGCCGAGCCACTGCCGCAGATAATCATCGAGCCGGTGAAGGTCGAAGTCGGGGCCGCCATCACGCGCCTGCACGCTCATCGCGACTAGCTCGCGCTCTTGCCGCTGAAGCCGAACAGATATTGCGCGACCCGGCGCATCTGCACCTCTTCGGTCCCCTCCGTGATGCGGTAGCGGCGATGATGGCGGTAGATGTGTTCGAACGGCATGGCGCGGCTGTAGCCCATGCCGCCATGCACCTGCATGGCGCGGTCGGCGGCCTCGCAGCACAAGCGGTTGGCGCGGAAATTACAGATCGACACCATGTCGCTGATCGTGAGCGGGTTCTGGCGATCCATCTGCCATGCGGTGCGGAAGATGAAATTGCGGAGCATCTGATACTCGGCCCAGAGCTCGACCAGGGGAAACTGCACCGCCTGCTTCTTGGCCAGCGGTTCGCCGAAGGCGACGCGCGACCTGGCGTAGTTGACGGCCTCCTGGATGCAGTAGCGCGCCGCGCCGGCGCTGGCCGCCGCCTGGCGGATGCGGTTCTCGTGGACAAAGCGTTGCGCGACGACGAGACCCTCGCCTTCCCGGTGCAGGATCGCGCTGTCGGGCACCCGTACATTGACGAGCTCCGTCTCCGCGTGATCGCTCGGCATGTTGAAGGTCCAGTGGTTGTACAGCACGTTGTGGCCGCTGGTATCGGTCGGCACGATGAACGCGGTGATGCCCTTGGCCTCACCCGGCTTGCCCGAGGTGCGCGCGAACACCAGGTTGGCGTGTGCCCGCGCCACCTGGCTGTTCCAGCGCTTGCGGCCGTTGATGACCCAATGATTGCCGTCGCGCACGCCCGTGGTCTCGAGCCAGGTCGCGTCGCTGCCATGTCCCGGCTCGGTCAGGCCGAACGAGAGATGCTTTTTCCCCGTGATGATCCCCTCGATGTAGGTCTTCTGCTCCTCGGTCCCATAATCGGCCAGTGCCGGGATGATCGGGAAATTGCCGACGATGGAGGACTCGTCCTGGAGATCATTGTGCAGGCCGAGCCCCTTGGCCGCGAGATGCTCGCGGATCGCGGCGATCGCGAGGTTCGACGCGCCCTGACCGCCGCACGATTTCGGCAGCCCGTAGCGAAGATGCCCGGCCTTGTCGGCGCGGCGCTCCATTTCGCCGATCAATGCCCGCCAGTCATCGCGGGGGCGGCCGTCATTGTCCCAATCGGTGCGCGCGTTCTCGCGACGGTGGTCGAAGAACCTGATATTGTCGCGTTCGAGCGGCTTGATCTCGGCCTCGATGAAGGCATCGAGCTCGGCGAGCTTGTCGGTGATCTCCTTCGGGAGTTCGAAATCCACGGCGCCTCTCCTGTTTCTGTTCTTGTTGAGCTGCCCGGCCTGCTAGAGCGCGATCCGGCCAAAAGGATGGGTGCTGCTGACGCCACCATCGACCGACAGCAGTTGGCCGTCCACGTAGGACGAATCATCGCTCGCCAGGAAGGCCGCGGCCGCGGCGATTTCCTCGGAACGTCCCGGACGCTTCAGCGGCGTGACATGCCCGAGCTTGGCTTCGATGCCGCGCGCCCGCGCGTCCTCGAACACCTTGCGCGTCAGTTGCGTCTCGACCAATCCGGGCAGCACCGCGTTGACGCGGACGCCGGTACCGGCAAAGGCGTTGGCGGCCGTCTGCGCCAGATTGTTCACGGCGGCCTTGCTCGCGCTGTAGGAGATCGCGCCGGCATTGGCGCGGAGCGAAGCGGCGGATGATGTCAGGATGATCGAGCCACGGCCCTGCGCCGTCATGTGGCGGCCGGCATATTTGATGGCGAGGAAGCAACTGATCGTATTGATGCGATAGACCTCGGACCATTCGTCGACGGTCTGCTCGAGCAGCGGCGTATTGGTCCCGGTGACGCCGATATTGGCGAAGAAGACCTCGAGCCCGCCGAATTCGTCGACGCAACGCGCCACGATCGCGGCCACATTCACCTCGACCGCGGCATCCGTGATCATGGCGGACGCGACCCCGCCCTCGGCCCGGATCGCAGCAGCGACCTCTTCGGCATTGCCGGCGCGACCGACCACCAGGACCGACGCACCTTCGCGCGCGAAGCGGATGGCGCTGGCGCGACCGATTCCACTGCCACCGCCGGTGACCACCGCGCGCCTGCCCTCGAGCCGCTTCATGCGCTTTCTCCTATTTTGCCGGAACGGTCCAACCGCCGTCGGCGGTGATGACCGCGCCCTGGATGTAGCTGGCGTCATCGCTCGCAAGGAACGCCGCAAGCGCCGCGATCTCCTCGGGCGCGCCGAAGCGCCCGGCGGGCATCTCGCCCTGACGGGTTGCGATCGTCGCCTCGTCGAACTGCGCGATCGATGCCGGCGTTCCGATCATGCCAGGCGCAATCACGTTGACGCGGATCTTGCTCGCAGCCAGTTCGGTCGCCGAGGCACGCGAGAGCCCGACCACGCCGGCCTTCAGCGCAGAATAGGCGATGGAATCCTTGGCTGGATGGAACGCCGATACCGAACTCAGATTGACGATCGAGCCGCCGCCACGCCGTACCATCTGCGGCACCACGGCCTGCGTACTCCAGATCAGACCATGCACGCCGACGGCAAACATCCGCTCCAGCGTATCGACCGCGATGTCCGCCAGGGGTTCGAAGCGTGCGAACACCGCATTGTTGACCAGCACGGCGACCGGCGCATTGAACTCGCGCTCGACGCGCGCAAACAGCGTGTGAACGTCCTCGCGCCGCCCGATATCGACCTCGTATCCTCTCGCATCGAAGCCCATGTCATTGAGCCGGCCGACCGCGGGCTCCAGGCGGCGCGCGCTGATATCGACACAGGCAAGTCGCCCGCCCTCCCGGCCGAACCGCTCGGCGATAGCGAAACCGATCCCGCGCGCGGCGCCGGTGACGACGCAAACGCGATCCTTGAGGCGCGCGTTCATGCGCTGGCCTTGGCGGGTTCAGCGAACGCCTTGGCGATTTCGCGGAGCTGATACTTCTGCACCTTGCCAGCCGGCGTCTTCGGCAGGTCGTCGACGATCTCGATGCGTTCCGGCCAATACTGCTTGGCGACCTTGTGCTCGGCCATGTGCGCCTGCACGGTGGCGAGATCGAGCGTCGCGCCCGGCCGCAGCACCACGAATGCGCAAGCGCGCTCCCCCAGCCGCGCGTCCGGATAGCCGACGATGGCGACCGAGAGCACGGCAGGCAGCTTGAACATCAGGTTTTCGATGTCGAAGACCGGGACGTTTTCCCCGCCGCGAATGATGATGTCCTTGATGCGGCCGTCGATCCGGATGTAGCCCTCGTCGTCCATATAGGCCATGTCGCCGGTATCGAACCAACCTTCGGCATCGAATGGCTCCATGTCCTCCCGCTTGTAGTAGCCGAGGAACATCTGCGCGCCGCGGACCTTGAGCAGCCCGCGCTCGCCGACTGCGGCCGGCGAACCGTCCATGCGCAACACCTTGACCGCGACGCCTTCAACCGGACGGCCGTCGGTTTTGGACGATTTTTCCAGCGCGCGCTCCGGTTCAGTCAGCGTGCTGGCGAGCGACTCGGTCATGCCCCAGAGCGAGCAGACCTTGAGGTCGAGCTCGCGATAGGCGCGATCGATCAGCGCCGGCGGAATCGGCGCACCGGCGCAGAGGAATTTGCGCAGTTCGGCCGGCTTCGCCGCGCCCGCCGCCACCGCCTCGCACATATCAGCCAGGAACGTCGCGGCGCCGGCAGAATAGGTCACGCCCTCCTTGGCCATGATCGAGACGCCGCGTTTCGGCTCCCAGATGTCCTGGAAGATCACCGTGGCGCCGATCTTCAGGCCGAGCAGCATGCCGGCGGCAAAGCCGGTCATGTGGCCGAGCGGCGAGCAGACCAGCATGGTATCGGTGGCATTGAGGCCGAACCGTCCGCCGAGCCCGATGCAGCAGCCCATCAGCGTGTTGAGGCAATGCATCACGCCCTTCGGAGAGCCCGTGGTTCCCGACGTGAACATCAGCACCGCCATCCGGTCGGCCGGCATCGCGCCGATCTCGCCCAGCGGTGGCGGGCCGAGGCGTTCGCTGCCGGACAGCAACGCCTGTTCGAAGCTGCCGGGCCCCTCGCCGTCCACCACGATGACCTGCGCGAGCTTCGGCAGGCCCGGTTTCAACGCGCGCGCCATCGCCTCGTGATCGAAGCCACGGAACAGCTTTGGCACGACCAGGAGCTTGGTCTCGGCGAAGCCGAGCATGTAGTTGAGCTCATGCTCGCGGAAGATCGGCATCAAGGGATTGACGACCGCGCCGACCCGGAACGCCGCCAGGGCAATCACCGCGAACTCCCACCAGTTCGGCAGCTGAACCGACACGACATCGCCTGCACCGACACCGAGACGACGGAGTGAGGCGGCCGCGCGCGAAATCAGATCGCCGAGTTCCGCGTAGCTCAACCGCTTGGGCGCGTTGCGATCGGCGCGGTCCGCCATCAGCGCGAGCTTGTCGGGTGCAGCAGCGATCGTCTGCTGCAGGAACTCGTCAAAACTCTTGTCGACCCAGAAACCGCTCGCGCGCATCGCGCGCGCATGCGCCACGGGATCGAAACGACGCTCGCTCATGACGCTGCCTCCATGACGATTGATCGATGCACTTGACGGCATTTTCGTGCGCTAGTGTATTATATTTGAAATGGACTGCAACAGCTATTTGGATGATAGTTCGAGTATCAGTTGGAACACGCCGATTGTTGCTTCGTGAGCTAGTGCATTAGTTTGGCTCACAGCGGAATCACAAGGGAGGCAGGCATGAAGGCGGCAGTCCTGGAACGGCGCGGCGCGGACGGCGTGGTCTGGCGGGATTTCCCCGATCCCGTGCCGGCGACCGGCGAGTCCGTGCTGAAAGTCGCAGCCGCGTCGGTCAATCGTGTCGATCTCTACATGCGCGACAATGGCAGCGGCATCACCCACGTTCTGCCGCAGGTAATGGGGGTCGAGGCCGCCGGCGAGGTCGTCGAGGCGGCTCCGGGCAGCGGCTTGAGGCCGGGCATGAAGGCCGTGCTGTTCTCCGAAGCCTTTTGCGGCAAGTGCCGCTATTGCCTGGCTGGCGACCAGCCGCTCTGCGAGAACGTCAGGATCATGGGTGAGCATCGCCATGGCGGCTTCGCCGACTACATCGCGATGCCCAGCCGTTGCTTCTTTCCCCTCCCCGACGACGCCGATCTCGTGGCCGCGGGTGCACTGATGACCGGCCATCTCACCGCCTGGCGCATGCTGTTCGGCAAACGCGCGCTGCAACCCGGCGAAAGCGTCATGATCGTCGGCATCGGCGGCGGCGTCGCGGTCGCCTGCCTGCAACTTGCCAAGCTGGTCGGCGCCCGCGTCTTCGTCACCTCCTCCAGCGACGAGAAGCTCGCCAGAGCCGCAGCATTGGGAGCGGACGGCGGGGTCAATTATCAGCGCGACGGGGTTTCGGCCGCCATCCAGCAGATGAGCGGCGGCGGGGTCGACATGGTGATCGACAGCGTCGGCGAAGCGAGTTGGGGACAATCGCTGCGTTCCCTGCGACGCGGCGGCCGTCTCGTCACCTGTGGCGCCACCACCGGCTCCAATCCACCGGCCGATCTGCAACGGGTGTTCATCCGCCAGCTTGAAATCTATGGCTCGACCGGCGGCAGCATCGGTGAATTCCGTCAATTGCTCGACGTATTCAATCGCGGCCTGGTCAAGCCGGTGATCGATTGCTCATTCAAGATGTCGGACGCCCCTTCGGCGCTGGCGCGTCTCGCTTCGGGAGCGCAGTTCGGAAAGGTGTCGCTCGTGGCGTAGCGAGGCGCCACGGGCGAAACGAGCCCGACGTCACATCTTGCAGGCTGGATCGACGGGCGCAATGATGTCCGCTCCCGGCTCGATCTTCTTGATCTGATAGGTCGGCTTGCCCTCCGGGCCCATCACGATCTGGCTGATCGCCATCCGCCGCGCCGTCTGATGATCGCCCGCGCGGATCTCGACATCGCCCAGCACCGTTTCGGTCTTGAGGCCGGACAGCGCCGCGCGCACCGTATTGATGTCGGTCGAATTCGCCTTCTGGAGCCCGGCTGCGATCAGCTGGATCGCGGCATACTGGTCCGCACTGGTGTAAGGCGGCAGCTCGCCATTGTATTTCTCTTTGTACGCCTTCACGAAGGCTTCGGCCTGCGCGCCAGGGAAGCCAGCCACGAAGCCGATGTTCTGGTAGACGCCGAGCACCGTCTCGCCTTGCGCCGGCAAGGTTTGCGGGATCACGAAGGAGTTGCCCAGCACCATCTTGTATTTCTTGAACAGGCCGAATTGGTGCTGCTGCTTGGCGAGATTGATGGCGTCGCTGCCAAAGATCGTGACGAACAGGCCCTCGGCGGGATCAGCCCCGAGCTCGGAAATCTTGGCGCCGAAATCCGGTGTGCCATTGGTTGAAAACAGGGTCTTTCCGATCGTTCCGCCCTGCGACGTCACCAGCGCCTTGAACTTGTCGGCGGAATCGCGCCCGGCGGCATAGTCGACCGCGATGATGTCCCATTTCTTGATGCCCTGGTCCTTCAGGAACTCCCTGAACGTGCCCATGATCATGGAGTCGTTGGCATTGACCCGGAAATAGTTCGGCGTGCAGTTCTTGCCGGTCAGTCCGTCGGCATTCGCCATCACTTCCAGCATGATGGCCTTCAACGTCGGAAGCTTGGCCTGGAGGGCCGGCGTCACCGCCGACGTGTCCATGCCGGTGATGAACATCGCGCCATCCTTCTGGACCGCGCGGGTGGCACCGTCCACCGCGGTATCGGGCGTGCCGGGGTAGGAGATGAAGGTCGCTTCGAGCTTCTTGCCGGCCGCGCCGCCGGCGGCGTTGATCTGCTCGATCGCGAGGTTGACCGCCTTGACCTGGGTGTCTTTCAGGCCGGCGAGCGGTCCGCTGTCGATCAGCAGCACGCCGATCTTGACCGTGTCCTCAGCCAGCGCCGCGCTGCCGACGGCCAGCGCGATCGCGGCGCCGATCGTGGCCGCACGCAGGATTCCGAAAACCGACCCCACCGATGATGTCCTCATTGCTCCCCTCCTTCGTTTTTAGAGCGCCATGAGCGCCTGATTTTCCGGTGCGCCGATGGCGGCGATCGCGCCTGTCCCGACGACCTCGCCCTTTGCCAGGATGACGAAGCGATCGGTGGCGCGCTTGACGAGGCTAAGGTGCTGCTCGACCACGAGCACGCCGGTGCCGGCGCCGCGGATGGTGTTGAGGGTGTCGACAAGACCGTCGATCAGAACCGGTGAAAGACCTTCCGAGGGCTCGTCGAGCAGGATGAGGCTCGGGTTGGCCATCAAGGCCCGCCCGATCGCCAACATCTGCTGCTGGCCGCCGCTCAGCATGGTGCCGAGCCGATCGGCCCGCTCCTCGAGCACCGGAAACAGCTGGTAGATGGTCTTCAAGGTCCAGTGCCCGGCCCGACCGGTCGACCGGCCCAGCAGCAAGTTCTCCTTGACGGTGAGGTTCGGCAGGATGCGTCGTCCCTGCGGCGCGATCGAGACGCCGAGCTTCGCGGCGGTGTAACCCGGCAGGCCGTCGATCCGACGATCACGAACCCAGATCTCGCCGGACCGGATATTGGTCTCGCGAAACACGGAGAGCAGTAGCGTCGACTTGCCGGCCCCGTTGCGGCCGACCAGGGCCACCGACTCGCCCTCCTCGACCGTCAAGTCGATGCCGCGCAGCACGGTCGACGCGCCATAGCCGGCAAACAGCGCCTGGATCCGCAGCGCGCTCATGCCGCAGTTCCCAGATACGCGGCGATGACGCGATGGTCGGCGCGGATCGACTCCGGCGTCCCCGTCGCGAGGTGCCGTCCGAGATCGAGCACGGTGACCGTGCCGCAGCAGGCGAACACCGCATCGACATCGTGCTCGACCACCACGGCCGCAATCCTGCGTTCGCGAACGAGGTCGCGCACATGCTCGAACAGGCGTAGCGTTTCCACGGCGGAGAGACCGGCGCCCGGCTCATCCATCAACAGAAGCCGCGGACGGCCAATCAGGGCCAAGGCGACATCGACCCGGCGCTGCACGCCGTAGGCGATGCGTCCGGCCTTCTGATCGAGAAAGCCGCCGAGATCCATGACCTCGATGACGTCATCGAGCTGGTCGTCGCCGAGATGCTGCGCGACGAGTTCGAGCTGGTCACGCACGGTCAGGTCCTGGAAGATGCTGGTGCGCTGGAACGACCGTGCCATGCCCTGCCGGCGGCGCCAGCTGATCGACCGATGCGTGATATCCTCGCCACGATACCGAACGCGGCCCGATGTCGGTCGCCGCCGGCCGCAGATCGCGTCGAGCAGCGTGGACTTGCCGGCGCCGTTCGGGCCGATGATCCCGTGCAGCACACCATCGCCGCGCACCGCGAGATCGACGTCGGTCAAGGCCCGCACCGAACCATAGCTCACCGACAGTTTCTCGATCGCGAGCATGTCAGGACGCCTCCCGCCGCCGGCCGAGCCGTTTCGACAGGCCGGACAATCCGCCGACGACGCCGCGCGGGAACACGACGATGAAGAGCACGATCGCAATCCCGGTCAGCAGTTGCGTGAGCCCGCGCGCCCCGAACTCGTCCTGCGCAAAGGAGAAGATCAATCCGCCGAGGATTGGCCCGAGCGAACTGGCGATGCCGCCGATCAGCGCGGCTACCAGCGTGTTCGTGCTCACCGACAGGCCAAGACTCTCGGGCGAGACGAAACCGGCATTGAGCACGTGGAGGAAACCCGCAATGGCGGCCACGACGTTGACCAGCACATATCCGGTCAGCCGTGGGAGGAATGTGTTGAAGCCCGAGAACCGCATGCGCTCGTCGTTCTCCCGAATGGCACGCAGCACGGACCCGAGACGGGACCGTGCGATCCCCCAGAACGCCAGTCCGATCAGCACGGTCACGATCCAGGCGAGTGACCAGAATTGAGCGGGATCGGCAAAACGCGCAGCCTCAATGCCGAGCACGGATCCGTTAATCCGTACGACCAGCCCGTCCGCTCCGCCGGTGTAGTCGCGCAATCCCTCGAGCAACACGGCGTGGCTGATCATCTCGCCGGCGGCGAGCGTCAGCATCATGAAGGCAAGAGGCTTGGTCCGCACGATCAGTGCCCCGAGCATGGTGGCGTAGACGACCAGGATCAGGAATGCGATGCACAACGCGATGGTCGGTGTTAGCCCCCCGTCGCTCATGCCGATCGCGAACAGATATCCGGCGCCGCCATAGACGCTGGCCGCGCCGAGCGCCACCAGCCCGGCCTGGTTCATCAGGAAAGCGACGCTGAGCGCGAGTAACCCCAGCAGCAGACCCTCGCCGCCCAAACGCAGAACGAAATCGCTGGCGAGATAGGTCGGCACGACGGCGCCCACGCCGAGCCCGATCAGGCCGCCAAGGATGGCGAGCGATCGTCGCGGCAGCGGGCCGCCAAGCGTGGTCGCAGCTTCGTGCAGGTCGTCGGTCATCGTGCCGTTGCTCAACCCAGCACCCTCCCGCGCCCGATCCCGCCGGGCGCGATCAACAACACCGCCATGAGCAGGATGTAAGGCACGAGCGATGCAAGGTTGGGCAGGAATACCGATCCCGCCACCTGGACGAATCCGAACAGCAAGGCCGCAACGATAGCGCCGCCGATGCTGCCGGTGCCGCCGATCACCACGATGATCAGGCAGTTCACGATCATGACGACGTCCATGCCGGGATCGACCGACAGATACGGCCCGGCCAGCACGCCGGCGATACCGGCAAACGCGGTGTTGAGGCTGGTCACCAGCAGGCTCAGGCGATCGGCATTGATCCCCATCATGCGCGCGACTGATGGATCCTGGCTGACCGCACGCACGTACAGTCCTGACGGCGTAAACCGTAGCCACAGTGCAAGCAGCGCACAGGAGCCGAGCCCCATCACGATCAGGAAGAGCCGATAGACCGGGTAGGATAAGTTCAGGACCGTGACCGAGCCGGACAGGATGTTCGGCGCTTCGACGCTGCGCGCCTCCCCGCCATAGACGTAGATGATGATCTGGCCAACGATGATGCCGAGGCCGAGCGTGACCAGCGCCACCTCGATGTGCGAGCGGCGCTGCAGCGGCCGCAACGCCAGATACTCGAATGCGATCCCGAGCAGCGCCAGCAGGATCGGAACGAGCAGCAGCGCCAGCCAGAACCCGCCAACGAGGGCGATCGTGTAGCCGAGATAGGCGCCGAGCATGTAGATCGCGCCATGGCCGAAATTGATCACGTCGCGCAGGCCGTAGATCAGGGCAAGTCCGCTCGACAGCATGATCAGCAGCGAGGCCAGCGCCAGCGAATTCGCGATCAACAGCGCGATCACGACCGCGCTTCCTTGTCACGAAGCATCGCCGGACGGCACATGCCTGTCCGATGCGCCGCCAGCCTGCGCGCTTGACCTCGCAAAGGGCCCTCCTGCCATTGCTCGGCGCCGCGCGGCGGATACTCGATCGCGCCCGGCACCGGCCTTCAGCATTTCCCCGTCCTGGTGGACGTACTCGAGTTTGACACTCGATTAGTACACTAGCTTATCATATGCTGATATTCGCCGCAAATCCTAATCCGGGCCGTGCGCTGCGGCATCTCGCGCAGCCGCGGAGCAATCATGACAAAGCTGATCCTGATCCGACATGGAATGCCCGACGAAGGCCATCCGCTACGACCACACGATCCGCCGCTGAACGGAGTGGGCTACGACCAGGCGGCGCAGCTCGCGGACCGGCTGGCGAACGAAGGCGTCGGCCGCATCGTCAGCAGTCCTCAGACGCGCGCGCAGAACACCGCAGCGCCGCTGGCGCAACGGCTCGACCTCGCAATCGAGACGATGGATGGCCTCGCTGAAGTCGACCTCTACACGGACCGCTACCGCTCGCCGGAGACGATCAGGAAAGAGAATCCCGGACGCTGGGAAGAATTTCAGATCTCGCCGGCACGTTTCTTTGGACGAGACGACGATGAATTCCGCGACGGAGTGTTGCGGGGATTCGCGGCGATCCTGGCCGAACCGAAACAGTCGACGATCGCGGTCTTCAGCCACGGAATGCCGATCAAGACCGTGCTGCTCCACATTCTCGGCCTCACCACGGCCGTGAAATTCACGATCGGGCATTGCTCCGTGACGAGGGTGACCGGTGAATCGATCGACGCGCTGCGGATCGAAAGCATCAACGAGACACTGATCTCCCCTCGCGCATGCTAGAGCCGTTCCCGTTCCGATAGAACCGGAACGGGGCTCTAGGTTCTTGTCTTGACGCGTTTTCTTCACCCGAACCGGTACCCACTTCGCTCGAAAACGCTCTAGCGATCGGCGAGACCGGATCGACCGCCTTCCGTCAGCTCGTGATCGCGGGGATGCGGTCAGTCCAGCGGCGGCCGCGCAAGCGGGCATCGACGGCAAGCGAATGGTTTTCCTGGGCGGAGCCATGACCGATTCGTCCGTCGAGCTCCCATCTGATCAAGCCGATCCAGCAGATCGCATTTCCATAAGCGCGCCAGGGTGCGCCGGCGAGCGGGACGCCGCGCAGTTGATGCTTGCGGCCACGCTGGTCCGTCACCAGGGCATCGATCACGATCGGCGTGATGCCGAGCCGCGTCATCGTCATCTCGACATTCATGATCGCCATTACCTCGCCGTTGTCGAGCAGATAGCCATGGGCAAAGCGCTGGTCCTCGCCGGCCGGCTTCTCGGGATCCAGATGCATGTGGAAACGAAACCCGAGGGATTCGCCAAACTGGGCCCAAAGCGAGTTCATCGGCGGGATCTCCAGTTCCGGCCGCGGACCCCAGCTATGGTTCATCCTGTCGACGATATCGATCGGGTATTCCCTGCCGCGCAGCTTCAGCGTGCCTTTGAAGCGGCCGTGCATGTCGTAATGGCCCTTGTAGCCGCTCCCCATCGACGTCCGCGCCAGCCGCTCCTGCTCGGTCTTGCCGGCGAGCGGGTTCTGGTCGGGATCGTGGATATCGAACGGATCCATGATCCCGACGATATCCATGTGCAACTCGGTGCCCTCGCGGCCGACATAGTCGATGCGATAATCGCGGGGCGGCTTGACGGCCTTCACGCTCAGCCCGTTTGGACCGTGAATGTGCGAGAATCGTTCCGGCGCCGGAAGGTGGAAGCGGGTGTCGACATACAACGCCTCGAACTCGGTCTCGCTGACGGCGCCGATGAAGCGCACGTCGTTCTGCATGCAGCCAAGAACGGGACGCACGCAGACATAGATGTGACCAAAGATGCGTTCTTCGGGAATTGACACCGGCAGGTAGTACGTCTCTCCCCAGGTGTAATCATCCTTGTCGGTGAAGTGATATTCGAGATCCTGCGCAGTGATCATTGGATTTTCCCTTCGCTTCGGCCGGCTCCGTCGCCCGGCACGGTTTCATGCATCGGATTTCTTGAAGCAGACCGACATGAGGACGCCCGAGATCGCGACGCTGGCAGCGATGACGTACATGCCAAGGACGGTCGAACCGGTCGCGTCGGTGATCAGGCCCAGCATGTAGGGGCTGACAAAGCCGCCGAGATTCCCGATCGAATTGATGGTTGCGAAGCCGACCGCCGCGGCGCCCCCGATGTAGATGCGGGCAAGGTTGGCCCAGAACACGGTCGATGCAGCCAGGATACCGACCGCCGCCATTGTCAGGCCGAACAGCGACAGCGGAACGCTCGCGCTGAAATATGCACTCATCGCGAACCCGATCGCGGTCATCAGGATGGCGATCGTCCGCACCGCGCCCCTGCGCCCGGGGGCATCGGAAAACGGTCCGACGAAGACGACTGCGAGACCGGCGGCGAGCCAGGGCAAAGCCGACAGCCAGCCGATCGTCATGGTGTCGGAGATCCCCGCCTGCTTGATCAATTGCGGCAGCCAGAACGCGATGCCGTAATAGCCGATCAGCAGGCAGAAATAGGCCAGGCACGCCAGCAGCGTTTCCGGCTTGCGCAGCGCATCCTTGTAAGTGTGCGCACCCGCCGTCTTCGCGAGCGCGGCGACCGCATCCTGCGCGACCCGCTTCTCATCGTCGGTCAACCACTTGGCATCCCCGATATCGTTCGCCAGGCCGAACACGATCAACGGCGCGACAAGGACGGTCAGCGCACCTTCGATCGCGAACAACCATTGCCAGCCGGAGCATCCGGCCACGCCGTGGAACAGCGTCATGATCAGGCCGGAGAGCGGCCCCGCCGCGACAAAGGCGATCGGCACCGAGACCCAGTAGAGCGAGTTGAAGCGGCCGCGCTGGCTATCCGGAACCCATTGCGACAGATACAGCATGACACCCGGCGCAGTCCCCGCCTCGGCCGCGCCGATCACGAAGCGCAGGACATAGAACCAGGTCGTGTCCGTCACGAAAGCCAACGCGATCGTGGCCATGCCCCAGGTCAGGACGATGCGGGCAAACCAGATCTTGGCGCCCACCTTCTGCAAGGCAATATTGCTTGGAATCTCGAACAGGAAATAGCCGATGAAGAAGATGCCGGCGCCAAGGCCATAGGCGGCATTGCTGAAACCCAACTCCTGCCGCATCTGCAAGGCGGCAAATCCGACATTGGCCCGGTCGAGATTGGCAAAGAAGAAGATCAGGATGAGGATCGGAACGATCCGCCACGCGATCTTGGTGTAGAGCCGGTCCACGGTTACGACTGGACCTACGGCAGTTACTGTCGTCATTGATATTCCCCCACGCGGCCCTCTCGCCTGGCAATGCGCCACGCTGGTTGGCTCGCTCCCCTGTGAAAGCCGGCATGCGGACGTGTCAGACCGGCGTCTGCGGCTCGCATTCAGCGGAATGCCGGAAGCAGATCGAGCACATTCCAGTCGAGCATCGCGGTGACGGCACGGGTCATCAAGGCGTGCTTGCGCCGAAGCGCCCGCTCGTGGGTGTTGATGTTGATGCCGACGATGTAGAGCACCGTGCAGAAATCGAACAACATCGCCTTGCGATAGTCTTCGCGTGCGTCCTCGAACGAGTAGCGGATGCCGAACGATCCGATCCGCTCGACGTAGCGCCGCAGCAACTCGAGCTCATTGGCGCGACGGTCGTCGACGTTCATGCTGTGGCTGACCAGATACGCAAAATCCCTCATCCCCTTGGACGGGCGCACGGCCTGCCAATCGACCGCGACGATCGGGTCGTTGCCGTCCCGCCCGAACAACAGATTGTCGAGGCGAAGATCACCGTGCCCCAGCGTCGACGGCTGGGAAGTGAGCCATTGCTGAAGCGGCACGATCGCGTCGAGATAGGCTTCGCGTGCCTCGCGGAAGCGATCCGGAACGTGCTCCCCGAACCGCGCCTCCATCTCGTTCCAGGCGACGACATACCTGTCGCGCGCCGGCATCACCAGCGGCGCGAGATCCACCTTCGCCATCTTGCCCCAGTACGGGCCATGCAACTGAGCCATCAGGTCGATCGCAAGGCGGGCTTCCTCGACCTTGAGGCCGACCGTCTCGTCACCCGGGCGGTGGTTTGGAAAATCCTCGAGCAGCAGCGCGAAGAACTCGCCCTCGCCGGTCGTTTCGGCGAAGTAACAGGCCGGCGCCCGGACGCTCGCGGCCTTCACCAGGACGTTGTAGAAGTTGACCTCTCTCTGGTAGAGGCCGATCGCCTTGGACGCTTTCCGCCTCACCGGATCGGTGGTGGCAAATTTCGCGAACAGGCTGGCCGGCGCTTTTGTCGACGTTTCCGATCGTGCGTAACGCAAGGTCAGGCGCGCGGACTCGCCGGTTTGCCCAAAACCTAATCCGATCGGGGAGGCCTCGAAACCATCGACCTTTTCGCCTTGCGCGATCAGCCGGTTCGCTCGCAGCACGTCGGTCAACCACGCTGGATCGACTTCCCCCAGCGAGACAGGAAAGGCAGCCTTCATCGTTCCTCCCGCAGGCGACGATGCAATTCGTCCTCCTGCAAATAGCTTTCTTGTCGTCACGCCTAGCATGCCGCTCAACGTTGACGCTTTCGAATCTGCGGTGATAGACTTATCGGTCAATCCGATAAGACGTTTGCAAGGTGAGGATGCCACCCATCGAGTTGCGTCAACTTCGCTATTTCCTGCATCTGGCGGACGAGCTGAGCTTCAGTCGAGCAGCGCGGAAGGCGAATATTTCCCAATCGTCGATGACGGATCAGTTGCAGCGGCTCGAGGATGTCCTGGGCGTGCGCCTTGTCGATCGGAACCGGCGCAACGTTCGGCTGACGCCTGCCGGAAGCGTGTTGCGGCAGGAAGGCCAGGGCCTGCTCGAGCAGATCGAAGCCCTCACCGAGAAGACCCGGGCAGCCGGTGGCATTTCAAGGGAACGATTGCGGATCGGCTACTCCGAGATGGCACTCAGTTCGCCGATGCCGCGGATCATCCAGAATTTTCGGCATCGCTATCCGGATGCCGACACCATTCTGCTCGAACAATCGTCCAATGGTTCCGAGCGGGCCTTGCTGCACGGCACCTTCGATTGCCTGTTCGTGCCGGACCTGCAAGCCCACCCGAAGATCTCGAGCCTCGGCATCGGCGATGACGCCGTGCTTGCATGCATGCCCGAGTCCTCCCCGCTGCTCGACAGCCCTTCCGTCTGCCCCGAACAGTTCCGGGAGCAGCCCATCATCCTGCCCGAGGACGGGAGCCGCTTCGGTGACCGGATCCTGTCCGCTTTCGCACGTGCAGACATCAAGCCGAGGATCGCTGCCCGCATGTCCCGTGCGTCAGCGATCCTGACGCTTGTCGCGGCTGAAGCAGGAATTGGCTTCATCCCGCTGTCCCTGGTCGGTCTGGTGCCAAAGGGCGTGAGCGTCCGACCGTTTGCCAGTCCGCCTCTGACCATCCCGTTCTCGTTGGTCTGGCGGAACGATCCGATCAACTGCGTTGTCGAGCGCTTCGTCGCGGTTGCGCGCGAAACGATCGGGCAAATTGACGAGCCAACGCTCAAGACGACGATGGCGGTCTCGTCGGCCTGAGCCGGCACCCGGTGCCCGTTCAGCGCCTTGGGAGCGGCTGATCCCTTGATTTTCGGTCAGCGCGACCGATCAGCTGCGCAGTGAGTCCAGATCGGCCATCGCCGTCGAAATTCGTCCGATCATCGCCAATGTCGTCTGCTCCGACTGCATCGCCGGCAACAGGGGCGAATGGCACAGGGTGATCGTCCACATCAGGAGCGCATGCACCATCTGCTGCCGGTAGTGCAGGAAACTCTGGTCGAAATCCGGCCTGGTCCCCGTCAATCCGGCGAACCGGTCGAGATAGCGGCGGAGCAGATCCGTCTCCCAGTTGCGGCGGTCGTCCGGCGTCAGCGCCGCCGTCACCGCATAGGAAAAATCCCGCGTCCAGTGACCACGGGCGAGGCATTGCCAATCGCACAGCCCCATCTTGCCTGCCCCGGTGCGATACCAGTTACCGATATGCACATCTGAGTGGATCAGCCCCTGCGGCTCGCTGTCATGAACTGCAAGCGCCCGGATCGCCGCAGGCCAAACCGCATCGCGCTGCGCCAGCACGCTTGCGGGAATCACATGCGCGGCGGCATCGAAGGCCTTCCGCGTATAATGTTCCAGGCTCATCTTCTCCGCGCCGATGGTGAACCAACGCGGATAGCCGGCCACCCATCGATAGCGCGCCGCGAGTTCGTCATTGCCGTAGAAGCGGGCGTGCAGCGCAGCGAGAACGTCGACCATGTCCTCCGCCATCTCGCGATCGACGTAGGTCTTGTAGTTGCAGAAGGTCGCTGATTTGGTCGCCACCATGTCTTCGAGCAGGAGCATCGAGGCATAGGTCTGGCGATCGAAAGCAGCGTGATAGCCGATCGGCGCCTCGATCTCGAGCTGCGGCCGCAGTTGCGTGTAGAAGCGGCCTTCGACGCGCGCGGTGCCGTTGAAGCCGCCAATCATCCGGGTCACGATGCTGGGCAGCGACTTGGTGAACATCGACCTTGGCAGGCCCGCACGCTGGCCGGCGTCATTGTAGCTCACGATCAACTGATGACGCTCGTGCGTCCCCGCACTCGATGCCTTCACCACGACGTCGGTGACAACGGCTCCCGGAGTCTGCTGGCAAAGGACCGCAGTCAGCCATTCCGGCGTAATGGCCTCGGGCGAGCACGGGACATCCTCCGCCCGACGGGCCTTCGGCCGGACCAGACGCTCGAAGGCGACCCGTCCACCGATCCTGAGCGCAGCCAGCGCCGTTGCACCCGAGGCAGCCATGATCCCTCCCTGCGCCGCTGTCGACCGCGGCATTCCATAATTCGTACACTTACGTACCATCTCTAGCACAATCGCGACCGCATTCAAGGCATGGCTGTGCCGCATCGCGCGACGATAGTGACCATATCGCTCGGCGACGTCGGCTTCCGGGACAAAGTCGGACGCGACGCGCCGTCGCATATTTTAGTTTTCTACCATATGGTATATGTGCGTACATATTGAAGCCGGAAAACACGGCTCGAATGGCAGGGAAGAAACCATGAGAATTGCGATTCTGCTCGGGGTGTCCGCGCTCGTTTTCGCCAGCGCGGCCGGCGCTGCCGACAAACAGTATGGCCCGGGCGTCTCCGATACCGAAATCAAGATCGGCCAGACCGTGCCCTATAGCGGGCCCGCATCGGCCTTCTCGAGCTATGGCCGCGTCATGACCGGCTACTTCCAGATGTTGAACGAGCGCGGCGGCATCAACGGCAGGAAGGTGAACCTGATCTCGCTGGACAACGCATTCAGTCCGCCGAAGGCCATCGAGCAAACCCGCAAGCTGGTCGATGATGACGGCGTGCTTGCCGAAGTCGGCACGGTTGGCACCGTCCCCAACGTTGCGGTTCAGAAGTACCTGAACCAGAACAAGGTCCCGCAAGTCTTCATCTCCGCCGGTGGCCGCCGTTTCAACGATCCGCAGAATTTCCCCTGGACTGTACCGTTCTATCCGCCATTCGAGATGGAAGGCGCGACCTTCGGCAAGTTCATCGCCAGGAAGATGCCGAACGCGAAGGTCGCGGTGCTCTATCAGAACGACGACTACGGCAAGGATTACCTCACCGGCTTCAAGGCGGGTCTGGGCGCCGATGGCACGGCGAAGATCGTGGCGGAAGCGCCTTACGAACTGAGCTATCCGACCGTCGATTCCGAGATCCTCAAGCTCAAGGCATCGGGCGCCGACACGATCATTTACTTTGCGACTCCGAAGTTTGCCGCGCAGGCGATCAAGAAATTGAACGAGTTGAACTGGAAGCCGGCGCAATTCCTGGCCAGCCCCGTCAACTCGATCCAGGGCGTGTTGATGCCGGCCGGGCTCGACAACGTTCAGGGCGCCTACACGACCCAGTTCACCAAGCAGGCCGGCGATCCGGCCTGGGCAGACGACCAGGAGGTGAAGGACTATGTCGCCTTCATGAAGAAATGGGCGCCGAATGACAGTCCGAACGATTTCATCGCGCTGTCCGGCTACATCAACGCGCAGGCGATCGCGAAGGGCCTGCAACGATGCGGCGACAATCTGACACGCGAAAGCCTGCTGGCCCAGGCGACGAGCTTCAACAAGGAGCGGGTCGGCATGCTGCTGCCGGGCATCGAGCTCTCCAATTCGAAGGAGAACTATGCCCCCTATCGCAGCTTGCGGATGGCCATCTTCGAGAAAACGTCATGGAAGCTTCTCGAAGAGTAGCCCTGAGCCCAGTGTCTGCCGGGGCTTCCCGGCAGACCTCAGGGCAATCGCATATGTGCTCGATCTCGCCATAAATTTCGTCATGCCCGGCCTTGCGCCGGGCATCCACGTCTTGGCTTCCGCGTGACAAAGACGTGGATGGCCGGGACAAGCCCGGCCATGACGAATGTGGTAACAACTGCGCAAAGCCGTTCACTGTCATATGCGATTGCCCTACGGCAGACACCACCCGCCCGACAGGGCCGGCAAGGGTCGCGTTGGTCAACTGACGACTTCGTCGCGGCGTAGTTCTGCGATGCTCGCGTCCGAAAGGCCCATCTCCTTCAAGACATCGTCGGTATGTTGTCCGAGCATCGGCGGCGGCAGGCCCGGCGCACGCGCTTCGCCGACGAATGTGACGGGATGGCCGACGCAGTTCAGGCGACCCGCGGCCGGATGATCATATTGCATGATCAACTCGTCTGCCTTGGTATGCGGATGGTCCAGCAACTGGGCGAGCGTGTTGATCGGCGAGCAGGGAATGCCGACCTCGTTCAACGCATCGTTCCAATCCGCAACCGTTCGCGTCCCGATGATGGCCTGCACATGATGCAGCGTTTCGGCGCGGTGCTTGACCCGCTCCGCATTGGTCCGGAACTTCGGATCGTCCACGATCGCGCCGAGGCTCGCGATCGCGCAGAACTTGCGCCAGAGATTGTCGTTGGCCACGCCGATCATGATCGGCCCGTCCGCGGCCTCGAACGCCTGGTAGGGACACAACGACTCGTGGCTCGAACCGCATTTGGCCGGCTGCGTGCCGCGCTGCCAATATGTCTGCAAATTGTAGCCGAGCAGTCCGAGCGCGGTATCGAACAGGGAGACCTGGATCGCCCCGCCCTTGCCCGATTTCTGCCGCGCAAGCAGGCTGGCCAGGATGCCGCTGAAGGCATGCACGCCAGTCATCTGGTCGATCGGCGAGATCGGGCTGCGGATATAGCCGCCGCCCTCATCGCCGGTCATCGACATGATGCCTCCGAAGGCTTGCAGGATCACATCGTAGCCAGGCGAATTCCTGAGCGGACCGGTCCGACCGAAGCCGGAGATGCTGCAATGGACCAGCCGGTCGTTGAGCGCGCAAAGCGTCGCCGCGTCGATGCCGAGCCGCTCGGCCACACCGGTGCCAAAGCTCTCGATGGCGACATCGGCGGACTTCGCCAGCGTATGCACCAGCTTGCGTCCCTTGTCCGACTTCATGTTGATCGCAATGCTGCGCTTGTTGCGGTTGGCGCTCAGGAACACGGTGCCTAGCCCGGGCGCCGGAAACGGCGGCCATCCTCGCGTCTCATCACCCTGCCCCACCGCCTCGACCTTGATGACCTCGGCGCCGAGGTCGCCGAGATATTGCGCGCAGAGCGGCCCGGCCAGCACCTTCGAGAGATCCAGCACCTTGATGCCATCGAGCGGTCTTGACACGATCATCTCTCCTTCTGAATCCGGTTCAGTGCAGCCCGACGGCAAACAAGCCGCCGAGATAGGCCGGAAAACCTTGCTGCGTGACCAGGACGTAGTCGGCGGCGCGACGTTCCGGTTCATCGAGTTCAGAGCGCCAGCGCGCGGCAGCGGAGTCGGCGGCCACGAGGCGTGCGCGCAGCAGCTCCTTGCCCCAGCTCTTCGGCTCATCGTCGTGCCAATAGGCGCCGCCCGCGATCCGGCCGTCGAAGCTGGCTTTGCGCTGCCCGTCGGCACGGAAGCCGGCCCGGGCGAACGCCTCCGCAAGCTCTTGTCCAGGCTCCGACTGCGCCGCCAGCGCGTCGGAGACCGCCGTTACGGCTTGCGTGAGTTTTGGATCGAGCCCCTTCTTCTTCAGCCGCTCATAGTCGAGCCTGCCGAGAAACAACGTCCTGATCATGTTGCGCGGCTCGCGGCGCTGGATCAGTCTCGCGAAGATCTGCATCTCGGTCCTGATCGCCGTGTCGAAGTCCTGCGGCAATCCCTGCGCGACGCAATCGAGGATCGCGACCGGGGCCGGATAGTGCCCGAGGGTGTCGGCCAGCATTTTGGTCCGCGACCCGTCGATCTCGCCTGCGACGCGCTGCGCGGTGGCCGATCGCCAATCGGGACGATCCCAGGGCTGCGTGGCAGCCGGACGCGACAGGACCCATCGTTCTGCGGCCGCGATTTCCTCGCCCGGTGCCGCCAACTCATGCGCAAGGCCCGCGGCAATCGCCGCCTGCCCGTTGATCCTGGCGCCATCGAGCAGCACCGGAAGCGCGGCCGCTATTCCGATCAGGCGCGGCAGCCGCTGGGTTCCGCCGCCGCCCGGCAGCAATCCGACCAGCGATTCCGGCAGGCCGAAGGTCGCCTGCGGGTGGTCGGCGAGCACCCGGTGATGGGCCGCGAGCGCGAATTCACAGCCGCCGCCCAACGCGAGGCCAGCGACCGCCACCGCAATCGGCTTGCCGGCGGTCTCCAGCCGGCGCAAACCGTGGCTCAACCGGAAGAAATGGTCGAAGGCCAGGCGATCGCGTTCGCCCAGCGGTGCGGCCATGATCATGTCGTAGGCGGTCTCGAGCTCGGCCAGATCGGCGCCGGCGCAGAACGCGGAAGACTTGCCGGAGCTGATCACGACGCCCGCGACGTCGCTCTGCCTGAGCCAGTCCGCAAACACGCCGAGTTCTTCGATCGCCGCGTTCGAGAACACGTTCATCGAGCGGCCGGGCATGTCGAAGATCAGGTGCAGGACGCCGTTTCCTGCCAGCTCCATGCGAAACTGCTTCAGCTCCGGTCCGATCGGCATCCCTGGCCTCCCCGATTAAAGTTCATTGGTGTACGATCAGGCTTGCGCTGATCCCGCCTTCGGTTGTATACCCAAACCGAATACTGTACACTAGCAAACTAAATCAGACGGGACGCAGTTTGACAATGATCGAGCGGACGATCTTTCGCGAAGAGCACGAAATATTCCGGCAAACGGTCCGTCGCTTCGTCGACCGCGAGATCGTGCCGTTCCACGCCCAATGGGAAGAGGACGGTATCGTGCCGCGGGAGCTGTGGCTGAAGGCGGGCGCTGCCGGCCTGCTCTGCTGCACGGTCCCCGAAGAATACGGCGGCATGGGCCTCGACTACCTCTTCGACGTCGTCGTGTTCGAGGAACTCTGGCGCGCCGGCGCGAGCGGCCCAGGCTTTCTGATCCACACCGATCTCGTCGCCACGTATCTGCTGTCGTTCGGCAGCGAGGCGCAGAAGCGCAAATGGCTGCCGAAGATGGTGTCGGGTGAAGCCATCGGCTCGCTCGGCATGACGGAACCGCATGCCGGCAGCGATCTCAAGGCGATCCGGACCCGCGCAACGCGCGACGGCGACGATTTCGTCATCAACGGCCAGAAGGTCTTCATCTCCAACGGCCAGCTCTGCGACTTCGTCGTGCTGGCGACCAAGACCGACAGCCAGGCCGGCGCCAAGGGCGTCACGCTGTTCATCGTCGAGAGCAACCGCGAGGGCTTCAAGCGCGGCCGCAATCTCGAAAAGCTCGGCATGCGGGCGCAGGACACCTCCGAGCTGTTCTTCGACCATGTCCGCATTCCAGCCAGCAACATGCTCGGCGCGGAAGGCCGCGGCTTTGCCCAGATGATGACCAAGCTGGCCCAGGAGCGACTGGCGCAGGCGATCCGCTCGGCGACGGTGACCGAAACCGTGATCGAGTGGACCCTGCAATACACCGCCGAGCGCAGCGCTTTCGGCCAGAAGCTCGCCGACTTCCAGAACACCCAGTTCAAACTTGCCGAACTGAAGACCAAGGCGGCCGTGGCGCGGGTCTTCACCGACAAGTGCATCGCGCTGTTCATGGAGGGCAAGCTCGATCCGGTGGACGCCGCGATGGCGAAAATGTTCACCTCGGAGCTGCACTGCGAAACCGTCGACGAGTGCCTGCAACTGTTCGGCGGTTGGGGTTATATGTGGGAGTATCCGATCGCCCGCGCCTATGCCGACGCGCGGGTGGTGAAGATCGCCGGCGGCTCGATCGAGATCATGAAGACGATCATCGCCCGGCAGATGTATTCACAGCGCGGCTTCGACATTCAGAAGAACGGGTCGGCCTCATAGCGGCCTCCTGAACCACCGAAATCGCACGAAGCGACAGAACGACAAACGACAAGGGAGATCAGCGTTGAAGGGCCTATCGGGAAAGGTTGCCGTCGTGACTGGCGGCGGACAGGGCATCGGACGGGGATTGACGCTGCGGCTGGCGGAAGAAGGCTGCAAGGTCGCGATCTTCGACATCAACCCGCAGGGTGGTGAAGAGACCGCGAAGCTCGCGCCGCAGGCCGTCATCAAGACCTATGCGGTCGATGTCGGCGATGCTGGATCGGTCGAGGCGGCCGTCGCCAAGGTCGAAGCCGAGCTTGGCCCGATCTGGCTGCTGGTCAACAACGCCGGCTGGGACCGTCCGATGCCGTTCCTGAAGACCGACCGGGAGCTCTGGGACAAGATCATCCGGATCAATCTCTACGGGCCGCTCAACACCCACAAGGTGATCGCGCCCCTGATGGCCGAACGCGGCGGCGGACGGATCGTCAACATCGCCTCCGATGCCGCGCGGGTCGGCACCAGCGACGAGGCCGTCTACTCCGCCTGCAAGGGCGGCCTGATCTCCTTCACCAAGTCGCTGGCGCGGGAGCTGGCGCGCAAGAACGTCCTTTGCAACGCCGTTTGTCCGGGCCCGACCAACACGCCAATGATGGCGGCGGTGCTCGGCGAAGGCGAGCATGCCGTGAAGTGGAAGGACGCGATGGTGCGGGGCATTCCGCTCAAGCGGATGGGCGAGCCGGACGATTACGGCGGGATCGTCGCCATGCTGGCATCCGACGACGGCAAATTCATCACCGGGCAAACCATTTCCGTCTCCGGCGGAATGAACATGATCTAATCAGCGGAAGGAAACGCCATGACCGATCCGAAACAATTCACCGACGTCGTCTATGACGTGCGCGATCGCGCCGCCTGGATCATCATCAACCGGCCGAAGGTCTACAACGCATTCCGCGCGCGCACGCTGGATGAGCTCATTCATGCGTTCCAGATCGCCGGCAATGATCGCAACGTCGCAAGCATCGTGCTGACCGGCGCCGGCGAGAAGGCGTTCTGCACCGGCGGCGACCAATCCGCGCATGAGGGCCAGTATGACGGCCGCGGCGTGGTTGGATTGCCGATCGATGAGATCCAGGGCCTGATCCGCGATGTGCCGAAACCGGTGATCGCCCGGGTCAACGGCTTTGCGATCGGCGGCGGCAACGTGCTCGCTACGCTGTGCGACCTGACCATCGCGGCCGAGCACGCCCAGTTCGGGCAGGTCGGCCCCAAGGTCGGCTCGGTTGACGCCGGCTGGGGCACGGCGTTCCTGGCGCGTCACGTCGGCGACAAGAAGGCGCGCGAGATCTGGTTCCTCAACGAACGCTACAGCGCCAAGCAGGCCTGCGAGATGGGCCTCGTCAACAAGGTCGTTCCGATGGCGGAGCTGGATGCTGCCGTGAAGGACTGGACCGACAAGCTCGCACAGCGCTCGCCCACCGCGATCGCGCTGGCCAAGCGCTCCTTCAACGCCGATTCCGACAACATCCGCGGCATCAGCAACTTCGCGCTCCATGCCGTGAAGCTGTTCTACGACACGGCGGAATCGAAGGAAGGCGTCAATGCCTTCAACGAGAAGCGCGACCCGGACTTCCACAAATTCGCGCGTTGACGGCAAGCCAAGAAATAGAGCAATGGCGTCACCCAAGGTCATCATCTCCTGCGCGGTCACCGGATCGATCCACACGCCCTCGATGTCGCCGCATCTGCCGGTGACGGCGGCTGAGATCGCCGCGGCCGCGCTCGGCGCCGCCGAGGCCGGGGCTGCGATCGTGCATCTGCACGCACGCAACCCGGTCGATGGACGTCCCGATCAATCGCCCGAAGCCTTCGAGCCCTTCCTGCGCGTGATCAAGCAGAGCTCCAACGTCGTCGTCAATCTCACGACCGGCGGCTCGCCTTACATGACGGTCGAGGAACGGGTTCGTCCGGCGGCGACATGGAGGCCGGAGGTCGCGAGCCTCAATATGGGCTCGATGAACTTCGGCTTGTTTCCGATGCTGAAGCGCTACAAGGAGTTCAAGCATGACTGGGAGCCGCAGATGCTGGAGGGCTCCCACGACCTCGTGTTCCGCAATTCCTTCAAGGATATCCGCTACGCGCTGGAGACGCTCAACAGCTCCGGCGCGCGCTACGAATTCGAGTGCTACGACACCAGCCATCTCTACAATCTGCACTACTTCTGGACCGAAGGCCTGGTGAAGGCGCCGCTGTTCATCCAGACCTGTTTCGGCCTGCTCGGCGGCATCGGTTCGCATCCGGACGATGTCATGCACATGAAGCGGACCGCCGATCGCCTGTTCGGCAATAATTATCGCTGGTCCGTGCTCGGCGCCGGCCGCGCCCAGATGCAGGTCGCGGCGATGGCGGCGGCGATGGGCGGTCATGTCCGGGTCGGCCTTGAAGACAGCCTGTGGCTCGGCGCCGGCCGGCTCGCCGAAACCAACGCCGCCCAGGTGACCCAGGTGCGCAAGATCATCGAGGGCCTCGGCCTCGAGATCGCGAGCCCCGACGAGGCGCGCGACATTCTCCAACTCAAGGGCGGCGACCAGGTCGCCTTCTAGTTCCAACAGACGGTTCGACGGACATGCTGCCAAATCGCCCAGTCTATGACGAAGAGCACGCGCTGCTGCGCGACAGTGTCCGCCGTTTTGCTGCGGCCAGGATCGAACCGCGATTCCAGGAATGGGAGAAGGCCGGCATCATCGACCGCGCGCTGTGGCCGGCGGCCGGCGAAGCCGGCCTGCTCTGCCCCCAGGTTCCCGAGCAGTATGGCGGCATCGGCGGCGACTTTCGCCACAACGCCGTCGTCATCGAGGAGCTCGCCTATTCCGGCTTCGCCGGTCCCGCGACCGACTTCTCGGTTCATAACGACGTCTGCTGCGGTTACCTGCTGAGCTACGGCACCGAGGAGCAGAAGGCGAAATGGCTGCCGCGCATGATCGCCGGCGAGACCGTCTGCGCCATCGCCATGACCGAGCCCGGCACCGGCAGCGATCTGCAAGGCGTTCGAACCCGTGCGGTCCGCGAGGGCGACGAGTACGTCATCTCAGGCCAGAAGACCTTCATCTCCAACGGCCAGATGTGCGACCTCGTGATCGTCGTGACCCGCACCAATCCGGATGGCGGCTCGCGCGGCATGAGCCTGATCCTGGTCGAGACTGATCGTCCGGGTTTCCGGCACGGCCGCAATCTCGACAAGCTCGGCCATCTCTCCTCCGACACATCGGAGCTGTTCTTCGACCAGGTGCGCGTTCCCGTCGGCAACCTGCTCGGGTCCGAAGGCGGCGCGATGGCGGCCTTGATGAGCGAGCTGCCGCAGGAACGCCTGACAATCGCGCTCCACTCGATCGCGTCGGCGCAGAAGGCGTTCGACATCACCAAGGCCTACGTCCTGGAACGAAAGGCGTTCGGTCAGGCGGTCGGAACCTTCCAGAACACCCGCTTCAAGCTGGCCGACCTGAAATCGGACCTCCAGGTCGGCTGGGCCTATGTCGACCAATGCCTGAGCCAGCATGTCCGCGGCGAGCTCACCACCTACGCGGCTTCGACCGCGAAGCTCTGGACCACCGAGATGCACGGCCGCCTCGTCGACCAGTGCCTGCAATTCTTCGGCGGCTACGGCTTCATGCGCGAATACGAGATCTGCCGCCTGTTTGCCGATGCGCGCGTGCTGCGTATCTACGGCGGCACCTCGGAGATCATGCGCGAGCTGATCTCGCGCAACCTCTGACGCGGGCGGCTTCTGCGTCCGCGTCCCGGCACGTCAATAGCTCTTCGGCAGGTCGAGCACCTTCTCGGCAATGAAGCTCAGGATCAACTGCTCGGTGATCGGCGCCAGGCGGGTGATCGAGACTTCCCGGAACAGCCGCTCGACGTGATACTCCTTGGCATAGCCAAAGCCGCCATGGGTCATGATCGCCTGCCAAGCGGCGTCGTGGCCGGCACGCGCGCCGAGCAGTTTCGCGCTGTTGGCCTCGGCACCGCAGGCCTTGCCCGAATCGTAGAGCCAGGCCGCGCGCATCGCCATCAGCCAGGCTGACTCCAGATACATCCACTTTTCGGCGAGCGGATGCTGGATCGCCTGGTTCTGCCCGATCGGACGATCGAACACCACGCGCTCCCTGGCATAGCGAGTGGCGCGGCGCAGCGCATCCTGTCCGATCCCGATGGCCTCGACCGCGATCAGGATGCGCTCGGGATTGAGGCTGTGCAGGATGTAGGAGAAGCCCTTGCCCTCCTCGCCGATCCGGTCGGCTTCCGGAATGAACAGGCCGTCGATGAAGATGGCGTTGGAATCGACCGCCTTGCGCCCCATCTTCGGAATCCGGCGTACCTCGATCTTCGAACGGTCGAGATCGGTGTAGAAAATGGTGATGCCGTCGGTCGGCCGCTTGCAGTCCTCGAACTTCGTGGTCCGCGTCAGCAGCATGATCTTGTTGGCGACCTGCGCCGTTGAGGTCCAGACCTTCTGGCCGTGGACGACATAGCCGCCCGGCACCTTCTCCGCAAAGGTCTTGATGCGTGTGGTGTTGAGTCCGGCGTCCGGCTCAGTGAAGCCGAAGCAGCACTGGTCCTCGCCGGACACCAGCCGTGGCACCCAGCGCCGCTTCTGGTCGTCGGTGCCCTTCACCACGATCGGGTGCGGACCGAAAAGATTGATATGCACGGCCGAAGCCGACGTCATGCCGCCGCCATGGCTCGCCACCTCATGCATCATGATCGCGGCTTCGGTGACGCCAAGGCCCGCGCCGCCGTACTCTTCCGGCATCGTGATGCCGAGCCAGCCGGCATCCGCCATCGCACGATGGAATTCGCGGGGAAACTCGCCGTCGTCATCGCGGGCCAGCCAATACTCGTCGTCGAAGCGCGACACGACCCCTCGAACACCTTCGCGAATTGCGGCGTGGTCCTCCGGTACATCAAGCTGATTGGCAAACGATCTATCCATTCGAATTGCCCTCCCCGACCGACGCCAAGGTGCGTTTCGCGGCAACCAGATGCGGAATGTCGTACATCTTGCCGTCGATCCCGACGGTGCCGACATCGGGCGCAGCCGCAAACGCCGCAACGACGCGTCGCGCATGCGCCAGGTCTTCATCAGACGGCGTGAAGCAGGTGTTGATGGTCGCGACCTGATCCGGATGGATCGCGATGCGGCCGACGAAGCCGTCGCGCCGGGCGATCTTGCAGCTCTCGGCGAGTCCCCGCTGATCCCTGAAATCGACATAGAGGGTTTCGAGCGCGGCCGCGCCGGCGGCGCCGGCGGCAAACAGGCATTGCGCGCGCGCCACCTGATACGGGAAGGTCCAGCTTCCATCGGCTTCCCGCGGCGTCAGCGCACCGAGCGCCGCGCTCAGATCCTCGCCGCCCCAGGTCACGCCGACCAGCCGCTTGTTCTTGCGCGCATAGCCGCTGAAGCCGATCATCGCAGCCGGGGTTTCGGTCGCGACCGTGAGCAGCTTGACGTGACCAGCCGGAACGCCGGCCGCAACTTCGAGCACGTCGACATAGTGCGAGATCAGATCGACGTCCTCGATGCCGTTGACCTTGGGCAGCAGCAGGCCGTCAAGCCCGGGGCGGACGACGGCCGCCAGATCCTCGAGCGTCAGCCCGGTGCCGAACGGATTGATCCGCACCAGAAAGGACCAGTTTCTCGGGCCGCCGCCGAGCAAGGTCTTGACGGCGTCACGCGCAAGCGCCTTGCGGCCGGGCGCGACGGAATCCTCGAGATCCAGGATCAGGGCATCGGCGCCGATCCCGTCAGCCTTGGCGAATTTGCGTTCGCTGTCGGCCGGCACGAACAGAAGCGAGCGCAGCTTCATGCCGGCCTCCGCATCATCAACCCGTTGCGGCGGCAATACATCACCTCCTCGTCGCGCTGGTTGAAGCCGCGATGCTCGAAGGTCACGATGCCCTGGGTCGGCCGCGACTTGCTCTCGCGCACCGCGACGACCTTGGTCTCGGCACGCAGCGTGTCGCCGGCAAACACCGGCTTCGGAAACCTGGTATCCTCCATGCCGAGATTGCCAACCGTGGTTCCAAGCGTCGTATCCTGCACCGACAGTCCGATGATGAGGCCGAGGGTGAAGATCGAATTCATCAGCGGTTTGCCGAACTCGGTGCCCTTCGCATACTCATGGTCGATGTGCACTGCCGCGGGGTTGTAGGTCAGCGACGAGAACAGGATGTTGTCCATGTCGGTCACCGTGCGCCGGATTTCATGGACGAAGGTTTGCCCGACCGAAAACTGCTCGAAATAGAGCCCTGCCATGTCTTTTCCTCTTGCGCTTTGTTGCAGGCGTCGCGGACGGCGCTGCCGTCCGGATTTCCTTGTCTCCCGCCGGTTTTCTACCGTATAGTCATATCGTACACAAGCGTACTAATTGTGAGGGCCACGCATGTCCGTTCGCGAAAATCGACAGGTCCGCCTGACGGCGCGGCCGCGCGGCATCCCGCAGCCGGAGCATTTCTCGATCGTGACGGCGCCCGCGGCCGCGCCCGGCCAGGGCGAAATGCTGATCCGCAATCGCTACCTCTCGGTCGATCCGGCGCAGCGCGGGTGGGCCAATGACGAAGGGAACTACAGCGCGCCGGTGCCGCTCGACGCGCCGATGCGCGCGCTCGCGGTCGGTGAAATCCTCGAGAGCAACGTTCCCGATTATCGCGCCGGCGAGCACGTCTATGGATGGTTCGGCTGGCAGCGCTATTGCGTCACGGCGCCGGACGCCGTGCTGCGCCGCGTCATGCCGTCGCGCCTTCCGCTCGCCGCCAATCTCAGCGTGCTCGGCATGAATGGCATCACCGCCTATCTCGCCTTTCATGGCCTCGGCAATCCCAAGCCCGGCGAGCATGTGTTGGTGTCAACCGCGGCAGGCAGTGTTGGCAGCTTTGTCGGTCAGCTCGCGACGATCGCCGGCTGCCGTGCGGTCGGCCTCACCAGTTCCGCCGACAAGGCGGCGCACGCAAAGGCACGCTACGGCTATCAGGACATGATCAACTATCGCGAGGCGGCCGACCTCGCCGCGGCGATCCGCGCCGCCTGCCCCGATGGCAACGACATCTTCTTCGACAACACCGGTGGCGCGATCGCTGATGCGGCAATCCGCACCATGCGCCTGCGCGGACGCGTGATCCAATGCGGCACGGCGGCGAACGCATCCTGGACCCCCACTCCTGCGGGGCCTCGACCCGAACGCGAAATTCTCACCCGCCGTCTGCGTTGGTCGGGCTTCATCATCTTCGATCACCTCGCCGAGTTCGCCGACGCGGCGGCGCAGCTGGCCGAACTGGCGCTTGCCGGCAAGATCGTTCACGACGAGGAGATATTGCCCGGCCTCGACCATGCGCCGGGCGCCATTGCCCAGCTCTACCGCGGCGAGAACCACGGCAAGCTGATCATCGCGGTCGACTGAGGCCGGCTACGCGCTGGCCTTGCGTTTCATCACCTCCGGCAACTTCACGCGATGAAAGCCTTCGAAGGGAACGCTGCGGCTGTGCGGCTCCAACTTCCAGGTGGTCCGCGCGTTCGGCGTTCCGCCATCGACCCGAAGGCAGGAGCCGGTGATGTAGGCGGCCGCCGGCGACAGCAGATAGGCGATCGCGGCGGAAACCTCGGCTTCCGTGCCGAACCGCTGTAGCGGCACCCGCTCGGTGAAGTCGTGCAGTTTTTTCTGCATCTCCGGCGTATAGGTATCGAAGCCGCTCGAGACGATGCCGCCGGGCGCCACCGCATTCACCCGCACGCCGGAACCGGACCATTCGCACGCCGCCGTCTCGGTCAGCGTCAGCATGCCGCCACGGGCCGCGGCCGAATGGCCGAATTCGGGCCAGCCGTGCCAGATGTCGGCGATGATGTTCACGATGGCGCCGCCATTGGCCTCCATCCAGCGGTTATAGACCTCGCGCATGAAGATGAATCCGCCGGTCAGATTGTTGCGCACCACGGCCTCGAACCCCTTGGTCGAAATCGTCTTCAACGGTGCGCGAAACTGTCCGCCGGCATTGTTGACCAGCCCGTCGATCCGGCCGTAGCGCGCGAGCACCGCGTCGACGGCGCCGACCACCATGGTCTCATCGCGGATGTCGCAAGCATGGCTCATCGCCTGCCCGCCATCCTCCTCGATCTCGTGTTGCACCTCGACGAGCTTCTCGATCGTCCGCCCGAGGATCGCGACATTGGCGCCGAGCGCCGCGAGTTCGTGCGCGGTGCAACGACCAATCCCGCTGCCGCCGCCGGTCACGATGATGGTCTGGCCCTGGAACAGGTCCGGCCTGAACACGGACTGGTATGGCATTTCGAGGCTCCCTCAAGTCTTGTCGTCGCCTGGCCCGCTAGGGCGCCGGTGCGGATTGCATCTGATTATCGTACACTATATTACTATTAGCGATCAACTGGCGATCAACGACAATGGGAGCGCACCCGTGACAGAGCCGACCACCATCACCGTCGAGACCAGGGGTCCGATCGACATCCTGACCCTGAACCGCCCTGCCGAGCTCAACGCCGTTTCGCCCGGCATGATCGCGGAGCTCACCGGCTACTTCTCCGCATTGCACGACCGTCCGGCAACGCGCGTCGTGATCCTGCGCGGCAACGGGCCGCATTTTTCCGCAGGCGCCGACCTCGGGACGGATGCATTCGCCGCGCCTGGCAACGGTCGGCCACAGCGCCAGCTCAAGATGCAGCAGAACTACTCCGGCGTGATCCGCCTGATGCGGTCCTGTCCGCAACCGATCGTCGGCCTGGCCCACGGCGCGGCCTGCGGCGCCGGCTTTTCCTTCCTGCTCGCCTGCGACGTCCGCTTCGCCGCACCCGATGCGCGGATGAATGCCGCCTATATCAAGATCGGTGTCGGCGGTTGCGATATGGGATCGGGCTATCTGCTGCCGCGCCTCGTCGGCCTGTCCGTCGCCTCCGAATTCCTGCTGACGGGGCGGTTCATCAAGGCCGAGCGCGCCCAGGCGATCGGCCTGGTGAGCGACATCGTTGCGCCGGATGCGCTGCTCGCGCGCGGGCTTGCCTTCGCCGAGGAGATGCTGCGGGTGTCACCGATGGGACTGCGGATGACCAAGCAGGCGCTCAACACGCTGATCGACGCGCCAAGCCTGGACGCGGCGCTGATGATCGAGGACAGGCAGCAGGTCATCCTGCTGGAGACGGCCGATCACGCCGAGGCCGTCGCCGCGTTTCGCGAACGACGGGAGCCGACCTACTCCGATCAGTGAACCAGCTTCAGCCTGCAAACGCAGCGGCGATCTCGCGCAGTTTGAATTTCTGGATCTTGCCGCTCGCCGTGCGCGGCAAGTCCGCGACCAGCTCGATGCGTTCGGGCCAGAACTGCTTCGCCATCCTCGCCTCGCCCAGATAGGCCTGCACGGCGGTCAGGTCGATCGTGCTCCCGCTGCGTGGAACGATGAAGGCGCAGCCCCGCTCGCCCAACCGCGCATCGGGAATTCCGACCACCGCCACTGCGGACACGGCCGGATGTTTGTAGAGCAGGTTCTCGATTTCGACGACCGGCACGTTCTCTCCGCCGCGGATCAGGATATCCTTGACCCGGCCGGAGATGCGGATATAGCCGTCCTCGTCCATATAGGCGAGATCGCCGGAATCGAACCAGCCGTCGCCGTCGAAGGTGGGCAGCTCCGGCCGCTTGTAGTAGCCCTTGAACATCTGGGCGCCGCGAACCAGCAACCGCCCGGACTCGCCGGCAGCCACCGGCGCGCCATCAGCATCTGCAATCCTGACGTCCATGCCCTCCAGCGGCCGTCCGTCCGTGCTCGCCGATTTGTCCGCCGCGCGCGCCGGCTCGGTGAGCGTGCCCGACAGGACCTCGGTCATGCCCCAGAGCGAGCAGACCTTCAGGTCGAGCTCATCGGCTGCGCGCTCGATCAACACCGACGGGATCGGCGCGCCGCCACAGAGGAACGAGCGCAGACTACTCGGCTCGGGCGCGCCCGCCTTCACGGCTTCGCAGATATCGCCGAGGAACGGCGTCGAGGCCGCGGTATAGGTGACGCCCTCGCGTGCCATCAGACCGACGCCGCGCCTGGCTTCCCAGACATCCTGAAGGATCATCGTGCCGCCGAGATAGACCGACAGCAGGACGATCGCGGCATAGCCCGTCATGTGCCCGACCGGGGATGCCACCAGCAGCACGTCGCTGCCATCCAGCCCAAAGCGCCCGGACAGCGCCTTGCAGCAGGCGATCAGCGAGTTCGAGGTGTGCATGACGCCCTTGGGCTCACCGGTCGTGCCCGAGGTGAACATCAACACCGCCATGTCGTCCGGATCCGAGCCCTGCGCATGCGCCAACGGTTCCGACGACAACAACATCCGTTCGAAGCCGTTTTCGCCCCCACCATCTGCGACGACGACGTGCTTGAGATGCGGCAGCTCGGCACGCATGCCCTGTGCCATCGCAGCATAGTCGAACCCGCGATAGGTCTGCGGCACGATGAAGACCTTCGCCTCGCAGAAATTCAGAATGTAGAGCAGCTCGCGCTCGCGCAGGATCGGCATCACCGGGTTCATCACCGCGCCGATCTTGCTGCAAGCGAAGGCCGTGACGACGAACTCCCACCAGTTCGGCAATTGCACCGTGACGACGTCGCCGCGCCCGACGCCGAGCCGCAGCAGCGAGTTCGCCGCCCGATCGGCGAGGTCGTTCAACTGCCGATAGGTGAAGCGCGGCGCCTGGTCGCGATCCGCGCGGTCGGCAACGATCGCGATCTTGTCCGGCGTTCTGGCGACGGCTTCGGTCAGAAGCTGATCGACGGTCTTGTCGAGCCAATAGCCGGCTTGGCGAAAGTTCGCGAGAGACGTATCCCGCATCGCGGCGGCCACGGTCATGTTCCTCTCCTGATGTGTCCGTATTCCGGCTCTGGCGTCCGGATTATTTTGTTTATGTGTGTACGTTATTGCAGAGTACGATTGCCTGCCAATGGTCCGGATTGTCGCGTCCGATGCGGCTCATTTCCCTGAGAACACCGGTTTGCGCTTTTCGACGAAGGCCCTGACGCCCTCCTGCGCATCGGCGGTTCGCGAGATCGCAGCGAGCGTCACTGCCTCCTCTTCGAGCTGGCTCTCGAATGATCGATCGCTGGTCTGGGAGAACAGCCGCTTGATGGCGCCGAATGCCTCAGTCGGGCCGGCGGCAAGCTCCCTTGCAATCCGCGCGGCCTCGGCCTGCACGGCGTCATCCGCGACCACGATGTCGACCAGCCCGAGCGACAATGCGGTTGCGGCATCGAGCGTCTCGCCGAGCAGGAAGAACCGTCTTGCGCGCGCCACTCCGATCCGGCGGGTCACCGTGGTCGTCGATCCGCTGTCCGGACTGAAACCGATCTTGGAGAATGCCGCCGAGATCCGCGCCGATTCCGCCATCACGATGAGATCGGCCGCGGCCATCAGCGATACGCTGCCGCCCGCGACATTGCCATGCACCGCCGCGACGACGGGGGCACGCATGCGGACCATCCTGGCGATCGCGACATGAAGATCGGCGGTCCAGGCCCTGATCGTGCCCGGCAACGCGTCGCCCTGCTTGACCAGCGACATCAGGTCGCCGCCGACGCTGAACAGCCGTCCGCGCGCGGAGAGCAGCACCGCACGGGCGTCGGCGCGCTCGCTCAACTCGGCGATCGCCTGGCCGAACTCGCGACAGAAATCGCCGTCGATCGGATTGCCCCGGTCAGGCTGATTCAGGATGATATAAACCAGCCCGTCATCGACGCTGCATTCGAAGCTCTTGGTTGCTATCGCCAGTCCCATTGGCTGTCTCCTTCGAACGTCCGGCCGCCGATACTCAGATCGAGCGCGCCTGCTTTTCTTTCTGCACAGATGCCTGGATCGCCTCGCGGGCCCGCTGCCAGTCAGCCGTCGACAATTTCGAGAGTCCGGCGAACGTGCTCGGCGCTGCCAGATGGTGTCCGCCATCGATGCTGATGGTGTCGCCGGTGATGTAGCCGCAGCCATCCGACATCAGGAAGATCAGCAGATTGCGCAGCTCGTCCATCTTGCCGAACCGCCGCAGCGGCACCTCGTCGGCCTGGGTGGCGCCGACGCCGGTTTCCGCCAATGGATTGAGCTTGTCCCAGGCGCCCTCCGTCGGGAATGGTCCTGGCGCGATGGCATTGACGCGGATGTTCTTCGGCCCCCACTCGACGGCAAGCGACATGGTCATGGCGTGCACCGCCGCCTTTGCCATGGCTGCCGGCACCACATAGGCCGAGCCGGTCCACACCCAGGTCACGAGATTGCTGATGATGACGCCCGGCAGACCCGCGGCGATCCACCGCTTGCCACAGGCCAGCGAAGCGTAGAACGAGCCATCCATCACCGTGGAGCGGACAGCCTCATAGCCACGCGGCGACAGCGTTTCGGTCGGTGCCAGAAAATTCGCGCCGGCATTGTTGACGAGGCCGGTCAGCGGTCCCTCCGCCCAGATGCTGTCCATCATCGCTTCGATGCTGTCGGGGTCCCGCACATTGGCGAGCAATGCCGACGCCTGCCCGCCCGATCGCGTGCGGATGTCTTGCGCCGCCTGGTCGAGGACCTCCTTGCGTCGCCCGCAGACGTAGACGTGAGCGCCATGTGCGGCGAAGCCGACCGCCATCTCCTTGCCGAGCCCGGTCCCTCCGCCGGTGATCAGGATGCGCTTTCCCTTCAGTACGGCAGCATCGAACATGGATGGCTTCCTTCCCTGGACGTATGGTTGCTGCCGGCTCGGCCAATGGGCCAGGCCCGCGACATCGGCATATTAATACACTAGCGTACTTGTTCTGTAAATCGCTTGACGCCGCCGTTGATGTGCCAGTCGTCCATTCGGCGGTCTTCCATTTAAAATACGCTGGTGTATGGTATTGGCGAACCGCCAGGCCGACTCGGGCCGCAAAGGGAAACATCGATGGTTGATCAGCCCGATTGGGATCTTCGGCTTGGATATCTGATCCATGACGTCTCGCGACTCAGGAGGATGATGTTCGACCGTGCGCTGGCGCCGCTCGGCATCACCCGTTCGCAATGGTGGGTGCTGGCGTTCATCTCGCGCAAGGACGGCCTGCCCCAGACCCAGCTCGCCAACGAGCTCGATGTCGGCAAGGTCGCCGTCGGCGCCTTGATCGACCGCCTGGAAGCGTCCGGCTTCGTGCTCCGCCAGGCCGATCCGGTCGATCGGCGCGTCAAGCGCGTCTATGTCACCAAGCAGGCGCGCGGCTTTCTCGAGAAACTGCGCAAGGAGACCGACAAGTTCAACGCCCAGATCGTCCATGGCATCGACCGCAAGCAGCTCGAAGCCGCGTCCGAGGCGCTGCTTGCGATGAAGCACAATCTGCTCGCAATGTCGGACGGTACGGTGCCCAACAAGGCCGATGACGACGAGGACGAGGTTCAACCCGCCAAGACCCGGAAAAAGCGACGGGCGGCGGCCTGAGGCCGAACCGCCCGTCTCAGTCCTACTCCGGGAGGGAGTATGGCGAGAGCTCATGAGACGATGTCGCGTCCCCAGATGTCGGCGTTGGGGCGCGCCTTCCGCACCATCTCCAGCACCTGAGGGCCGAGTTCGGCCGGATCCTCGACCGGATCGATCCCCGGACCGGCATGCCAGCCCTCGGCGACCTTCAGTATCCCGTCGCCGGCCTCGAATACCCGCCCAGTCACCTCCGCGGACTGCTCGCTGGCGAGCCAGACCGCGATCGGCGCCACCCAGCGCGGATCCCGCCGCCTGATCTCTTCCTCGGTGCGCTCGCGCAAGCCCTCGGTCATGCGGGTCTGCGCGCGCGGCGCGATCGCGTTCACCGTGATGCCGTACTGGCGAAGCTCCATGGCGCTGATGACGGTGAAGGCGGCGATGCCCGCCTTGGCCGCACCGTAATTGCTTTGGCCGACATTGCCGAACAATCCCGAGGCCGACGACGTGTTGATCAGGCGCGCGCTGACCGGCGCGCCCCGCGCCTTGGTCTGCTGCCGCCAATATTGCGCGGCATGGTGCGACGGCGCGAACGTGCCCTTCAGATGCACCTTGATCACGGCGTCCCATTCCGCCTCGCTCATGTTGACCATCATGCGGTCTCGCAGGATGCCGGCGTTGTTGATGAGGACGTCGAGCCGGCCGAACGTATTGACGGCGTCGTCGATCATGGCTTTGGCGGCAGCCCAATCGCTGACATCGTTGCCGTTCACGATGGCCTCGCCGCCGGCACGCCTGATCTCGTTGACGACCTCCTGGGCGGGCGAGATGTCGGCGCCCTCGCCGGCCGCCGTGCTGCCGAGATCGTTGACGACGACCTTGGCGCCCTGCTCCGCCAGCATCAGCGCGTATTCGCGTCCGAGCCCGCGACCGGCTCCGGTCACGATCGCGACCCGGCCTGCACATAGTCCTCCCATTCGTGGTCTCCTTCCCTAGTTCTGTTCGCTCATGACGTCGCCAAACAGGTGCCACGTCGTTCCCTCGAAGCGCATCAATCGCCACTGCTTGACCGGCGCGAAATCACTCGGCGACGTGTTCAGGCGGATGCCTGGAAGCAGCATGCCGAGTTCGACGTCCTTCAGATTGGCCGCCTGGCGCATCACGTTCTCGCGCGTGAGATCGTCGCCGCACTGCTTCAGCAGATAGACGAGCGCCTGTGCCGTGTTGTAGCCATTGACGATCAACGTATCGCTGCGGTCGGAACCGGGGAAATAACCGTCGAGGAATCCGTTGAGCTGCCTGAGACCGGCATCGTCCTGCCAGGCTGGATCGTTCGGGTCCTTGAAATAGGCTGCCGAGATCAGGCCCTGCGCATTCTCGAACCCCGCCGGCTTGATGACACTGCCGATCGATGCCGACGTGTAGCTGAGGACGTGGAGCGGCTTCCAGCCGAGTTCTGCCACCTTCCTGATCGCCTGCGCGGCAAATTTCGGGGTCGCAATGTCGAACAGCACGTCAGCGCCGGTCGCCTTCAGCTTCACCAGATGGGAGTCGATCGTTGGCTCGGAGACATCGAAGGCCTCTTCGGCGACGATCATCGAGGCACTGTTTTCGCCGAGGCCCCGCTTGATTCCCTTGAGGTAGTCCTTTCCAAAATCGTCGTTCTGGAACAGGATCGCGATCTTCGCCGCGGGCCGCTCGCGAAGCACATGTCTGGCGTAGATATAGCCCTCGGTCTCGTAGCTCGGGGTGAATCCCATCGTCCATGGATAGTTCTTCGGGTCGTTCCACTTGGCCGCGCCGCTCGAGACGAACAGTTGCGGCACCTTCCTGCCGTTCAGATATTTCTGGACCGCCGAGTTGGCCGCGGTGCCGAGTGCATTGAAGACCAGAAGGACCTCGTCGCTCTCGACCAGCCGCCGGGTCTGCTCGACCGTCTTCGCTGGCGAGTAGCCGTCGTCATAGGACACGAAGACGATGCGCCGCCCGTTGATGCCGCCCTCCGCATTGATCATGCGGAAATACGCTTCCTCGGTCTTGGCGACCATGCTGAAGGCCGATGCCGGGCCGCTATAGGGAGAGGTGTTGCCGATCCTGATCTCGGTGTCGCTGACGCCGGGACCATATTTCTTCTCAGCGGCGAGCGCCGGAGCTGCGAGCAGCGCGGCAAGCAGCAGCGCGGCGACCCGGCCGCTTCCCTGTCTGCCAAAGACCATCCGTCGCAACCTCCAATTTGTTGCTCGCCAGAGCACGCAACGTCCCTCCGCGCGGCCGCTCTATCCCGGCCGGATCACCCAATTAGTACACTACTATACTATTTGGCAACTGCGATCGCGGGCCGTAGCGCGGTGCGCACTACTTCTTCTCGATCCTGGCGATCGCGACGATCTCCGCCCAACGCCGCGTGTCGGCCTCCTCGAAGGCCTTCAGCGCCTCAGGCCCGGCAGGAAACGGTTTCGCGCCGACGGATTGCAGATAGCCGGCCGTATCCTTGTCGTTGACGAAGGCCAGCACGAGTTGGCTGAGCCTTGCGACGACGTCGGCAGCCGTGCCCGCCCGGACAAACACGCCGACCCAGGCGGTCATCTCCGCACCGGGCAGTCCGGCTTGCGCGAGCGTCGGGACATCGGGCGCGCCGGCCAGCCGGTCGCTGCTCGTCACCGCGAGAACCCGCAACTTGCCGTCCTCGATCAGGCCCTGCGCGCTGGCGGGATCGGTGAAGACGCAATCGATCTCACCGGCCAGCACATCGGTCAGCGCCTGCGGCATGCCGCGATACGGCACATGCTGCATCTCGATCCCGGCCCTGGCGCGGAACAGTTCGGCAGCGCCCCGGCTCGACGTATTGCCACTGCCGAACGCCAACGGCTTCTGCCGTGACTTCGCCAGAGCGATGAACTCCGCGACCGTCCTTGCCGGAAACTCGGGCTTCACCGCGAGCATCATCGGGATGGTCATGACGCCCGCGACCGGCGCAAAGTCCGCCGCGGGATCGTAGGGCATCGTGTTGAACAGGCTGGCATTCGCCGCCTGCGTCGAGTTCGTGGTGACGAACACGGTATAGCCGTCAGCCTCCGCCTTCAAAACTGCCAGCGCCGCCAGATTACCGTCAGCGCCCGGCTTGTTCTCGACCAGCACGGTCGTGCCGGTCGCGACACGAATGCTTTCGGCCAGCCGCCGCGTCACTGCGTCGGTCGCGCTCCCTGCCGGGAACGGCACGATGAGGTTGACGCGCCGCAACGGGTAGAGCTCCGCGGAAGCGGGCTGCCAGCCGGCAACGCAGGCCGACATCGCAATCAGCCACACGACGATCGCTGCTCGAAGCCGCATCAAGTCTCCCTGAGATCAAAGGCGTCTGACGTTCCCACACCGCGGCTCGCGCGGCCCGCAATCCCGATTTGTTCTAATCGTACTCTACCTTGCGATATATGAGAACATCCGTTCGCAGGTCGCGGTTCGCTTGCTTCGGGACTTTGCGTCGCAGGTGGCTGGACCGGCACGCCAATCAGCCGCATGGTAGGGACTCGCCGCTCGTCCGGCTGAGCTCGACACGATCGATCTTTGCGAACAGCGCATCATCGAGCCGAATATCGACCGCGAAATGCATGGGATCGGCGTGGCCGCAAATCACGTCGGGAAAATGCCAGCTCGCCTCGCCCAACACGGTCTCGCCGGCAAGCATCGCGATCCTCAGCGGATGTCTTGCGCCGACGCCACGCGCGCTCTGATAGCCGTCGGCCACGCAATAGAGTTCGAGCCGCGTCGTGCCCTCGGCCACGCGTTGGACGGAGAGCTCGATCTCGCAGAAGCCGAACGCGGGATCGTCGCTGGAGCCTTCAGCATAGAAATAGAACGCGCCGATCTTGCCGTGCGCGCATGGGCCGAGCTTGGCATCCTTCGGCACCTGCGGATCCGGGCGGGCCGGCGTCCGCGGCGGCAGCGGGCCGAGCGAGCAGAACTGGCGATAGGAATAACAGCGTCCCAATGTCCCCTCCCTAGCCGATCCCGAGCAATCGCCTGGTATTGGCGGACAGTGTCGCACGCGCAATCGACAAGGCCTGCTCGGCGAATTGCGCCGGCTTGTCCTGCTTGATCGTGAACGGGTAGTCCGATCCGGCCACCAGCCGTTCCGTCCCGACCTTGTCCGCCAGGTAGCGCAGCGCCGCGCCGTCATAGACGATGGTGTCGTAGTAGAAGGATCGCACGATCTCGGCAGGCTCCCGCGCAAACAGGCCATGCAGCGGAGGCCCTAGTCCGTGCGCGTGGGACAGCCTCGGCAGCAACCAGGACAGCGCGCCGCCGCCATGGCTGAGCAGGATCCGCAGCCTGGGAAATCGCTCGAGCACGCCGTGGGTCATCAGCGACACGGCGGCAAACGCCGTCTCCAGCGGAAATGCCGCCACGGCCGCAAGCTCGGGACGGCCGCCCATCCGGTCGAGCCCGAGCGGATGCAGTGGGTGAACCATGACCATCAGTCCGGCCTGCTCCGCCGCGGCATAGACGTCGTCCAGTCGCGCATCGCCCAATGGCACACCGTTGATGTGCGTGCCGATCTCGATTCCGCGCAGGCCCAGCGACTTGACGTCCTCGATGCGGCGCGCGGCCCGCGCGACATCCTGCATCGGGATCATGCCGACGCCGATGAAGCGCCGGGGATCGCCTGCGCAGAGCGCAGCAATGCCCTCGTTGACGTGACCACAGAGCACATCGGCGTCGTCGGCCGGAAACCAATGCGACAGCAGTTCCGGCATCGGCGAGACCACCTGCACGTCGACGTCATCCTGCGACATATCGTCAAGCCGGCGGCGCGGGTCCCAGCTCCGGGAGTCGATCACCCGGAACACCTTGCCGCCGACCATGACGGCCGCGGATTGGTCGCGCAGCTCCACCGACGGCCACAGCGGATTACGACCCGGTTCGGCCGGAATGTGCTGTGGAACGAAATGGGTATGGATGTCGATCGCTTCGACCACGACGTTTCCTCGACGGATTTTTGCGCTGCACCCTCGACCGCACTGGCATGAATGCAACTTTCCAACTTACAAGCAGGTTGGACTGTTTTTATTTTCTATGCAATCCCGTATTCGTATGCTAGTGCACGATCCAATCGATGCGGCGATCAGCATCGCACCAGGGAGCGGAAGACGCGTGGCGGAAACGATCAATGACATCGTGATCGCGGGAGCCGGACAAGCCGGCGCACGGGCCGCGGAAGCGATGCGGGCGCGCGGCTTCAAGGGCTCGATCACGATGATCGGCGAGGAACCTCACCTCCCCTACGAACGCCCGCAACTGTCCAAGGCCCTGCTGCAATCGTCCGACACGCCCGTCGCCTACATCAAGCCGTCCCGCGACTGGACCCAGACGCTGGATGTCAGGATCGAGACCGGTGCCGCGGTGATCGATTGCGATGCCGATCGCCGGACGGTGTCGACCGCGGACGGGCGGAGCTTTGCGTTCGACCGCCTCCTGCTCGCGACCGGCACTCGGCCGCGGCGTCTTTCCGTGCTGGAGGACGCCGAGATCGACGTCCAGTATCTCCGCAACGTTGACGATGCGCTCGGCTTCCGCCGTCACATCCAGGCACGCTCGCGCATCGCGATCGTCGGCGGCGGGGTCATCGGCCTGGAAGCCGCTTGCGCCGCGGCCAAGGGCGGCTGCCGTGTCACGGTGATCGAAAGCGACGAGCGGCTGCTGTCGCGCGCCTTCCCTGCCCTGGTCAGCGATCTCGTCGCCACGAGGCACCGCAATCACGGCGTGACGTTCGTGTTCGGCGCGACGGTCGCCGGCAGCGCTCCCGGCTCCGTCCGGCTGAGCAATGGCGCGACGATCGCCGCCGATCTGGTGCTGGTCGGCATCGGCGTTGCCCCGTCGGGCGATCTCGCCGCGCGGCTTGGCTTGCCGTGCGCGGAGGGCGTCGCCGTGGATGCAAGCGGTCGCACCGCGGTCCCCGATGTCTTCTGCGCGGGCGATGCCGCCCTGCAATGGAGCCGCTGTCACGGCCGCGCCATTCGCGTCGAGACCTGGGCGAATGCCCAGAATCAGGCGATCGCGGTCGCCGCCAACATGATCGGCGAGACCAGGGAATACAGCGACCCGCCGTGGTTCTGGACCGACCAGTACGACCTCAACATCCAGGTGACCGGCGATATGCGCGACGCCGACCACATCGCACGCGGCGATCCGACTGGCGGACGGTTCTCTATCATCGCCTTGCGCGGCAATGAGCTGGTCGGCGCCTTATCGGTGAACGCGGCCAAGGACATGGCCATGCTGCGCCGGATCATTGCGGCGGGCGCAACACCGCTGCGCGCCGATCTGGAGTCACCGCGCTACGACCTGCGCGCCGCGTTGAAGCCACAATGAATTCGAGGGAGGGACTGCAATGAACGCGTTCCAGCGAATGAACACCGCGCTGATGGTCGACGAATCCAGGCAGATCTTCAAGGTCTCGCGCCAGGCCTTCGTCGATCCGGACATTCTCGAAGCCGAGCGGTCGCGCATCTTCGACAAATGCTGGCTCTATCTCGGCCATGCCTCGGAGTTGCAGAAGCCCGGCGACTTCGTCACCCGCCAGGTCGGCGGTCGCAACATCCTGTTCGCGCGCGACGCCAAGGGGACCCTGCGCGCGATGTTCAACACCTGCCCGCACCGCGGCGCCCAGGTGTGCCGCGAAAAACACGGCAACGCCAAATCCTTCCAGTGCTTCTATCACGGCTGGGTGTTCGGGCTCGACGGCGCGCTGCGCAGCCAGCCGGGCGAAGCCTCGTACGCGCCCGATTTCAAGGAGCGCAGCACCTCCAACATGCAGCTTGTGCCGCGGTTCGAGACGTTTCGCGATTTCTGCTTCGTCTGTTTCGATCGGAATGCCGAGCCGCTCGACAGCTATCTCGGCGCGGTCAAGGAATATCTCGACGTGATCGCCGACCAGGCCGAGATGGGCATGACCATCGTCGGCGGCACGCAGGAATATTCGATGCGCGCCAACTGGAAGCTGCTCACCGAGAACTCGATCGACGGCTATCACGCGCTCACCACCCATGCGACCTACTTCGACTATCTGAAGGCCACCAATGGCGGCCTTGCGCCGGTGCCGCTCGAGGGGGCCGCGCGCGATCTCGGCAACGGACATGCGGTGCTGGAGTACAAGGCGCCGTGGGGACGCCCGGTCGCCCAGTGGGTCCCGATGTGGGGCGAAGACGGCAAGCGCGAGATCGCCCGGCTCTATCAGGGCCTGGTCGCGCGCTACGGCGAGGAGCGCGCCAAGCGCATCGCGCTCTACAACCGCAATTTGTTCGTATTCCCCAACCTCGTCGTCAACGACATCATGGCGGTGACGATCCGCACCTATTATCCGCAGGCGCCAGACTTCATGACCGTCAGCGCCTGGGCACTGGCGCCGAAGGAGGAGACCGACTGGGCGCGCAAGTATCGCCTGTTCAACTTCCTCGAATTCCTCGGCCCCGGCGGCTTCGCTACTCCTGATGATGTCGAGGCCCTCGAGCAGTGCCAGCGCGGCTTCCGCAACGCCACCGAAGCGCAGTGGAACGACATCTCCAAGGGCATGGGCAAGGAAACGCCGGCCTATGACGACGAGCTGCAAATGCGGGCGTTCTGGTCGAACTGGAACAGGCACGTGTTCGCGGCGTCGGCGTAAGGGAGACGACAATGGAAAATATCGTGCGCGCCGATGTCGAGGATTTCCTGTTCGCCGAGGCCGAGTTACTCGACGAGTGGCGCCTGCCCGAATGGCTCGAGCTGTTCACGGAAGACGCGATCTACTACGTACCATCCACCGACGTCCCCGCGGACTCCTCGCCCGACAAGAACCTGTTCTATGTCGCAGACGACCGCTTCCGCCTCAGCGAGCGCGTCAAGCGCTTGATGAAGCGCACGGCGCATGCCGAGTTCCCGCATTCGCGGACCCGCCATCTCGTCAGCAATGTCCGGATCCGCGGCCGCAGCGACGACGAGATCGAGGTCGCCGCCGCCTTCATCACCTACCGCACCAAGGACGGCGTCACGGACACCTATTTCGGCAGCAACCGCTACCGGCTGGTGGTCGAGGGTGGCCGGCTGCGGATCAAGGAGAAGCGCTGCCTGCTCGACAGCGAAGGCCTGCGCACGCAGGGCCGCGTCAGTATCATCCTCTAGGAAACATCCGGTCGTGGACAACAAGCTGAAGAACAACGTCGCTGTGGTGACGGGCGCCGCGAAGGGCATCGGCCTTGCGATCGCCGAGCGGCTGGCAAGCGACGGCGCCAGGCTGGTGCTGGCCGATCTCGATCAGGCCGGGCTGGATCAGGCGGCGGCCGACCTCGCCAGTCGTTTCGACACCGAAGTCGCAACCCAGTCTGGCGACCTCGCCGATCAGGAGATCGCCGGCAAGACCATCAAGCTCGCCAGTGACCGGTTTGGCCGTCTCGACATCCTCGTCAACAATGCCGGCGGCGGCATCATCAAGCCGTTTGCGGAGCACACCCCGCAGACGCTGAAGACCACGATCGACCGCAATCTGTGGACCGTGCTGTGGTGCTCCTGGTATGCGGTGCCGCAGATGCGACAGCAGGCCTACGGGCGCATCATCAATCTCGGCGCAGATTCCGTGCGCAACGGATTGTGGGACCACGCCGCCTACAATGCGGCCAAGGGCGGCGTGCATGGCCTCACCACCGGAATGGCGCGCGAGTTCGCCAAGGACGGCATCACCGTGAATACGGTGGCGCCTTGCGCGGTGAACACGCCGCAGATGGTCGCCATCAGCAAGAGCGACCCGGCCCTTGCCGCCAAATTCGTCAGCGTCATCCCGATGGGCCGGCCGGCCGAAATGGAGGAAGTCGCCTCGATGGTCTCCTATCTCGCGTCAGCCGAAGCGTCGTTCGTGACCGGACAGGTCATCAGCGTCAACGGCGGCAGCACCATGCTGTGAGGTTTGCCATGGCTGAAACAGTCGTCCTCTGTGCCGCCGATCAGGTTGTCGAAGGCGAGATCAAGCAGGCGCCGCTGCCCGACGGCACCAACGTCGCCCTGTATCGCATCGCCGGCATGATCTACGCCACGGCGGACATGTGCACCCATGGCGAAGCCTCGCTGGCGGAGGAAGGCATCATCAGCGGCAAGATCGTCGAATGCACCTTCCACTTCGGAACCTTCGACGTCACCACCGGCGAGCCGACCGGCATGCCCTGCGAGATTCCCTTGAAGACCTATCCCATCACGGTCGTGGATGGGCAGGTCCAGATCGAGGTGTGACATGGCTCCCCGTCCCGGTCGCGCTCCCGCGCCTCTCAAATTTGCCCGCCGAGCGCTGGCGCCGCCGCGCCGGCGCACGCAGGCCGAACGGACAGCGGAAACCCGGCTCCGCATCTTGAAGGCTGCGGCCAACCTGATCCGGCGCCGCGGCTACGCACGGTTCCGGACCGCCGAAGTCGCCGCCGAGGCCGGCGTCTCGCGCGGCGCACAGCTCCATCACTTTCCGACCAAGGATTCCCTGGTGGTCGCCACGCTCGAACATGTGTTCGAGCAAGCCCAGGTCGTCAGCCGGCGCCGCGCCGCGGCAATCAATCGACCGCGCGACCTTGTCGAGGCAGTCATCGAGGACGCCAAGGAGTTCTTCTTCAGCCAGCACTTCATGGTGGCGATCGACATCGTCCTTTCGACCTCCACGGACCAGGCCGTCCGCAAGCGGATCCTCGACATTTCCCGCAAGGCACGCCGTCCGGTCGAGGGCGCCTGGACCGAGGCACTGGTCGCGGGCGGCGTACCGGCGGCGGTCGCCGGTGACATCGTGGCGCTCACGCTCGGCGTCGTGCGCGGCATGGCGCTGCGCACGCTCTGGGACAACGATCCGAACTGGTTCGATCAGTTGTTCGGGCTCTGGCGGCAGATGATCAGGATCTTCCTAGAAGCGGAACAGAAGCGTGGACGGTTGCGATGAGGACCACTGCGAGGGAGGCAACGACGCCGATCACGTCGGTGTGCTACGTCCGGGCCGCGGTTGGCGAGCCGCAGGCCGGCGCCCGTTTCGCCTCCGAGATCTTCGGCTTGCAGCCGGTTCCGACCCACGACGGTGAATTTGCCTTTCGCTCCGACGATCGCTATCGCACCGTGAGCCTCGGCCGCGATGAAGATGGCGGCAGCATCGGCGTCGAGGTCTGGGACGATGCCGCATTGCTGGAGATCGGCGAACGGCTGCGCGCGCAAGGCTTCGCCGCAATAGCCGCAAGCCCCGAGCAATGCCGCCGAAGGTACGTCCAATCGGCGCTCCTCGCCACCGACGCATCCGGCAATCGCATTGATCTCGTGACCCGCCCGACCCGCAGCGGCAGGCGATATTTCCCGACCCGCGACGCCGGCATCGTGCAATTCCACGGCATCGGCCTGTGCAGCACGGAGCCCGTCCGCGATCTCGCCTTTTGGCGCCTGCTCGGCGCCGACGTCTCGGACTGGGTCGGCGACATCGCCTATTTGCGGATCGACGACATGCATCACCGCGTTGCGCTTCACCCGTCCAAGCGCAACGGGCTTCTCTACGTGGCATTCGAGGTCGAGGGCCTCGATCAGATCATGCAGAACAACTACTTCATGCAGGACCACCAGATCAGGATATTGCAGGGCCCTGGTCGGCAGGCGGCCTCCCGCCAGACATTCCTGCACGTCGAAGGACCAGGCGGCCTGGTCTTTTCCTATGTCAACGGCATGGCGAGATACGGCGACAGGCCGCGGCCGGCGCGGCAATTCCCGCTGACGGCGACGTCCCTCTGCGATTGGGGCAGCGAGTGCAAGGACGTACCGGAGTTGACTCCACCAACCGACCAGGAGGGCTAAGACATGATTCAGCTCAAGGACGTGAGTTACGTCCGTCTCGGCTCACCGGACCTCGAATCCGCCGAGCGCTTCGCCACGACCTGCCTCGGGCTGCAAGTCGGCGAACGCGGCAGGAAAGACCTCTACCTTCGGTCGGACGATCGCGCCCACACGCTGTGCTATTCGGAAGGGGACCCAGGCAGCCAGACTGTCGGCTTCGAGGTGGAGGATGAGGCAAGTCTACAGGACGCTGCGTCAACCCTGGAGTCGCTCGGACATGCCGTTCATACCGGCACCGCCCACGAGGTCGAACAGCGCAGGGTCAAGGCATTCATCGGGTTCCGTGATCCGACGGGAAACCACATCGAACTCGTCGTCCGCCCCGAGCGCAGCGGACGGCGGTATTTTGCAAGCCGCGATGCCGGGATCACCGGGTTCAGCCATATCGGGCTCAATTCGACCGATCCGGTGCGCGACGAGCAATTCTGGACGCAGGTTTGCAACGCCCGCGTCAGCGACCGGATCGGCGACATCCCCCTCATGCGCGTCAACGCCATCCACCACACCATCGCGCTGGTGCGGGCTCCGAACGCCGGCATCCAGCACATCAATCACCAGGTCGGAAGTAGCGACGATGTGCTTCGGTCATACTACTTCCTCAATGAGAAGTGCGTGCCGATCGTGTTCGGCCCGGGGAGACATCCGACATCGGGTGCGAGGTTCCTCTACTTCAAGGGACCTGACGGGATGATCTTCGAGTATTCCGTTGGTGTAGACGAGATCGAGGACGAGGCGACGCACCGGCCGCGGCAGTTCGGCTTCGAGCCCACCAGCTTCTGCATGTGGGGCGCGAAGCCAGCCGGCATGGTACTTCCGAGCAAATAGCATTCGGCTCGTGTCAGGCGCGCGATTCCTGTAGTGGGCGCAAAGTCCGGGCGGCCGCGTTAGAGCCTTTCCCGTTCCGACGGAATCGGAACGGGGCTCCAGGTTCTTGTCTGTGACGCGTTTTCTTCACGCGAACCGGTCTCCACTTCGCTCGACAACGCTCTCCCCATCAACCGACAATCGGTCACGGCCAGATCGCGTTCAGCAGTTCGGCCAGCCTTGCGCCACCCTTGGCGAGTTGCCTGCGCTTGATGGCGTCGACGGCGTGCAGATAGTCCATGTGATTGTCGAACGCGACGACCCATTTGGACCGCGCCGGCGGCACTGTCGGCCCGAAGCTGAGCCCCTTGAAGGCGTCATGCGCGACCAGCAGCGTGTCGGTCGCCCAGGCCACCGGCCAGCCATCCGGGGCGCCCGGGCTTGGCGGGACCAGTCTCGCAGCATCCATCAGTTCACCGGTGGCGGCATCGCCGAGGTCGGTCGGGATGTCATCCCATTCGCGGTGCAGATTGATGGTCTGGAATGGCACCGCGACGCCGTCCTGGATCGCGTTCCCGCCGATCGTATCGGTGAGCGGATCGACCTGATGGGTGGCGTCAGGATCGACCGGCTGACCGCCGGGATCGAGATAGACCGCGCCGACATGCAGCGGCTGGTGCAGATCGCCGATCAGGTGCGCGAGCAGCAAGAGGGCTTCCTTCTTGTCCCGGATCGAGAACGGGAACGGCGGCGGGATCGGCCGGTCCTGGAGCACCGCGATGGCAGCGCTGATCGCCGCGACCAGATCGTGCGGATTGGTGCCCTGGAGGGCGCGGTCGAAGCTGTTGCGCTGGATCGCGACGTCGACGAAATGGAAGGTGTTGTGGCAACCGCGCTCGAAGCCGTCGGGCTTGTAGGAGCAGGTCGACCAGTTGCGCGCGACATAGTCCACCATGCGCGCCCTCTCCCGCGCCGAATTGAACGGCGTGCAGGGCACCTCATATTCCAGATGTTCGGGGTCCACCTCGTAGTGAAACCGGCCGTCATCGTGCCGGGCGACGCTTTTGACGCAGTCGAGCCATGGGGCGGCCTTGCGCAGGTCGATGCCATGCGCGTCGCCCTCATTGAGGAGCCTCTCGACCTGAGCCTTGGCGGCGGGCTTCAGCAGGTGGTCGGCGATCGCGCCGACGACGCGATGGCCCTCATAACCCCAAGCCGAGGCACCGGTCGGCCATAGCGCGACCGGGACCAGCGAGCCGAGCAGCCACCCCAAGGCAACGACCATTCTCAACATCGCGCGACCTCGCAACTTCTGGAGCGTCCTGTGGTTGTCCGATACTGGCGCAACAATCATACGACAGTGTGGGTCCGGGGTCGTTCATGCAGTCGTGCGTGGCCATGATCCGGCATCTGCGCTAGCTTTGAGTCGGTCTCACAGACGGAGGATGTCATGATCCGACTGATCTCCATTGTTTGCGTCGCCGTCGGCATCACCGTCACCATGCCCGCGAGCTTCGGCCGCGGCGGAGGTGGCGGAATGCACCACGCGGCCATGACTGCCGCCCTTCACGTCGATACGCCGGGAACCAACTCGTCGGGCACCGCCTTGTCCGCCTCGGGCATCGGCAGTTCTACCCGGGGCGTATCGCTTGGCACCAACCCCGCGATCGCCCGTGAGGACGCCGCGGTCGCAAAACTGGTGAAGGGATCGATCTGCCGGGGCTGCTGAGCGCGGCATCGGCTAAAGCGAGATGCGATGAGGTCGAATCGTCATCTCGCTTTAGCTTCTTGTTTGCGCATGATCTTTTCGGAAAACCGCTTCGCACTTTCCCGGATCATGCTCTAGCGCCCCCTGAAATGCGGCGGCCGCCGTCCAAGGAAGGCCGCGACGCCCTCCTTGTGGTCTTCGGTCAGGCTCGCCAGCGCAAACTGGTCGAGGTCCATGTGGCTGGCGAGATCGTCCAGCGCATGCGCCAGCCGGTTGACGGTCAGCTTGGTCATCGCGACCGAGATCGGCGGCTGCGCGGCGACCTTGGCCGCCAGCGCCATCGCGGCCTCGAAGGACTTGCCGGGATCGGCCAGCTGCTCCACCAGGCCCCATTGACAGGCCTCGTCGGCGGAGATCCGGTCGTCGGCCAGGATCACCGCCTGTTTGGTGCGGGCCGGTCCCATCAGGTGCAGCATGCGCGGTACGCTTTGCCAGCTCATGTTCATGCCGAGCGCGATCTCCGGCACCCGCATATGCGCGTCGCGCGCCATCACCCGGAAATCCAGCGCCACCGCCAGCGCCACGCCGCCGCCGACGCAGAAGCCTTCGATGGCACCGATCGTGACCTGCTCCATGTCCTGCCAGGCCCGCGTCAGCCGCGGCCCGAGCTTCAGGTGCCGGCGCAGCGCGCCGATATCCATGGTCTGGCGCGAACGTCCCTCGGCATCCTTGAGGTCGAAGCCGGCGCTGAACGATTTGCTGCCGCCGGTCAGCACCACCACCGAGGTCCCGCCGTCATCCTCGAAGCTGCGCGCCGCATCGGTCAATTGCCGCAGCGCGTCGGGCGAAAGCGCGTTGATGCCGTCGCCGCGGTCAAACCGCACCACTGCGATTCGCCCTTCCGGTCCGAGGCCCTTCTCAATCGTCACATAGTCAGCCATGCATACCTCCCTGCTCGCATTGTTGTGTACTGCTTGCCTCGACATAACACGGCCGTTTCGCCTATTCTCTGGGCATGAGCGAACATGATCACCACCACCACGATCACGACCATTCCGAGTTGTCGGAGACCGAACTGCGCGTCCGCGCGCTGGAATCGATCCTGACCGAAAAGGGCTATATCGAGCCCGCGGCGCTCGATGCCATCGTGCAGGCCTATGAGACCAAGATCGGCCCGCATAACGGCGCCCGCGTCGTCGCCAAGGCCTGGAGCGATCCTGGGTTCAAACAGGCCCTGCTCGAGGACGCCACCAAGGCGGTCGGCACCCTCGGCCATGTCAGCCGGGTCGGCGACCATCTGGTCGCGATCGAGAACACACCTGGCCGTCACAACATGGTCGTTTGCACACTTTGCTCCTGCTACCCCTGGGAAATGCTCGGGCTGCCGCCGGTCTGGTACAAGGCCTCGCCGTATCGCTCACGCGCGGTCAAGGATCCGCGCGGCGTGCTCGCCGATTTCGGCGTCAGCCTGCCAAAGGACACGGAAATCCGGGTCTGGGACTCGACCGCCGAGACGCGCTTCCTGGTGCTGCCGATGCGGCCCGCAGGCACCGAGGGCTGGAGTGAGGAGCAACTCGCCGAGCTCGTGACGCGTGATTCCATGATCGGCACTGGATTTCCGAAGACGCCGGGAGCGCCATCGTGAACGGCGTCCACGACATGGGCGGCATGGACGGGTTCGGCAAGGTCGAGCCCGAGCCGAACGAGCCGATGTTCCATGAGGAATGGGAATCGCGGGTGCTGGCCATGGTCCGCGCCATGGGCGCGGCCGGCGCCTTCAACATCGACGCCTCGCGGTTCTATCGTGAAACCCTGCCCCCGCAGGTCTATCTGTCGAGCTCCTATTACAAGAAGTGGCTGCTCGGGCTCGAAGCCCTGCTGCTCGACAAGGGCTATATCTCCAAGGACGATGTCGACGCCGGGCATGCCGTTGCGCCGGCGAAGTCGCTCAAGCACGGCAAGTTCTCGACTGCCGATATCGAGCGCATCATGGTGCGCGGCAAGTTCGGCCGCACCGCACCGGCGGCCGCGAAGTTCAAGGCCGGCGACCGCGTACGGGCCAAGAACATTCATCCTGCGACCCACACACGGCTGCCGCGCTATGTGCGAGGTCATGTCGGGATTGTCGAGCGTGATCACGGCTGTCACGTGTTCCCCGACACGGTGGCCAACGACGCCGGCGAGCATCCGCAATGGCTGTACACCGTCGTGTTCGACGGACGCGAGCTGTGGGGACCGGATTCCGATCCGACCATCAAGGTCTCGATCGACGCCTTCGAACCGTATCTGGAGGCGGTCTGATGGAGGCCGGTGCCGCCGCACGCGCGACCAGCGCCGTCTCCAGCATTCCCCGCGACCAGGACGGCCCGGTGTTTCGTGCGCCCTGGGAAGCGCAGGCGTTCGCGATGGCATTGACGCTGCATGACCGCGGCGTGTTCACCTGGACCGAGTGGGCCGCTGCGCTTGCCGACCAGATCAAGCGCGCGCAGGCGGCCGGCGATCCCGACACCGGCGAGACCTATTACCAGCATTGGCTGGCGACACTCGAACACCTCGTCGCCGCCAAGGGCGTCACGACGCAGGACATGCTGCATCGCTACCGCGACGCCTGGGACCGCGCCGCCGACCGCACCCCGCACGGCAAGCCGATCGAGCTGACGGCCGGGGATTTCGCTTAGCATTCACAGCTGTCGGCGCGGCGAAAGCATATGGCTATCAACTGCGCGACTTCTGAATAATCGAAAAATACGGCTGATTTGCCCGACGTGTCAAGCGATCCCTGTCGAGCGCCGACAGCGGACGGCTGCTTTGCATGGGGTTGTTTTCAATATATTGGCGGCGTGCCCCTGCGACGCGGCGCTGTAGGCAGTGCTGGGACCGGTAGCGTCGAGCAAATCAGCGATCGGCGCCGCCGCCCTGGGCGACATATTCGCGCCAGCCCTTGGCGCGTAGGCTACAGGCCGGGCATTCGCCGCAGCCATAGCCCCAGTCGTGCTGCGCGCCGCGTTCGCCAAGATAGCAGGTGTGGGAGTGTTCGCGGATCAGATCGACCAGCCCTGCCCCGCCGAGCTCGTGCGCCAGCCGCCAGGTCGCGGCCTTGTCGAGCCACATCAGCGGCGTGTGCAGCTCGAAATCCCGGGCCATGCCGAGGTTGAGCGCCGATCGCAGCGCCTTGATGGTCTCGTCGCGGCAGTCCGGATAGCCGGAATAGTCGGTCTCGCACATGCCGCCGATGATGTGGCGGATGCCGCGCCGGTAGGCCAGCGCCGCGGCGAAGGTGAGGAACACGAGGTTGCGGCCGGGCACGAAGGTGTTGGGCAGACCGTCAGCGCCCATTTCGATGGCGACGTCGCGGGTCAGCGCGGTATCGGATATCTCCGAGAGCGTCGGGATCGCGAGCGTGTGGTTGTCGCCGAGTTTTGCCGCCCAATCCGGCCGCACAGACCTGATGCCGTCCAGCAGGCGGTCGCGGCAGTCGAGCTCGATCGCGTGGCGCTGGCCATAGGTGAAGCCGAGCATTTCGACGCGCGCAAAGCGGTCCAACGCCCAGGCAAGGCAGGTGGTGGAATCCTGGCCGCCGGAAAACAGCACCAGCGCCGTCTCGGAATTGTTCTGATGGGTCATGGAACGGGCTTTACCACTCCTGGAAGCCACGGCCAATCGGTGGACAGCGCCGTGATTCCGGCGCGTTTTTCTGGGATCGGCGGGGCCGATTTGGCATAACGCTTCTACCCTTCACAGTCCGGTGTCCCATGACCCCTTCCCGCGACATTTCCCGCCTGATCGAGATCATGGCCGCGCTGCGGACGCCGGTGACCGGCTGCCCCTGGGATCTCATCCAGAACTTCGAGACTATTGCGCCTTACACGATCGAGGAAGCCTACGAGGTCGCGGACGCCATCACGCGCGGCGATTTCGAGGACCTGCGCGACGAGCTCGGCGACCTCCTGCTCCAGGTGGTCTACCACGCGCAGATGGCCGAGGAGCGGAACGCGTTCGCGTTCGGCGACGTGGTCGAGGCGATCACGACGAAGATGATCCGCCGCCATCCGCATGTGTTCGCCGACAAGGACGGCAACATCCAGCCGGCTGGCGTCAAGAGCGCCTGGGAGCGTATCAAGGCCGAGGAGAAGGCCGAACGCGCCGCGCGGCGGCCGCCGGAGGAGACCGCCCACAAATCGCTGCTGGCCAGCGTGAAGGCGGGCCTTCCTCCGCTCGCCCGCGCGATCGAGTTGCAGCGCAAGGCGTCCACCGTCGGCTTCGACTGGAACGACCCGCGCGCCGTGCTCGCCAAGATTCGCGAGGAAGCCGACGAGATCGAAGCCGCGCTCGACCGCAACGACAGGCAGGAGATCGCCGAGGAGACCGGCGACCTGATGTTCGCGCTGGTCAACCTCGCCCGCCACGTCGACGCCGACCCGGAGACGGCGTTGCGCGCGACCAACGCCAAATTCGAGCGTCGGTTTGCCTATATCGAGAAGGCGCTGGCGGCGAAGGGCCGTTCGCTCGACGACGCAACGCTGGAGGAGATGGATGCGTTGTGGAACGAGGCGAAGTCCGCGACAAGGCCGGCCGATGACGCCTCACGATGATCGTGGGCTGAACACGCCGATCCGCTGACCGGTGAAGCTTCCGACCCAGATTTGCTCGCCAACCAGTATGGCTCCGGTCGCGCCGCCAAAGCCCTCGGCTGCCGCGCCTGCCTCGTCCATCGTGATCAGGGACTCGAACGCGAGGCTGACCGGATCGAGCCGACCGACCCTGAATGCCAGCGGGCAGCGATCGCCGCGCGCTTCGCAGCCGAACAGGACCTCCGGCCGCGTGGATTGCCCCGCGAGCAGAAGACGCCGATCGGCCGTCCAGCGCAAATTGTCCGGCAGGAAATCCATCGCGGCGCTCGTGACCGCCCGACCGTCGTGGTCGAGCCGCCAGATCCGACGCGCGGCCCATTCGCAGACGATGACGAAACCATCGTGCGACACGGCAATGCCGTTGGCGCCGGACATCGGCTGATCGCCGAAGCGGCTCCAGCCATTGGCCTGCGACCAGCGCCATACCTGCCCGGTCGGCTCGGCGCGGGCAAACCGCGACAACAACTCGCGGTCGGTCGGATCGAACATGCTGGTCATGACGAAGCCGCCATCCGGCAGATGCGCCACTGCGTTCGCCGACGTCCGCGGCGGCTGCACCAGCCGCTCCCCCGCTGCAACGAAAGGCCCCTCCTCGTCGAGCTCGAGCACCAGCCGGTCGATTGCTTCGCCGCCACCGTGATCGACCACCAACAGCTCGAACGCATCATCGGCCAGGCGCCGCACCGCGATTCCGTGCGGATCGAAGACGTCAGGTCCGAGCCGCGCCTGCTGTGCGGCAGGCGCCCAACGCAGCTCCGTGGCGTGTGATGGCCGCACGGTATCGACCTTGAAGAGGCCGCCGGCATGGACCGCAGATCGCATGCAGCTGACGATGATCCAAGACGTTCCCGGCAGCTCGACCAGGTCCTCTGGATGCCATACGCCGTCGACAAATCCGCTCAGTTGGTAGCTTGCATGATCCATGTAGGACTCTCGTGCCATCGTTCGCGCCTCGGTGAATTCAATGGAAACGAGCATAGAAAACCGGTGGCCGCCGATCATCGGGCAGAAACTCGCGACATCAGCGACCGGAATTCGCTAATCTGCCGCCATGGAAGATCCTCCATCACTCGCTACCTTCGTCACCGTCGCCGAGACGCTGAGCTTCGCGGCCGCCGCGCGAAAGCTCGGGCTATCGCCATCCGCAACCGGAAAAGCCATCGCCGCGCTCGAGGCGCAGCTCGGCGTGCGCCTGTTCACGCGCACGACGCGGCGGGTCAGCCTGACGCCCGAGGGCGAGTTGCTGCTCGCCCGCGCCCGGCGGCTGCAAGACGACTGGCGCGAGACCACCGAATTGCTGTCCGCATCGGCCGGCGAGCCGCAGGGCCTGCTGCGCATCAGCCTTCCGGCCGTCGGCTATCGTTTCCTGTCGCCGCATCTCGAGGATTTCACACGGGCGCATCCGAAAATCCGGCTCGATCTGGATTTCGATGACCGGATCAGGGACCTGGTGTCGGAGGGCTTTGACCTCGCGATCCGCAGCGGCGCCCAGCCTGATTCCGGCATGATGTCGCGCAAGCTGCCGCCGTTCCTGCTGTCGGTTTATGCCGCGCCGTCATACCTCGCCGCATACGGAGAACCTCGCGATCGCGCCGCGCTGTCGGCGCATCGCCTGATCCGCTTTCGCCATCCCGATACGGACGTGCTGCAACCATGGCATTTCGCCAGCGGCATGCATGCTGCGGTCGAAGACACGCCACCGCATGTCATCTGCTCGAATATCGAAGCGGTGCGCGCGGCGACGATCGCGGGCCTCGGCCTCGCCTGGGCTCCCGATTTCCTGATGCGCGATGCGATGGACGCCGGGCGGCTGCGCAGCGTGTTGCCGGCCGAGGCGATCCAAGCCGCATTCTGGCTGCTTTGGCCGGCCGGCCGCTACGGTTCGGCGCGGCTGCGCGCCTTCATCGATTTTGCGGCCAGCAGGCTGTTCGCGGCGTGAGGGCGCCTACAACAGCGTCCCACGCAGGATCACAGCGGCAACGCCGAAATAGATCACGAGCCCCGTCACGTCGACCAGCGTCGCGACGAACGGCGCGGATGCGCTCGCCGGATCGAAGCCGATGCGCTTGAGGATGAACGGCAGCATCGATCCGCACAGCGAGCCGAAGGTGACGATTCCGACAAGGGCTGCGCCGACGGTGGCGGCCACCAGCACCCAATGCGGGCCGTAGTCGAACAGGCCCATCGTCTGCCACACCGTGATCCTGACAATGCCGATCAGGCCCAGGATGGAGCCGAGCACGATGCCGGTCGGCAGTTCGCGCACCGCGACGCGCCACCAGTCGCGCAGCCGCACCTCGTGCAGCGCCAGCGAGCGGATCAGAAGCGAGGTCGCTTGCGAGCCGGAGTTGCCGCCCGAGCTCATGATCAGCGGGATGAAAAGCGTGAGCACGATCGCCTTCTCGAGCTCGCTCTGGTACGACTGCATCGCGGTCGCGGTCAGCATTTCCGACAGGAACAGCGCGCACAGCCAGCCGGCGCGCTTCTTGATCATCTCGCCAAAGCCGATCCGCAAATACGGCTCGTCGATCGCCTCCATGCCGCCGAACTTCTGGGCGTCCTCGGTCGATTCCTCGACGATGGCATCGATCACGTCGTCAACCGTGACGATGCCGAGGATATGGCCTGGGCCATCGACCACCGCGACGGCCAGCAGATCGTAGCGCGAGATCAGCCGCGCCGCTTCCATGCGGTCGGCCTCGGGTGAGATCATCAGTGGCTTCCGCGCCGGCGCCGCGGTCAGGACGTTGGCGTGCGGGTCGGCCGAGATCAGGCGGCGCAGCGGCACGGCCTGGATCAGGGTCTTCTTGACCGGATCGACCACGAAGATCGAATAGACCGTCTCGCGGGTACGCTCGACCATCCGGATGTGATGCAGCACCTCGGCGATGGTCCAGTTCGCGGGCACGCTGACGAACTCGGTCGTCATGATGCTGCCGGCGCTGCGCTCGGGATAGGCCAAGAGCCCCGAGATGACGTTGCGGGTCTCCGGATTGAGGCCGTTCAGCAGCGTGGTGCGCAGCGGCTCGACCAGTTCCTTGAAGATGTCGGCTGCGCGGTCGTCGGAGACGCCGGATAGCAAGGAAACGGCGGCGTCCTGCGGCAGCTCGGCGAGGATCTCGCAGGTGTTGTCGAGCCCGGGCAGGTCGAGCACCTCGATTGCCTTCTCAGCGGGCAGCGAGCGCAGCAACTTGGCGGCGTCCGCCGGTTCCCGGGCGTTGAGGGCATCGACGATCTCGGGGGCTCGCGCATGGGCAAGATCCCCGTTCTGGCCGGCGAGCATCTCCTTCGTGTTGATTTCGCTGGAGTCCTGCATCGATTGCCCTCGCCTTTGCGTCCAGCAGCGCAATGAACCAAGGCGGCGCAGATTTCAAACGGAAAGTGCGGCGGCACGTCGCAGGCCCACCGCAGTGAGGCCGTGTCACGGCACCGTCACATTGCAGGGGGTGCCGGGTCGCGCGCCGAAGGGGCCGGTGTCAGGCCCGGCTGAACAGTTTCGCCGCGTCTTCCACCGCCTGGCGCGCGGCGGCGTAGTCAGGCGTTTCGTTGTCGTCGTTGAAGCCGAAATAGTCGTTTTCGCCGACCGGCTGAACGACGATGCCGTCGCGCCGGCCGAGGACGCTGAGGTTACGGTAGAAGACGCCGTAACTGACATCCGGCTGAGGGATCAGCCAGGCGATCTGGCCGCGCACCGGAACGATGCTCTCGTCGCGAAACAACGCACGGGCGCCGTAGCCGGTGCAATTGACAATGACGGTCTCGCGGATCTTCGAAAGATCGGAGGGCGCGTGCAGCTCGATCGGCACGAACAGTCCTCCGGCGCGTTGAAACTCCGCCTCGAGCTCACGGTAGAGATCCGTGACGTTGTAGGTGAGCGAGGCGCTCTTCCAGGCATATGGCGCGGGAAACGGGTTCGACCCGGCGGCCAGCAGGTCCCAGCGCGGCGTGAGCGACCGGATGCGGCCGCGCAATTCGAGGAATTTCTTCTGGCCGTCAGCCGCGGCATGCTGACGCCGGTGCGGACGGCCGTCGGCATCGGGAGCATCGTCGGATAGCAGATAGCGGTCCGTCCATTCGATCGGATTGCCGGCAAGACCGAGATAGCTTTGATGGCTGGCAAAGGTGGTGCGCGCCATCCGCTCCCAGCGGTCGGCGAAGTCCGGCGCGACGTCGGCCTCCATCGCGATGCGCGAATCCGGCGACCAGTCCCCGGTCGCGCGCGCCGAGCGCACCTGAGGGAAACGCTCCTTGGCGTAGATCGTGACGGTGGCGCCCATCCGCTGGGCCGTGATCGCGGTGGTCAGGCCGATCGCGCCGGCGCCGAGAACCGCGATGTTGCGCGTGCTCAATTGCAGAGCGAGCGGCACCGCCTCCTGTGCGGCGCCCCAGGATAGCGACCAGCCGCTGCCGCCGTGGCCATAGTTGTGGACGACATATTTCGTGTCGATCCATTCCGCCTCGATGCGCGGTCCGGCGGCGCGGAAGGGGCGCAGGCACACGGTGACGCGGAACATGCGGTCCGGCCGCGCAAGGACCGGCCGGAGCGCGGGGGCGTCGACGAACCCAGCGTTGTCGGCGGCCCCACGTGTTGAAATCCCAGCGACAGCGGCACTCGCCAGGCCGCCGCCGAGAAACCTTCGACGATTGAACATCGATCCCCCTTGCCGCAGCGGACTTCCGGGACGCTACGTCCCGTGCGGCAGAGCATCGAATCGTGACATGACGATGTCGCGCTTGGTCTCGTCGACGCGCACGGTCATGTCGAACCGCTCGCCACGCAGCTCCTTGCTCAGGACCTCGGCATTGCGGTGCAGCCAGCTGATCCCGGCGCCATCGGCGGCGTCGATCGACAGATCGAGCGTGATGCGCTTGGCCGCGAGGCGATCCTCGATCGCGGTCAACAATGCGTCGATCCCCTCGCCGGTCACGGCCGAGACCAGGAAACACGGCCGCTCCGGCGGACGGCGCGCGGCGATGTTGCGGAGGTTGTCCCGCTCCTCGGGATCGAAACGGTCGATCTTGTTCCAGACCTCGATGATGCGCTGGCCGCCGTCGGCGTCGGCATCGATGCCGAGCTGGCGCAGCACACCCTCGACATCGCGCTCCTGCGCCTCGGCATCCTCGTGCGAGATGTCGCGGACATGCAGGATGATGTCGGCCTCCAGCACCTCCTCCAGCGTGGCGCGAAACGCGGCCACCAGCTGGGTCGGCAGATTGGAGATGAAGCCGACGGTGTCCGACAGCATCGCCTTGCCGCCATGCGGCAGGCTGAGCGCGCGGAGCGTCGGGTCGAGCGTGGCGAACAGCATGTCGGCTGCCTGCACGTCGGCCCGGGTCAGCCGATTGAACAGGGTCGACTTGCCGGCATTGGTGTAGCCGACCAGCGCCACCACACGGTAAGGCACGCGCTGGCGGCCGGCGCGGTGCAGCCGTCGCGTCGCCTGCACCTTCTTCAACTCGCCCTCGAGCTTGGTGATGCGCTCGCTGATCAGGCGGCGGTCGGCTTCGATCTGGGTCTCGCCGGGACCACCCATGAAGCCGAAGCCGCCGCGCTGGCGCTCGAGATGGGTCCAGGACCGCACCAGACGGCTGCGCTGGTAGTTGAGATGGGCGAGCTCGACCTGCAGCGCGCCCTCCTTGGTCTTGGCGCGGCGGCCGAAGATTTCCAGGATCAGGCCGGTGCGGTCGAGCACCTTGGTGCTCCAGGCCTTCTCGAGATTGCGCTGCTGGATCGGCGACAGCGCGCAATCCATCACCACAAGCTCGACCTTGTTGCTGGCGACGAGGCCGTTGATCTCCTCGACCTTGCCCTTGCCGAGATAGGTGGCAGGCCGGATCTGGCTGATCGGCGCGATGACCGATTCCACCACGGTGAGATCGATCGCACCGGCAAGGCCGGCGGCCTCCTCGATTCGCGCTTCATAGTCGCGGACAGAGGACTCCGTTTGCGCATCGCCGTCGCCGCGGCGCGTGCGCAGGTACGGGCCGATGACGATCACCCGCCCGGTGCCAGTGTCCCCCGCCGACCCGGGCCTAGACTTGGTCCGCTCGGCGCCCCCTTCACGATCGAAGGGTTCCAATCACTTCACTCTCAAGCCGGTGCGTCCTCACCACCCTCGAACAGCTGAATCGGAGCCCCAGGCATGATGGTCGAGATTGCGTGCTTGTAGACCAGCTGCGAATGACCATCGCGCCGCAACAGCAAGCAGAAATTGTCGAACCAAGTGACAATGCCCTGCAGCTTGACTCCGTTGACCAGAAATATCGTCAGTGGCGTTTTTGTCTTACGAACGTGATTAAGGAAGGTGTCTTGTAGATTTTGTGCGCGGTCTGCCGCCATTGTTTTTGTCCCGCAAGCTTGTGCTTCTTTTTATTGAACCGGTTGCTGCTCTCTGACGGAGCCTCCTCCGGCTGCCCGCCTGCCCTGAGATCCCCCTCTGGCAGGCGTAGCGGTAGGATTAGAGGCTACGCGCGGTTTTAAGGCAAGCCGGTTCGCGTAACAGTCGGTAGGAACACGGTGGCATTTCTAAGAAAGGGCGGGGAAAGAGACGAATAT
>NZ_DDOP01000023.1:173786-174045 GCF_002341725.1 Bradyrhizobium sp. UBA2491
GGAGAGTGGATAAATCCCCGGTTGTGCCGGCCCCGCTCTCGCCTCGTCCCCCGTCCCGGGCCCCAGATCGGGCAACCGGCTCGCCGGGAGCCGATTGCCGGGACTGCGCACCGGGCCACCGGTCGGCGACCGGCCCGGCGATGCCGGGGTCAGCCGACCCCGAGCGCCTTCAGCTTGCGATGCAGCGCCGAGCGCTCCATGCCGACGAACTCCGCGGTGCGCGAGATATTGCCTGAGAAGCGGCTGATCTGGGCGATCA
>NZ_DDOP01000023.1:174311-174813 GCF_002341725.1 Bradyrhizobium sp. UBA2491
CCCATGATGTGCTCGCCATTGTTGGAGGTCGGCATCGCCGGCACCATCGAGCCGACGTCCTGCGGCAGCATGTCGGCGGTGATGATCGCCTCGGGGCCGCCGCCCGCCAGGATCATCACACGCTCGACATTGTTGCGGAGCTGGCGGACGTTGCCCGGCCAGACATGCGATTGCAGCACCGCCATCGCGTCCTGCCCGATCTGCCGCTTCGGCAGGCCGGTCGTGACCGAGATCTGGTCCATGAAATAGTCGATCAGCTCCGGGATGTCCTCACGGCGCTCCGACAGCGGCGGCACCCGGATCGGCACCACCGAGAGCCGATGGTAGAGGTCCTCGCGGAAACGGCCCGCGGCGATCTCTTCCTCCAGGTTGCGCGCGGTCGAGGAGATGATGCGAACGTCGACATGGACCTTGCTGGTGCCGCCCTGGCGCTGGAAGGTCTGATCGACCAGCACGCGCAGGATCTTGTTCTGGGTCTCGCGCGGCATGTCCGCGATCTCGT
>NZ_DDOP01000022.1:0-15998 GCF_002341725.1 Bradyrhizobium sp. UBA2491
GCGAGCCCCGGAATGACGATGGAGAGAGAGCAGGCCCGCGTCGCGGCTCAATGCACCGCGGCGTACAGGATCTTGTCCTGGGTCGCGTCGGCGGCGTCGAACTCGGCGACGATGCGGCCGGTGCGGGCGACCAGGATGCGGTCGGAGACCGCGAGGATCTCCGGCAAATAGGACGAGATCACCACCACCGCCTTGCCCTCGTCGGCAAGCCGGCGGATCTCGCCGTGGATATGCGGGATGGTACCGACGTCGACGCCGCGGGTCGGCTCGTCGAAGATGATGATCGACGGCTCCTGCACCAGCGTCTTGGCCAGCACCACCTTCTGCTGGTTGCCGCCGGACAGCTCGATGATCCGCGCCTTGCGCTGCAACGCGCTGATCTTGAGTCGCTCGACCCAGTAATTGGCGAGCTTGCTGCGCTTCGCGCGCGACAGCAGGAAGCTCCAGCCTTTCCTGGTGGCGAGGCTGCCGAGATAGACGTTGTCGTCGACCACCATGGTCTCGAAGAAACCGTTGGCCTTGCGGTCCTCGGTGATGTAGGCGATGCCGTCATTGATCGCCTGCCGCGGCACCCGGTAGCGGATCGGTTTTCCGCGCAGCCGGATGGTGCCGCCATTGACCAGGTTGCGCTTCAGCGCACCGTAGATGATCTTGGCGATCTCGGTGCGGCCGGAGCCGATCAGGCCGGCGATGCCGACCACCTCGCCGGCATAGACCGAGAACGACATGTTCTTGACCGCCATGCCCATGGTGACGTTCTCGACGGTGAGCACCTTCTCGCGACGCTGATGGGTGTTGGCCTTGCCGCCATAGACCGCCTGCGCCACCTCGCGGCCGACCATGTGCTGCACCAGCGCGTCGCGGGTGAGCTGCTTGGCAGGCGCGGTGATGACGAGCTTGCCATCGCGCAGCACGGTGATGCGATCGGCGATCTGGAGCGATTCCTCCAACGCATGCGAGATGTAGATGATCGAGACGCCACGGGCGCGCAGATCGCGCACCAGATGGAAGAAATGGACGATCTCCTCCGGCGTCAGCGATGCGGTCGGCTCGTCGAAGATGATGATGCGCGCCTTGTTGTAGATCGCGCGCGCGATCTCCACCATCTGCTTCTTGGCGGTGCCGAGCAGCGCCACCGGTGTCGCCGGATCGACGTGGAAGTTGAGCGACTGCAACAACTGCTGGGCCTGGATGTTCAGGGTACGGAAGCGCGTCAAGAGCTTCTCGTTGCCGAGCTCGATGTTCTGCGCCGCGGTCATGGTCGGCACTAGGCTGGTCTCCTGATAGACCATGCAGATGCCGGCATCGAGCGCGTCGCGCGGCTGCTCGAAATTGGCAGGCTTGCCGTCCAGCAGATAGTCGCCGGAGGTGAGATTGATCGCGCCCGCGATCGCCTTGCACAGCGTCGACTTGCCGGCGCCGTTCTCGCCGACCAGCGCATGGACCTCGCCGGGATAGAGATCGAAATTGACGCCCTCGATGGCATGGACGCCGCCATAGATCTTGGAGCCGTTGCTGATCCGCAGCACCGGCTCGCGGGCTTGGGCCGGGCTGTCGGGAGCCGCCTGCATCACGCCGTCATTCATCGCAGCTCTCCCGTATAGCGCAGCAGACGGCCGCCGCCGCGCGCGGCGATCACAATGCCCGAGGGCGTGGCGCAAGCAGCGGTGATGCCGTGGAAGCGGCCGCCGGCGCGGCTGTGCAGGCTGTCGGTTGCCTCGCCTTCGGCGTCGAGATGCACCAGCAGGCCGTAGGAGCGCGGCGGCGCCCATGGCTTCTGAATGCCGAGCGCCTTGACGCTGCCGATCTGCATCGGCTCCAGGCAATCGCTGCCGCCGACCAGCGCCGGCGCCACCCAGTATTCAGGCGGCATCGTCGCCATCATCTCCTCGCGGAAATCGTCCTCCTTGAGCACGAACTCGATCAGATGGGTGCGGCGAGCGAAGACGCTGAGCAGCAGCCCGCCATGGCCGTCCGGATGCAGCCGCGCCGGATAACCGGGCATGTTGGCCGCGATCGTCTCGCGCGGGCCGAGCCCGTTGGCCGTGAGCGCGAACCGGCTGAGGCGATGCGCCCAGCTCTCGGTGAGCCACAGGCTGTTGCCGTCGGCCGATACCAACACGCCATAGGGATATGGCAGGTCGCACAGCAGCACCTGCGGATTGTCGAGCCCTGCGCCGCAGCCGATCAGGCGGCCATTGGCGCGCTTCTCCATCAGATCGTGCCGCCACTCGTCCGGGCGGCGTCCGGCGCTGCCTTCCACCGCATAGATGCGGCCATCGGGCGCCGCCGTGACCGACAGCAGCCCTGTGAGCGCACTGCCGCCGGCGGTCTCCAGCCAGCGCGGCGAAGGCTTTGCGGGATCGATCGCGGCGAGGCCCCTGCCCGCGACGCAGACCAAGAGCCGGCCGTCCGGATGCAGCGCGAGCCCGCCGGCATCGTCCTCGAACTCGGCCACGACCGTACGGGTCGAGAGATCCGCGCCGCTGAGCTTCAGCACCTTGTGGCCCGCGGAGACATAGATCGCGCCGTCGCCGGCGGCGATCACGTCGTCGATGCCGGGCAGCGGCTCGCCGATCGGCACCGCGGTGTCGAGCCGGTCGTTCGGGCTCAGCGCGCCGTCGAGCGGCGGGATCGCGTTCTGGCCGCCGTCGCGGTCGATGACGCTCCTGATATCGCGCAGCAGATGATCGAAGAATCCCATTATGTCGTCACCCTGCTCTTGGCGCCCCAATAGGCATCGTAGCCGGTCCAGCTGTCGTCGACGCCGTCGAGCTTGATGCGGCCGATCCGGTTGTTCTCCAACCCGCCGAGATAGAGATAGCCCTGGTGCTCGCGCATCGAGGTCAGGGTCGAATGCGAGATTCCGGTCGGGTCCCACCACGATTCCAGCGCCTCGCCCTTCTCGTTGAACTTCAGCACGCAGCCATGGTTGAGCGCCGGCGCCAACCATTCGTCGGTCGGCACCTGCTTGACCATGCGCAGCCGGAAGCCGGGTTTGCGCGCGGCGAGATCGAACGTCGGGGTGCGGATGCCGACCAGCGCCAGCCAGTAGGTGCCGTCGGAGGCACGGTTGATGTTGTCGGGATTGCCCGGCAGCTCGTCCATCAGCACTTCGGTCTTGCCCTTGTTCGGGCCATCGATCCAGTGCCGGAACACCTTGCAGAGCGAGGTCGACGCGATCAGGATCGACTTGCCATCATGGGAGACGCAGATCCCGTTCGGGAAATAGAAGTGGTTGATCACCGTGCGGGTGGTCTTGGTCGCCGGATCGTAGCAGACCACACGGCCGTTCGGCCGGCCCTCGAGGATGTCGAGGGTATTGGTGGTCATCTCGTAGCGCGTCGTGCAGTCGCTGAAATAGATCTTGCCGTCGGGTGCGATGTCGAGATCGTCGGCCATGCGCAGGCGCGAATCGTCGTTCAGCTTGTACCAGGTGCGGTTGGTCTCGTCGGTGACCTTGAAGATGCGGCCATCGGGCGCGACGCCGTAGACGCCCATGCCGGCGACCGCGACGATCAGGTTCTCGTCGCGGTCGAACTGCATGCCGAGCGGCCGGCCGCCGATATGGGCGAACACCTCGCGGGTCTTGAAGTCAGGCCCGGAGAAGCGGATCACATTGCCGTCGCGGGTCGAGCCGTAGAGCCGGCCCTGGCGATCGAGGATGACGTCCTCGGGCCCCTCGACCTGGTCGACACCGATCGCCTGCGCGTGGATCAGGCGGTCGTTCTGCGCGTAGGGCGATGCCGCGCCGGGCTTCACCGCCGGCGCCGAGGCCAGCGGCACGAACGCCGGATTGACATAGATCTTCTGGATCGCCTTGCCGCGGTTCTTCGACCATTTGACGTCGATGCCGACGGCGGCGAGCAGGATCATGCCGGTCACCGCCGAGGTGACGTAGCCCGGGATGCCCATGCGGACGAGGCCGTTGATCAGGAGGAAGATGATCAGCGCGCCGATCATCGCCCGCCACACCGTGCCCTTGCCGCCGGCCAGCGAGACGCCGCCGAGCACCACGGCGGTGAGCGCCTGGAATTCCCAGCCCACGCCGGTGGTGGAATCGGTCGAGGCTTGGCGTGCCGCGTAGAAGATGCCGCTCGCCGCGCACAGCGTGCCCGACAGCACATAGGTCATGAACAGCATCAGGCGGACGCGGATGCCGGCATGGCGCGCGGCCTTGCGGCTGGCGCCGATCGCGGTGAGATGCCAGCCATAGCGCGAGCGCGACAGGAAGATGTGGCAGATCAACAGCACCACGAACAGCGTCGCCGCATTGATGGGAATGCCGAGCACGCTGCCGCCGCCGATGAAATCCCAGGCGTCGCTCTCGACCGAGTTGGTGGCGAACACCTGGGCGTAGCTGGTGTTGAGCAGATTGACCGAGGCGCGCAGGATGATCAGCGTCACCAACGTGGTGAGGAACGGCCGGGTCTTCAGGAAGCCGATCAGGAAGCCGTTGATGCTGCCGAGCAGCGCGCCGACCAAGAGCGTCGCCGGCACCGCGAGGCCGACCGGCCATTCGCGCACCAGCAGGAAATACAGCGCCGCGAAATTGCACAGCGCGAAGATCGCGCCGACCGACAGGTCGATGCCGCCGGTAACGAGGCAGAAGCCCATCGCGAGCGCGACGAAGCCGAACTCGGCGAACAGCCGCAGCAGCGACACCGAGTTCTGCACCGAGGCGTAGTCGGGAATGGTGAGCGCGAAATAGGCCCACAATCCGACCATCACGGTGAAGGGAACGACCGGCTCGAACCACTGTTTCAGCAACAGCTCCGACAGCAGGAGCCGGGGTGAGAACCGCCGCACCGATGCGGCAACGGAATCAACTGCCATCGACATCGCCAGAGCACTTCCTTTGATTGAGCATGATCCACGCGTTCCGGGCCATGCTCTGGATCACGATGCGATCAGGCGCATCACGACCGCGTCCCTCGATCGAGCACGTCGCCCGCAAATGCTTCGCGTTGGTCGCGAGGCCATCCGGATCGTGCTCTTGATACAGCCGGCGCGGGAATGCCCCCCGCGCCGGCTGCTCCGCGCCTTGTTAGTTCTTCTTCGGCAGCGCGAAACAGGTGCCGCCTTGCGCGGCATTGCTCTTATCGATCCAGACCGGACGCGTGTAATAGGCCAGGTTCTTGGTGCCGGGCTTGTCGCCGGACATCAGCAGGGTTTCGGCCGCGAACATCAGATCGTGGCCCTGCTCGGTCGCCTTGTAGCTCAGGAACTTGTAGAAATTGCCCGAATTGACCTGGTCGCAATCGAGTTGCGAGCCTTCGCCAGAGGCGAACACCTTGACGTCGTTGATCTTGCCGGCATTGCGGATCGCCTGCGCCGCGCCCGATTGCATCACGCCCCAGAACCCGATCGAGGCGCAGAGATCAGGATGCTGCTGGATCACCGTCGCGGTGACGTTGAGCGCGGTGTTGGCGTCCCAGTTCGCCGCCTGGTTCGAGACCACCTTGATGTTGGGATCCTTGTTCAAGACCTCCATGATGGCGCCGACCTGGTCGACGCTGGCCGCCGCGGTCAATTCGCCCTGCACGATCTGCACCTTGCCCGACTTGCCGGAGCCGGTGCCGCAAGCCTTGACGGCCTCGTTGGCGAGCATCCTGCCGATCTCGCGCCAGTCGACGCCGACGAAGGCACTCGACTTGTAGTTCGAGGCCATGTTGACCTGGATCACATGGGTGCCCTGGGCCTCGGCGCGCTTCAGGTCCTTCATCAGCAGCGTGACGCTCGGGTTCTGCACCACCAGCACGTCGGGCTTCTGGTCGACCAGCGCGGTGAGCGCTTGCTGCATCGCCGACGGATTGTTGTTGGGATCGCGCACGCTGTACTTCATGCCGCGCCATTCGGCTTCCTCTTGCAGCACGCGGCCCCATTCGTCGGCCAGCGGCACGCCGAGCGCGATCGGCAGATAGGCGATGGTCTTGCCTTGCAGCGCCTTGTCGTAGGCAGCGCGCAGTTCGCGCCCGGCCTTGGTGCCTTCCTCCTGCGCCGACGCCGCGAAGGGCATCGCGGCAACCGCCACCCCGGCAAGCAGGATCGTCCAGAACTTGGTCGTCTTCATCGTCTCCTCCACACAGAAATTCTTATGATTGATTTGGAATTGTTCTTGTTTTTGTTGGCGCAGGGGCATCTTCGGTCGCCTTGTCTCAGTCCCCTTGCCGCGCAGTCTCCTCGTCGCGGGGATGCAGCCAGTTGTCGAGCACGATCGCCGCCAGCAGCACCACGCCCTTGATGATGTTCTGCACCTCGCTGTTGACGTCCATGATGGTAAAGGCGTTGAGCAGCGTGCCGATCAGGACGCAGCCGACCACGACGCTGAACACGCTGCCGCGGCCGCCGATCAGGCTGATGCCGCCGATCACGACGACGAGCACGACGTCGAAGATCATGGTGCCCTGCGTGATCGCCATCTGCATGCTGCCCGTCGTGCCGACCCAGACCAGGCCTGCAATCCAGGCGAGCACTGCAACCAGCACGTGCTCCAGCACGATCAGCGGCCGCAATGGAATGCCGGTCAATCGCGCGGCCTCCGGATTGTCGCCCTGCGCATAGATGAAGCGGCCGATCGAGGTGCGCGACAGGAACAAATGCATCGCGATCGCGCAGACCGCGAACACCAGGATCGGAACCGGGATGCCGAACAGCCGTCCGGCGCCGAGATACATCAGGCCCGGCGCATCCTTCGGCGCATAGACCACCCAGGCCGGCGCGATCCAGAACGCGAGACCATAGATCACGAAGCCGGCGGCCAGCGTGACGAACAGCGCCGGCGCCTCGACGAAGGCGACCATCACGCCGTTGACGACGCCGATCAGCACCGCGATCGCCAGCGCCAGCAGCACCGCGGTGAACACCGGCATGCCGTTCTGCATGTAGATCAGCGCGATAGCCCAGGAACCTGCCATGATCGCGACCTCGGAGAGGTCGATGCCGCGGCTGATCACGATCAGCCCCATGCCGAGGCCGAGCACCCCGAGGATGGAAATGCTGCGCAGCAAATTCAAGAGATTGGAGACGGTGGCAAAGCCGTTCAACGTCAGGCCGAACACGACCAGAAGCGCGATCGTGATCAAGAGCACGATCTGCTCCTGGCTCGGCTTTGCAAACATTGCGCCCGAGCGAGATGATGCCGCAGGGACAGCAACGCCGCGCGATGGCGATTGCACGCTCATCGTTTCCTCCAGGTATTATTTTGCTTGAGACTTTAAGAGCGCCAACTCATATTCGTCAAATGCATTCGACGGATACGGATTGATCATTTCCATGCATGTGCGCGACGTCGACCTGAACCTGTTCGTGGTGTTCGACGCGATCTATACCGAGGGCGGCGTCAGCCGCGCCTGCTTCCGCCTCAATCTGACCCAGCCCGCGGTGAGCCACGCGCTGAGCCGGCTGCGCGCGATGTTCAACGATCCGCTGTTCGTGCGCCGCCATCACGTGATGACGCCGACCCCGCTGGCACGCCAGATCATCACCACCGTACGCCAGGCGCTCAACGGCCTCGAGACCACGCTGACCCACACCAACCGGTTCGATCCGGCCAAGACGCCGAAGCGGTTCGTGATCGGGCTGCGCAACAATCTGGAGGCGCCGATGCTGAGCGCACTGGTGAACCGCATCAGCGCCGTCGCGCCGCTGGTGGAGATCGCCACGGTGCGCAGCGAGCGCAACAATCTGGAACGGGAACTCGCCGCCGGCACGCTGGATGTCGCGATCGACACGTTGCTGCCGCTCTCGACCGAGGTGCGGCGCGAGCAGATCCTGACCGAACACATCGCCGTGTTCGCCCGGCGCGGCCATCCAGAGCTGGGCAAAAGGCTCGACAAGAAGGCCTATCTGCGCATGGAGCATGTCTGCGTGACGTCGCGGCGCAGCGGCCTGTCGTTCGAGGATTTCCAGTTCCAGCGCCTCGGCCTCAAGCGCGCCGTTCGCCTGACCTGCCAGAATTTCGCCACCGCGTGCCACGTCGTGAGCCGCAGCAACATGCTGCTGACGGCGTCGGAAAGCGCCGCCTCGGTGCTGGAAGACCCCGGGCTGTTGCAGTGCTTCCCCTGCCCGTTCCCGATCAGCCCGCACGTCAATTATCTCTACTGGCATGCCACCGCCGAGGGCGACACCACCAATCAATGGCTGCGCGAGCAGTTGCGCGCCGCGGCGGCGCTGCTGGCCGGCAGCCGCTTCGGCAAGAAGACCCAGCGTGCGGCGAAGGCGCGCCCCAGGGTGGGTGTCCCGATCCCGACCAGTCTCGCCGCCGAGTAGTCAGGCGAATGGCGATGGCTAGTCGGCCGGGATGAAGCGCAGCGTGCCTGCGCGCCGCGTCGGCTTGCCGGTGTCGTTGGTGTGGTTGACGCCATCCATGACCGGCACCTCGGGGAAATCGAACGGGCTCAGCCCGTCGAGGCAAGCCACGTTGACCGCATAGAGGCTCTGGTCGGATCGCCGTTGATGGTGCGTGTAGATCCCGCAACGGGAGCAGAAGAAGTGCTGCGCCGATCCGGTGTGGAAGCGGTAGCTCGTCAACGCGTCCTCGCCTTGCAGGAACTTGATCCCACCCATTTCCGCCATGGCGACGACAGCGCCGCGCATGCGGCAGTAAGAGCAGGTGCAACGGCGGATCGAATTGAAGCCATCGCTGAGTGTCACCTCGAAGCGCACTGCCCCGCAATGACACTGACCTGCCCGAACGTTCGTATCGCCCGCCATGTTGCCGTCTCCTGTCCAGACCACGCCCACGCCTCGACCTATCCGCAAAGTTCAGATGGGACAACCGGCAAGAACTCGCGCATCCTGTGAGAAAAACTAACACGGAGGTTCGGCGTGACGAAAACGCGCCAGCTACGGTCTATCGAAAGGCCAAGAGCCCTCACCCGGCGCTTCGCGCCGACCTCTCCCCGACGGGGAGAGGTGAGCCAACGCCGCGCCGAGCCGATTCAACTCGAACTCATCCCGCTTTAGAGCCCGCTCAGCCCGCTATCCACCGCGAGCGTCTGCGCGGTGACATAGACGCTTTCGTCCGACATGAAGAACAGCACGGCATAGGCGATCTCCCACGCCGTCGCCTGGCGGCCGAACGGGACGTGGCCCTTGCCGCGCGACGGCCGGCCGGCGCCGGCCTCGCGGCCGTTCGGCGTGTCGACGAGGCCGGGATAGACCAGGTTGGCGCGGATGCCGCGCCGCGCGCCGCCATGCGCGATGTTGCGCATCAACCCACCGAGCGCGGCCTTGGAGGAATCATAGACCGCCATCTGCGATCCGGCCTTCAGCGCCGCGATCGAGGAGATGAAGACGATGGAGCCGCCGTCGTCGAATTTCGGCAACGCCGCGCGACAGCACAGCATCGGCCCGCGGACATTGACGTCGTAGATCCTGTTCCATTCTTCCGCGCTGACATTGTCGAGCCCGGTCTTGCCGAAGGTGCCGATGTTCAGGACCATGCCGTCGAGCCCACCCATCCCGTGATGAGCTTCGTCAATCATCCTGATGACGTCGGCCTCCCTGGTGACGTCAGCTGCGATCGCGAAACTGCGGCCGCCGTCAGCCGCGATCCGCGCGACCGTGTCCTCGGCGGAGGCGCGGCTGAGGTCGGCGACCGCGATCTGCGCGCCCTCCCGCGCGAACAACAGGCTCATGGCGCGGCCATTGCCGATCGGATCGGTCGCGGCATCGAACACGCGCTGGCCGCCGCCCACCACCAGGATGCGGCGGCCCTGGAGGCGCCCCCTGCCCGGCGCGGTGCCGGAGGATTCAGCGCTCAGCGGACGGACATAACGCTCCGGCTTCGAATCTTGCCGAGTCTCTTGCGAAGTCTCCGACATCCCATCAACTCCGCTTCTTGCCGCCTTCATAGACCGCCATGCCGGCGGCCGGATCGAGGTCGGTCTCGGTCGCTTCCGTCAGCCGCGCCATCATCATGTAGAAGCCGAGCGCCACGATCGCCTCGACGATTTCCTGATCGCTGAAATGCTTGCGAACGCCGGCGAAAGCGGCATCGCCGACCCGCACCTTCTCGACCACCTCGCGGCCGAAACCGAGCAGCGCTCGTTCGGCGTCGTTGAGCGCGGCATCGTCGTAGTGGCCGCGCTCGACCGCATCGATCTGCGCCTGGGTGACACCGACGCCGAGCGCGATCGGCACGTGTTGCCGCCATTCATAGGCGCCGCCCTCGAGCTGCGCGGCTTGCAGGATCAAGAGCTCTCGGTTGACCGCGGAGAGCTTCTGCTTGTGCAGGATCGAATTGCCGAGCCGCATCACGGGCAAAGCATTGGCTTCGGCATGAGCCATCATGCGAAAGATATTGAGCTTGACCGGCATGCGGTCGAATGCGGCGCGGAGGTCTCCGCCGGTCGTCTCCGGATCAATCAGGGGCAGCCTTGCCACGCATCTCTCCCTTGTTCTTCGTTGTTTGTCGTTCGTCGTGCTTCGTCCGGCTTGCCGGCGCGTCCACCTAATGCACCTTGTCCGGCCAATGTAGAGCTGAGTCCACTCCCCGCGAAAACGGGTGAGTCGGACCCGCGAGGTGAGTCTGATATCCAGGTAGGCCTGAGTCGAAAATGCTGATTCTCCGGACAAGGCTGAGTCGTTTCGCTGAGACCGCCTTCTGCACCCATATTCTACCTGCGTCTGAAGCGGTTTAGAGCAGCATCGTCGTCGATTTTCGAGATCCCGTGCAAGCGCGGTCACAAGCGCTCCGAATGCCGCTCCCGCCGATCCGCCAAGGATTGTTATCGCCTTGCCGTACAGAAATAGAGAAAGAACAGTTGCGGCAATACCCTGAAACGTGGCTTGGAAGAGAATGTCCGAAAGCGGAGCAGCTGGAACGCGAAAGCCGTTTACGGCGAGATACACCGGCAAGAATAGGACGGCCGAACCGACCGACACGATTGCCGCTCCGTGCAATGGAGCCAATCCAGACTGTCTTGGAGCAACCGTATAGCAGGCCCACTTTCCCGGACACTCAACCTTCCAGAAAGCGATTGGCAAGATGAAAACGCCGCGAAACTACGTCGTCGAGCCTCAGAGTGGCTGCTCCATCCGAGTTGCATGTGGCGAACATATCACCGTGACCGATCCAGACGGACAGCAGGTGGCCGACTTCTGGGCGATTACATCAAGGGAGCCCATGGACTGGATTAGCACTGGTCATACCCGGGACATCAATGAAAAGATGTTTCCAGATGTGGGAGATAGCTTCTACAGCAAGCAAAGCAAACCGCTGTTGACGCTGATTGAATCCGGCTCTCCCGGACCTCATGATATGCTCTTTCCACCCTGCGACGATGCGCTCTACGTCAGGGCCGGCCTCCACGGGCATCCCAATTGCCGGGACAATTTCTTGAAAGCATTGTCGCGCGCAGGTGTCACGCTGCCTACTGTTCCAGACCCCGTGAATCTTTTTCAGAACTCGCCCCCGCGGCCAGACGGACGATTGGAGGTACTCCCCTCTATCAACCCACCAGGCGGTTACGTTGTTCTTCGCGCCGAGGACGATCTGCTCATAGTTGTAACGGCTTGCTCAGTTGATTTTCATCCGACCAACGGCAGCAAATGCACATCGATAGAAGTCACCATCACCTAGCAAAGGGTGGCCTACCATGGGGATTTCATCCAGCGTTGATTGGAGTAGCAGCGTTCGCGGATCATCGTTGACATGGCCTACTGGGTCACTGAGCTTTCACTCAAATGATGAAGCGTATCAGGTTAGAATCCCAATCCTCGCTGTCGCCCAGGCTGCCACGACACCGATCCGCCCTGGATGATCTCCATGACCTCTTCGTTAGGGCTGCACTTGAAGCTCGCCTGGTCGAACAATGACCGGTGCTACGATGCAAGTTCTACACCCCAAATCGCAACAGCCTTGCTGGGCCGCAAGCGTTCAACTGGGAAGAAGTTATGAGACCTGCAATCTCCGAAGACACCATATTGGCGGCTGTGACACGCGACTTTGGTCATGTGTCCGCAGTGCACCGCGTTTCGCCGGGTGAGGAGTCGCTGGCTTTCGGCATTCGTGTCGGTGGCGAGGAGTTCATCGTCCGCGCAAACCGGTCCCCGTCAGGATTCCATAAGGATGCATATTGCCATCAACAGTTCGGGTCAGCCGCTCTGCCGATCCCCGAAATAGTCTTGATAGGTGAGACAGAAGATCTACCATACTGCATCTCAAGGCGCGCGGCAGGCGTAACGCTGCAGGACCTGGCGCCAGCAGCGTTGCCGGGCGTGACCGCGGCGGTGGCCCAAGCCATGCAGGCGGTCGCCGATGCGCCACTTCCCGAGACGGCGGGCTTCGGTCCGTTCGATTCCCGTGGTGTCGGTGAACACACGCACTGGAGGGATTTCTTGGCGGCCGTCGCCGATCCACATCGGTATGACTGGAGCCGCGTCAATGCGCTGGTGAGCTCGCGCTGGTGCGCCGAGCATATGAGCAAGTTACAAGACCTGTTGTCAGGGTGCCCAGAAACACGAAGGCTGGTTCATGCGGATTTTGGGTCAAACAACGTCCTGACTGATGGCGTGACAATCACGGGCGTGATCGATTGGAGCGAGGCGATGTTCGGTGATCCTCTATATGACGCTGCTAACATCTTCTTTTGGCGTCCATGGCTTGCTTGCATGGAAGCGCAAGCGCGCTTCCTTGAGGACCATTGCCCCGACCTCTCCCACGATGCGCTCGCGCTGGGTTGCTACCAGTTGCGGATCGGCCTCGCGCAAGTCTATGAATGCGCCATCGCGAAAGAAATTCCTGACCTTTGCTGGGCCATGAAGCGCTGTGACGAGGTGGCAGCGAGGCTAAGGCCGCGCACTGCAAAGTAGCCTTCCCTTCGACTCAGCTTTGTCCAGAAGATGGACTCAACAAGAGTAAGCTCTCCGCCGATTCCTCGGCAAAATGGACTCCCTTCTAGCTTGGCCGGATACAGCTGTAGCTTGGCCAGATGCACCTGACCAACCGAGCTCAAGCCGGCGGCGCGGCATTGCCCGAATTGCGGGGCTCAGCCATGCGGTTCCGCGCTTGAATCCGCCCCCACGGGCAGGCATAAGGGCTGCCATCTCCCTTAAAAAATGGCCATAGCCCAAGGATTTACGATGCCCGCCTATCGCTCCCGCACCACCACCCACGGCCGCAACATGGCGGGTGCACGCGGCCTCTGGCGCGCCACCGGCATGAAGAACGAGGATTTCGGCAAGCCGATCATCGCGGTGGTCAATTCCTTCACCCAGTTCGTGCCCGGCCATGTTCATTTGCAGAATCTCGGCCAGCTGGTGGCGCGCGAGATCGAGAAGGCCGGCGGCGTCGCCAAGGAGTTCAACACCATTGCGGTCGACGACGGCATCGCGATGGGCCATGACGGCATGCTCTACAGCCTGCCCTCGCGCGAGCTGATCGCCGACAGCGTCGAATACATGGTCAACGCGCATTGCGCCGACGCCATGGTCTGCATCTCCAACTGCGACAAGATCACCCCCGGCATGCTGATGGCGACGCTGCGCCTCAACATCCCGACCGTGTTCGTCTCGGGCGGCCCGATGGAGTCGGGCAAGATCCTGCTCAAGGGCAAGAAGCGCGCAGTCGACCTGATCGACGCCATGGTTGCGGCCGCCGATTCCAACGTCACGGATGAAGAGGTCGAGGCCATCGAGCGCTCGGCCTGCCCGACCTGCGGCTCCTGCTCCGGCATGTTCACCGCGAATTCGATGAACTGCCTGACCGAGGCGCTCGGCCTGGCGCTGCCCGGCAACGGCTCGGTGCTGGCGACCCATGCCGACCGAAAGAGCCTGTTCGTCGAGGCCGGCCATCTGATCGTCGATCTGGCCCGCCGCTATTACGAGCAGGACGACGCCAAGGTGCTGCCGCGCAACATCGCGAACTTCAAGTCGTTCGAGAACGCGATGACGCTCGACATCGCGATGGGCGGTTCGACCAACACCGTGCTGCATTTGCTCGCCGCGGCGCGCGAAGGCGAAGTGCCGTTCACGATGAACGACATCGACCGGCTTTCCCGAAAGGTGCCGGTGCTCTGCAAGGTCGCGCCCTCGGTGCAGGACGTCCACATGGAGGACGTGCATCACGCCGGCGGCATCATGGCGATCCTCGGCGAGCTCGACCGCGCCAAGCTGCTCACCACCGACGGCCCGACCGTGCACAGCACGACGCTGGACGACGCGCTGAACCGCTGGGACGTGATGCGGACATCAAGCGACAAGGTGCGCAACTTCTACTGCGCCGCACCGGGCAACGTGCCGACCCAGGAGGCTTTCAGCCAGAACAGCCGCTTCGATGAGGTCGACGCCGATCGCGAGAACGGCGTGATCCGCAACGCCGCGCATGCCTATTCCAAGGACGGCGGCCTCGCCGTGCTGTTCGGCAATCTTGCCGAGGACGGCTGCATCGTGAAGACCGCCGGCGTCGACCAGAGCATCCTGAAATTCTCAGGCCCGGCGCGCATCTTCGAGAGCCAGGACGCGGCGGTCGAGGGCATCCTCACCAACAAGGTGAAGGCCGGCGACGTGGTGCTGATCCGCTATGAGGGTCCGCGCGGCGGCCCCGGCATGCAGGAGATGCTGTATCCGACCAGCTATCTGAAGTCGAAGGGGCTCGGAAAGGCCTGCGCGCTGATCACCGATGGCCGCTTCTCCGGCGGATCGTCGGGCCTGTCGATCGGCCACGTCTCGCCTGAAGCCGCCGAAGGCGGCCTGATCGGTCTCGCCGAGGAAGGCGACATCGTCGAGTTCGACATCCCGAACCGCAAGGTCCACCTCGCGGTCGACGATGCCGAGCTCAAGCGTCGCCGTGCGGCGATGGACGCCAAGGGCAACGCCGCGTGGAAGCCGGCGGCACCGCGCAAGCGCGCCGTCTCCACCGCGCTGAAGGCCTACGCGGCATTCGCGAGCAGCGCCGCCAAGGGCGCGGTGCGCATCCTGCCGGAGTGATCGCGGCGCCCGCAGCTTCCCTGACCTCTCCCCAGCGGGGAGAGGTGATTCCCGCAGGCCACGCACGAAACCCGTCTGATCAGCTCACGTGCAAGTCGGCCGCATCGATCCGGATGCGGTCGGCATGCAGCGACCAGTCGCACAGCGATTGTTCCTGGCAGAATTTGACTTTGGCCATTTCGGTGGCCTGACCTTCGCTCACGGCGTCGATCTCGAGCGCGCCCTGACAGACCTCGCGCTGGCGGCCATTGCCACCGAGCACGTCCTTCATGAAGTGAACGACGAAGCGTGACATGGAAACCCTCCCTGCTGCACCGGCAGAGCCCGGGGATCACACGCTAGCACCGACGCGAGGTGGGACTGAGTTAATTCGACGCACATAGCGTCGCAGCGGGGGAAAACTAGGCGCCGGCCTGCGGCAGGCTGGCGGCGGCAATCGCGACGATCTGCGCAAGACGGCGGCCGATCCGTGCGGGCGCGTTGCGGAGCAATGACTGGACCTGTCGCATGATACGTCTTCCTTCCGTGCCCGGATTGGTCGGGCACGGCGAGAAGATGGCGATTTCCGGCTAAGCCGTCGATATCTCAAGGGAAATAACAACGACCGCGCTGCCGGACGGGGCTTTGGCAGTGGGTTTATTGCCCCGATCGAGGCATTGGCGAAGGAGATTTTCTCCGCTGCTTTCGGATGCAGCGGCGCTTGCGCACGGCTTGCCCTCCGCGTGCGGAACGCACCGGTGGATGGCCTCAAGGCGGCCCACTCCACGATTTCGGAATATTGGAAATGTACCGCTGAGTTGCCCGACGCGTCAAGGTGCCTGACCGAACGCGACAGCCGCCACCTGCTTTGCATGGGGTTGTTTTCGACATTTTGGCCGGGCGCGGCTACGGCCCACCTCTCTGGTGAGGGATGCACCATGGCAGGGTTCCCTCCCCCCTTGCGGGGGAGGGCTAGGGAGAGGGGTACCACACGGGTGCTCTCTCACTGCGGGCTTGAACGACACGGGGTGCGAATTGCGACAGCCGTGGCTTCATCAATGATCTCGCCCGGGGCCACCCCTCTC
>NZ_DDOP01000022.1:16182-39234 GCF_002341725.1 Bradyrhizobium sp. UBA2491
CAAGGGGAGAGGGAGCCTGACAAGCGTGCTCACCTGACAAAGGCGAGACCGACTACCGCGCCCTACCCCGGCAAGAACCCGAACGCCTGCTCGAACCGCTTGGCATACACCGGCCAGACCTCGGGATTGATGATGCGCGGCGGGCGCTTGCCGTCGAGGGCGTCGAGGATCTGTTCGGCCGCGATCCGGCCCATGTTGATGCGCGCCTCGCGGGTGACGCCGGCGGTGTGCGGACTCGCCAGCACATTGTCGAACTGCAGCAGCGGATGATCCGGCGGCGGCGGTTCCTTGGCCCAGACGTCGAGGCCGGCACCGGCGATGCGCTTGTCCCTCAGTGCCTCTTCCAAGGCCTTCTCGTCATGGATGAAGCCGCGCGCCGTCGTGACGAAGTACGCATGAGGCTGCATCAGCGCGAATTCACGCGCGCCGATCATGCCCCGGCTCTTGCCGTCCAGCGGACAGGAGATCGAGACGAAGTCGGCGCGACGCAAGAGATCGTCGAGCTCGACCTTCTCGCCGCCCCGCTTCGCCATCTCGTCGGCCGTCAGATACGGATCGTAGGCGATCACCTTCATGTGCAGCAGGCCCTTGCACAGCTCGGCGATGCGGCGGCCGACATTGCCGAGACCGACGATGCCGACGGTCTTCTCCTTCAGCTCATTGCCGATCAGGTCGTTGCGGTTGACATTGGCCTCGCGCCGCAGCCGGCGGTCGGACTGGATGATCCGCTTCGACAGCGTCAGCATCATGCCCAGCGCGTGCTCGGCCACCGAGTTGGCGTTGCCGCCGGACTGGTTGACGACCAGCACGCCCGCCGCGGTGCAGGCCTCGACGTCGACGGGATCGAAGCCAGCGCCGTTCGAGGACACGATCAACAGGTTCGGTGCCCGCTTCAGCAGCTCGGCATGGGCGTGGAAGTGCGGCGCCAGCTCATCGCGTGCCGCACCGATCTGATAGGCATGCGCGTCAGCCAGGACGGGCGCGAATTGCGCCTCCGGCGTCTCGTTCTCCAGGCGATCGAGCCGGACATCCGGCCGCCTCTTCAGGGTATCGGCATAGATCTCGTGGGCGAGGTATTTGACGTAGAACACGCGCTTGTTGTTGACGGTCATGTCTTCGAGCAACTCTCAGTTTGGGAAGCCATAGAGTCTTGCGGGATTGTCGACGAGGATGCGGTGACGTGTCGCGGCATCCGGCGTCCATTCGTGAAACAAGTCGAGCAGATGGCCGGCATTGGGCATTTCGCCCTCGACCCGCGGATGCGGCCAGTCGCCGCCCCACACCAGCTTTTCGGGGTTCGCCGACACCAGTGCCTCATGGAACGGCCGCGCGTCGGGATAGTCGGGCGCCTGAAGGCTGAGGCGATGCGCACCCGAGAGCTTGGCCCAACACCAGCCCTCACCGACCGCGCGCAGCAGGCTCTGAAAGCCCGCGGTGTCGACGCCGGCGCGCGCATCGGTGCGGCCCATGTGATCGACCACGACCGGCAGGCCCAATGCCTTCAGCACCGGGATCGTGTCAGGCAAGTCCTTGACGTCGATCCAGAGTTGCAGGTGCCAGCCGAGCTCGGCCATCACCGGCGCATGGGTCTCGGCAACGCCGAGCGGAATGCCGCCGCGATAGTGCAACTGGCCGCCGCGGAAGAAGTGGTTGAAGCGCAATGCGCGTATGCCAAGCACGTGCCATTGCCGCAGCGTGCCCGCCGCGACGTCAGCATCGGCCACCGCGACGCCGCGCAGCCGCGCAGGCTCGCGCTGCAAGGCATCCAGCATCGCCGAATTGTCGCGGCCATGCGCGCTGCCCTGCACCAGCACACCACGGGCGAAGCCGAGCGCATCGAGCATGCCGAGATAGCTTGCAAGCGGCGCGTCAGGCGGCGTGTAGCTGCGATCGCCGGCATAGGGGAAGCGGTCGGCCGGCCCGAACACATGCGCATGGGTGTCGCAGGCTTTCGCCGGCAGCTTCTCGCGCGGCGGCGTCACCGGACGCGGCGGCAGGCAGGCAGGGATCTCTGACGCGGCCATCTGCTATTCCGCCTTCATGCCGGCGGCCTTGATGATCGGCCCCCATTTGTCGTAGTCGGCCTTGATCTTGGCCGCGAACTGGTCGGGCGTCGAGCCGATCGAGATCGCACCGAGCTTGCCGAGCCGCTCCTTCACATCATCGGTATTCACCGCCGCGACGAAATCGCGCGAGATCTTCGCCACCAGATCGGGTGGCATGCTGCCGGGTCCGAGCAGGCCCCACCACACCTCGGTGTCGTAACCCGGCACGGTCTCCGACATGCTCGGCACATCAGGCAGGAACGGCGCGCGCGACGCCGTCGTCACCGCCAGCGCGCGGACCGTGCCGGCCTGCAACTGCCCGACCGATTCCGGTCCGTTGTTGAACGACATCGGAATCTGCCCGCCGAGCAGGTCGTTGATCGCCGGCGCGCCGCCCTTGTAGGGGATCGCCCTGAGATCGATCTTCGCGAGACTATTGAGCAACTCGCCGGCCAGATGGGTCGAGGTGCCGTTGCCGGCATGGGCGAACGACAGGCTGCCCGGCTTGGCCTTCGCCGCCGCGATGACGTCGCCGACCGACTTGAACGGGGAGTCCGCGCGGACCAGCAGCACGTTCGGCGACGATGCCAACAGCGAGATCGGCGAGAAATCCTTGAACGTGTCGTAGGGCAGCTTCGGATAGAGGAACGGATTGGTGGCGTGGCCGCTCGCCACCATGATCAGATTGTAGCCGTCGGGCGCCGAGGTCGCGATCGCCTGCGAGGCGATCACCCCGCCGGCGCCGGGCCGGTTCTCGACCACGATCGATTGCGTCCAGGATTTCGACACGGTTTCGGCCAACGTGCGTGTCAGCACGTCGACGCCGCCGCCGGGTGGATAGGGAACGAGGATATGAACGGCCTTGGCCGGATACGGCTGAGCCGACGCGAAGCCGGCCGCAAGCATGGCCGCTGCTGCAATGGCGGTCCGCCAGGCCCATCCGGCCATCGACGCCTCCCGTCCCTTGATCGTTCCGTTCCTTTGCCGTTTTTATCGCACGCCGGTCTGGCGTCGCGATGGCTGAATTCCGCAGATCGCGTTGCGACCACGGCATGTTGACAATCACAGGCACCGCGTCAAGTTTCGACGCGCAAGCGAACATCAGCGTCGCGCGAGCAGGGAGAACAGGATGGCGGCCGCGGAACAAGCCTCGTCCCAGACATCGGGGACGACCTGGCACGACATCGTGCTGCAGACGCTGAAGCGGAACGAGATCAGGCTGGTGCCCTATGTGCCCGACCGGGTGCTGACCACCCTGATCAAGAACCTGCACGCCGACCCGTATTTCACGACATTTCCGACCGCACGCGAGGAAGAGGCCGTCGGCATCGTCTCCGGCGCCTGGATGGCCGGCACGCGCGGCGCGGTGCTGATGCAGACCTCGGGCTTTGCCACGCTCGCCAACGTGCTGGCCTCGCTCGCAGTACCCTACCAGATCCCGCTGATCATGTTCGTCTCCGAGCGCGGCACGCTCGGTGAGTTCAATTACGGCCAGGCGCTGGTCTGCCGCACCATGCGCCCGGTGCTGGATTCGCTGGCGATGGAGCACCACACCGTCACCCGGCTCGACGAGCTCGAATTCATCGCCGACCGTTCGATCAAGCAGGCGATCACCACCCAGGCGCCGGTGGCGCTGATCCTCTCGCCGCTGTTGACCGGCGGCAAGACCTTCGACAAGTGAGATCAGCCATGACCAGCACGCCCGCGCGCAACACCAAGGTGATGAACCGCTTCGATCTGACGCAGCGCCTCGTCACAAAGCTGAAGGACGAGGCCGTGATCGGCGGCATCGGCAACACCAACTTTGATCTTTGGGCCGCCGGCCACCGGCCTGAGAATTTCTACATGCTGGGCAGCATGGGACTTGCGTTTCCGATCGCGCTTGGCGTTGCGCTGGCGCAACCGAAGCGACGGGTGTTCGCGCTGGAAGGCGACGGCTCGCTGCTGATGCAGCTCGGCTGCCTCTCGACCATCGCGACGCTGGCGCCGAACAACCTCACCATGGTGGTGATGGACAACGGCATCTACCAGATCACCGGCAGCCAGCCGACCCCGGCGGCGAGCCATACCGATATCGTCGCAATCGCACTCGCCAGCGGCCTCGCCAACAGTTCCTGGGCCGCCGACGAGGATGATTTCGACCGATTGATCGAGCAGTCGAAATCGGCTCCCGCCCCCACGCTGATCGGCGTCCGCATCGACGACAAGCCGGGCACCGGCACGACAAGGCGCGACCCCGTGCAGATCCGCGAGCGCTTCATGCATGGGATGGGAGTGCGGCAGTTGCTGTAGGAAAACTGCCTAAGTACCGTCATTGCGAGCGGAGCGAAGCAATCCATCTTTCCGCACATGTGGAGAGATGGATTGCTTCGTCGCTACGCTCCTCGCAATGACGACGCTATATACTCAATTCATCCGCAGCTCGGTGATATGCCTTGGGTCCGGCTTCAGCTCGCCGCGCTCGACGCGCTTGACGATGTCGGTCAGCGCGGCATTGGCATTGCAGGCAAGGCCGAGCTTCTCACCCTCGCGCACAACAAAACCGTTCAAGAATTCGATCTCGGTGCGGCGGCCCTTCTGCATGTCCTGGCCCATCGAGGGGCGCTGCGTGGATGAGGTGCGCTTACTGTCCTTGAAGCGCTGTTCGTCGCAGGCGCGGATCGCGGTTTCGTCGCCCTCGCCGGCACGGGCGATGGTCTCGGGCAGCAGGTGCAGGATTTCCTCGAGCTGATAGCCCTGTGCCTGGCCGACGCGGATCGCCTCACTGCCGAGCCGGGTCGAGAAGCGGCGCAGCGGCTCGCTTTGCAGCACCTCGCCACCCGGCAGGCCGGTGCACGCCGACAGCCCGTTGCCCATCACGTTGGCAACCAGCTTGGACCAGCGCTCGCCCCAGAGATTGGAAGTGACCTTGGCGCTATCGGAATGGCCGACCAACCGGCAAACCTCCTCCGCCCGCGACGTGATACGGCCATGCACCTCGCCGGCGCGAAACACGGTGTGCGTCGCCCCGCCCTTGCCGGCACCGCGGTGGATGTGGCCCGGCTCCGGCAGATTGACGGTGATGCTGCTCGCGATACAGCCGAGCGTCTTGCCCCAGCCGACGACGCCGGCGATGGTCTCCTCGTTCATGCAGTTCTGCAACGACACGACGTAACCGTCCGCGGCCAGATATTGCCGGATCAGCATGGTGGCCCAGGCGGTGTCGTAGGATTTCATGCAGACGAAGGCGATGTCGACCGGCTTCTCCTTGGCGAGTTGCTGCGCGTCGGTGACGTGCAGCGCGCGGACCGGGACCGAGAACTCGGCGACATCCATCGCGTGGGTGACGCGCAGTCCATGCTTGCGCATGTGCGCGACATGCTCGGGCCACGGATCGATGAAGGTGACGTCTTCACCCGCCTGCACCATATGCGCACCGGCGTAGCCGCCGACAGCCCCAGCTCCGACGATCGCGATCTTGCGGCCCATGTTCCGTCCCCTGCTTTCACGCGAACGCGCGTTGCGTCCGCTCGTTGCGGAGCAGTCTAGGGGATCGGGCGGTCAGGCCAACGGGCCGCTTCATGAAAAAAGCGGGCCCGTGCCATGCCGGTATTCATGGGAGCAAACGACATCCCCGCGGGCGATGTGCCCGCGAGGATGTCGACGATCAGGAATGCCGCACGATCAGTCGATGATCTTGACGATCCGGTGGGTGCGCGCATCGACGATCACGCGGCGATCATTGACGACCGCGTAGCGATATTCAGTGTAGCGCGGCACCGGACGCAGCACCACGGTGTCGGGCAGCGGTTCGCCGACCACGACGCGTTCGCGCACCACCACCGACGGCTCGTCGCGTGGAATCGAGGTGATCACCGCGTTCGGAATCTCGAGGCCGGCGCCGACCGCGGCACCCACCGTGCCACCGACGATCTCGCCAACGGGACCCGCGATTTCGCCGCCGGCCCGCGCGCCGTTCGCAGCGCCCGCAGCGGTCGTGGATTGCGCGAAGGCCGAGCCGGACGCGAGCAGCGACGCGGCAGCGACAAGGGAAACTGCAAAACGCTTGTTCATCATCATTCTCCTCCTCCGAGTTGATCGACGCATCTCAACATCGGAGCGAATGAGACGTTCCAGTTCCCGCACGACGACTTGCCCGCACATTCCAGTTCCGCAGCAACTGGCTGTGATTCCGGAGCAAATGAGAATGCCGCTTCGAGCAGGTCGCAAACGGCATTCATCATTGGTTCAGGTCCAGAGACGATTCAGAGCGGTCCGCAGCGCGTGCTGTTCACTCCGGCGGCTTCTGTTCGGCGCGCCGCCTTGGCGCTCGCCGTCTCGGTGCCGGTGCAGCCGTCGGCTTGATCCGGATCCGCATCGACCCGCCCTTGGGGTGATCTATCTCGAAGGCGTTTGTCCTGCGCACCAGTTCGCCGAGCGTGCGGAAGCCGTAGGTCCTCTGATCGAAGTCGGGTGCGACATTGGTAATCTGGCGTCCGACTTCGCCAAGCGTCACCCAGCCGTCTTCGCTGGCGATCTGGCCGAGCACCTTCTTGATGATCGGCGTGGCGGCTTCGGGCGGTTGCAGCGGCTGGGCACGTGCGGCGGTGTCCTGACTGCTCGCAGCGCCGCCGCGCAAGATCTCGGTATAGACGAACCTGCGGCAGGCCTGCCGAAAACTCTCCGGCGTCTTCTGCTCGCCGAACCCGAACACGTCGATGCCGTGCTCGCGGATGCGGGCGGCAAGCCGGGTGAAATCGCTGTCCGACGACACCAGGCAGAAGCCGTCGAACCGGCCGCTATGCAGCAGGTCCATGGCGTCGATGACCAGGGTGATGTCGGACGCATTCTTCCCGGTCGTATAGGCGAATTGCTGCTGGGGGATGATGGCGTGCTTGGACAGCACGTCGGCCCAGCCCTTGGATCGTGGATTGGAGAAGTCGCCGTAGATGCGGCGCACGCTGGCCTCGCCGATCTTGGCGATCTCCTCGAACAGCCCATCGGCAATTCTTGCGGATGCGTTGTCGGCGTCGATCAGGACGGCGAGACGGGGCGAACGGAGTTCCGACGGCATGGCGTTTCTCGAGCTCGGGTACGATGGATGATTTCGCGGCCGGCTCCCGAGCCGGCGCAGCGGTCGCATCGGAGCACATCACGCGTCCCAAGCATAGGCTCAGCGGCCGTCGTCCGGAGATTCGCGGCGACGGCAACCGGAGACGGGGCGGATCAGATCACCTCACCCAGGTCGATCGCCCGTCGGGCGAACTCGATCGCCTTCTCGGCGGTGATCGCATCGGCCGTCGTCGTGGCCTCGTCGCGGACCGACGGCGGAGAGGCGATCCGGATCTTCTTGCCGTTCGCACGGCGGATGGTCGCGCGCCAGCGATCGACGTCGCGTCGGTAGGCATCGATGACGAAGTCGCGATAGGCGACGCCGCTCATCAGCGGCTGGATCGAGACCGATTCGACCGCGTGCGGCCGGCTTGCGATCTCGCGCACCATCTCGACGATCGTCTCGACGGCATGCTCACGCGCGACGCCGGTCGCGTCCCTGAGCAGATAGCCCACCGCCGCGCCGATCTGCGCCCGGGCACGATCATCGGTTGCGAAATCCAGATCCATCTGAGCTGACATGTCGGGTAAGCGCCTCCTCCGGACGCAACATGCGAGGCCCTCCAGGCATCGAGCACGTTGCAGCCCGAGCAGATCTAGTCGGTTCCGCCTTAAAGCCGGCTTATCCGATAAGCCCCGATTTCTCCAATGCCGTTAACCGGATTTCGATGCTGCTTGGATGGCGGTCCGCAGCGCCATCGTGCGGCCTGATCGAGACCGGCTCGGATGACGGCCGGCGCGCGCCGCGCGTCGATTTGCCCCTGCCGGCAAAGTCCAATTCCCGCCGCCAGCTACCTTCCCGCACCTGACAACCAATTGACATATCACTGCCATCTATGTGACATCTTACGGAAGGGCCGCCAAGAGCCCGCCAACGTCCACCTGGGGAGGACAGCATGACCGTTTCCGACGTCACCGCAGCAGCTGGTAGCCGGGCTCCGGCCGCCGTCGCGCGAACCGCGCAGGCGCAGCAGGTCGCCGATATCGCGGCACGGCTCGAACGCCTGCCGCTGACCTCCTATCAGCGCTGGATCTTCGGGATCATCGCGACGGCGTGGTTCTTCGACAGCATGGACCTCGCCGCGCTGACCTTCGTGCTCGGCTCGATCCGTCAGACCTTTGGCCTCTCGACCGCGGAAGCAGGCCTGTTGTCCAGCATGAGCTTCCTCGGCATGTTCGCCGGCGCCGCTTCCGCCGGCATGCTGGCCGACCGCTTCGGCCGCGCCCGCGTCTTCCAGGTCAGCATGATCTTCTGGGGATTGGGCAGCCTGTGCTGCGGCCTCTCCACGACGGCGACCGCGCTCGGCGCCTCCCGCCTGCTGCTCGGCTTCGGAATGGGCATGGAGTTTCCGGTCGCGCAATCGATGGTCTCGGAAATCATGCCGGCCCGCAACCGCGGCCGCTATATCGCGTTCCTCGAGGGGTTCTGGCCGCTCGGCTTCATCGCCTCGGGCCTGTTGACCTATTTCGTGCTGCAAGTCGCCGACTGGCGCTGGGTCTTCATCCTTCAGGCGATCCCGGCCGTCTTCGTGCTCGTGGTGCGCCGCTACGTTCCGGAATCGCCGCGCTGGCTCGCGTCGCACGGCCATTCGGACCGGGCCGAGTCGACGGTACGCGACATCGAGAGCAAGGTCCGCGACCGTCTCGGCGGCGGGGAACTGCCGCCGGTCGTGCGCCAGGCGGCCGCGCCCGCGCCCGAGGTCACCGGCCTGAGGACGCTGTTTTCAGGCATCTACGCCAAGCGGACCACGATGCTGTGGACCTTGTGGTTCTTTGCCCTGCTCGGCTTCTACGGCCTGACCACGTGGCTCGGAGCACTGCTCCAGGCCAAGGGATTCCCGATCACCAAATCGGTGTTCTACACCATCATGATCTCGCTCGCGGGCATCCCCGGCTTCCTGGTTTCGGCCTGGCTCGTGGAATCCTGGGGACGAAAGGCGACGCTGGTGATGAACCTGCTGTGCGGCGCGATCGCCTGCCACTTCTACGGCTCGGCGGCGGACCAGACCCAACTCATCATCGCCGGCCTGTGCATGCAGTTCTTCCTGTTCGGGATGTGGTCGGCGCTCTACGCCTACACGCCTGAACTGTACCCGACCCATGTCCGTGCCACCGGAACGGGTTTTGCGTCCGCGGTCGGCCGAATCGGTTCGCTGATCGGCCCCTACGTGATCGGCGTGATTCTCCCGGCGGCGGGACAAAGTGGCGTTTTCGCGCTCGGTGCCGGCGCATTCGTGATCGCGGCCCTCGCTGTGCTGCTGCTTGGCGAGGAAACCCGCGGCCGGACGCTGGAAAGCATCTCGCACTGACGGGTGCTGCTCGCTGCGCACCGAATCGGTGCGCCGCGGACCGAGCGGCCTTGTCAGTGCCGTCAGGCGTGTGAGATATCTGCTGGATCGTAGCACTCATGATCTCGATGGCAGATTCGAACAAACGATCCAGCACGGCGCGCGCGCGCGCAGCAGGTAGTCGCCGGCCGGCGCGGTCATCGTCGGCTACCGGTGACAAGTCACGCGCTGCGGCGCAAGCCCGGCTCCCGCAAAGCGACGTCACGCTGACCGATCGTGCCTATGCCGAGCTGGAAGAGCTGATCGTGACGCTGCAACTGCCGCCCGGCACCGCGCTCTCCGAGCTGGTGCTCGCCAAGCGGCTCGACATCGGCCGCACTCCGATCCGTGAGGCCTTGCAGCGCCTGTCGCGCGATGGCCTGGTCAACATCCTCGCCCGCCGCGGCGTGCTGGTGTCGGAGATCGACCTGCGCGCGCAGCTTCGCCTGCTCGAAGTGCGGCGCGAGCTGGAACGGCTGATGGCACGCGGCGCGGCCGAGCGCGCCACCAGCGAGCAGCGCGCCCAGTTCGCCGAGATCGCCACCGGCATGCGGCGCGCGGCGGAGAAATCCGACGATCTCCTGTTCATGCGGCTGGACCACCAGTTCAATACGCTGGTCTCCGCGGCGTCACGCAACGAGTTCGCCTCCCGCGCCATGGGCCTGATGCACGGCCTGTCGCGCCGGTTCTGGTACCAGCATTACAAGGAAGCCGCCGACCTGCCGCTCGCGGCGCGGCTGCATGCCGACGTCGCCGAGGCCATCGCCGAGCGGCGCGTCGACGCTGCGGGGGCGGCGTCCGACAGCCTGATCGACTACATCGAGAGCTTTGCGCGCTCGACGCTGTGAAAGCTTTCAGAATTCGACGACCGTGCGGATCGACCGCCCGCGGCGCAATGCCTCGAAGCCGTCATTGATGCCGTCGAGCGTGCAGCGGCCGGTGATCAGCTCGTCGAGCTTGAGCCGGCCATCGAGATAGGCCCGCGCCAGCCAGGGAAAGTCACGCCGCGGCCGCGCGCCGCCATAGCTCGAGCGGCGAAACCGCTTCTCGCCCATCAATGCGCCCCAGCGGAAGCTCACATCGTGCGAGACGTCGATCTTGCCGAGCCAGATCACCTGACCGCCCGGCCGCACCGCCTCCGCAGTCTGCCGGAACGCCAGCGGGTGCCCGGCCGCTTCGAGGATGACGTCCGCCCCTCGCCCGCGCGTCGCCTCCCTGGCGAACTGGACCGGGTCGCTGTGCGCAACGTTGACGGTATGCGTCGCACCGAGCTTCCGCGCCAGCGCAAGCTTGGCATCGTCGAGATCGACCGCAATGATGGCACCGGCGCCGGCAAGCCGGGCACCCTGCACCGCGGCCAGCCCGACCGCGCCGCAGCCCGCGACCATCACGGTGTCGCCGTGGCCGATCTCGGCGACATTCAACGCCGCGCCGACGCCGGTCATGACGCCGCAGCCGATCAGGCAGGCACGGTCGAACGGGATCTCCCTGGCCACGACGATCGCCTGCTGCGCCGGCAGCACGACATATTCGGAGAATGCGCCGAGGAACATCAGATGCGCCAGCTTCGCGCCGTCCGCGAGCTGCGCCTTCGAGCTGCCGTCGAAATGCACGCCTTCTGCGCCCCTGGCGAGATAGGTCTCGCACAGGATCGGCTGCGCGCGGTCGCAGTGAAAGCAGTGGCCGCAGTGCGGATTCCAGGACAGCACGACGTGATCGCCGGCACGGATGTCGCGCACCGCGCTGCCGACCTCCTCGACCACGCCGGCCGCCTCATGGCCGAGGATCATCGGCAACGGATAGCGCAGCGATCCATCGATCACCTCGAGGTCGGTGTGGCAGAGCCCCGCGGCACGGAGCTTTACCACGACATCGGTCGGCGTGGGCGACGCCAGCGAGATACGTTCGACGGAGAGCGGCGTTCCGCTTCGATGCAGCACCGCCGCGCGGCAGGTCAGGGTCATCTGGACAGGCTCTCCGCCGGGGGCATGCGCGTAGGGTTACACCGTCTGTCCGGACCGCAGTGCCGCGACCGCCTCGTCGAGATCGGCCGAGGAGAGCTCCCATTCATTGTCGAAATTGGCGACGACGCGGCGCATGAACGCCGCGTGCAGCGCCTTCGCGGCAGTGGCGTCGCGCAGGTGGTGATAGAGCAGCGCGAACGCCAGCTGCGCCGGCTCGGGCCCCTCATAGCTCCATTCAAAGCCGTGTTCGGTGAGCCGGAGCTGATCGTAATGCGGCGACAGCGGCTCGCCGTCGACCTGCACCGAAATGCCGTCGATGGTGCGGTCCCCGGTATAGCTCGCCATCGCATCCTCCCTGTGCAGCAGCATCACGTCACGACCCCGGTCAGGATCCCGGCGGGCGCATCTTGAGGTCCTTCTTGACGACCTCCGGGAAGATCCACATCGCGACCGTGGCGAACACGCCGAGGAAGGCGACCGCATAGCTCGGACCCTGTTGTCCGAGATAGACCATGAAAAAATACCCACAAGCCGCGGTGGCGAGGCACGCCAGCGACAGCATGAGCTTGATGTGGCTGGGCATCGCGATCTCCCTTCAGATCATCCAATTATGCAACGATGGCGCGGCGACACCGGCGAGCAGCGCAAGCGCCGCGACCATCGCACAACACGACAGGCGCAATCCCGCGTGCCCGTCGCGCCACCATTCGGGTAGCGCCTGGAACAACGCGGGCAAGAATAGGAACAATACCCCGCCCACCACGACGATCGTGGTCCAGCGCAGCTCGACCAGGGCGAATGCCAGCGTGCCGGCCAGCAACATCGCCCACAGGACGGTCAGCGTCATCGGCAGCGCCCGGCGGCCACGCAGCGGGTACATGCCGGCGAGTTGCAGGAAGCCGATGCAACACACGCTCCACAGCAGGCCGAACCAGGCAAGACCCGCGAGATTCGGTTCAAGCTGCGGCATGCGGCACCGGCTGCTCCTTTACCACGACCCGCGGCGTCCGCGCCGTGCGCCGCATGTCGGTCTTCACGTAGCGCGTGCTGTAGCCGTTGAAGACGTGGCCGAGCAGGCCGCGATTGAGATCGGAGGTGCCGAAAGCGTAGTCCATCACCGGGAAGGTCAGGTTCATGTTGCGCTCCATCATGATCGACTGGTTGTGATGGGCGGTGTGATGCCGGCGGATGGTGTTGACGAACGGCATGTTGCGCACGAAGGCATTTTCCTCGACGTGGCAGCAGAAGTGCATGAATTCGTAGATCAGATACATCGACGTGGTCGTGGTGATCAGCAGCCAGCCGGTATTGGCCGAGATCACGAGCCCGGCGACGATCGCCGGCGGGATCGACATCAAGGTGAACACGACGAGCGCATAGGGCGGGAAGAAGGTGACGCGCCAGTCGTGATGGTCGGCAAACCGCATCTCCTCCTCGGTGAAGAACTGATGGTGCATCAGCGTGTGGCGGCTGTAGATCGCGCGCAACAGCGGCACGTTCGAGGGCCGGTGCATGACGAAGCGATGCACCGCCCATTCGAAGAAGTTCGCGATCAGGAAGACCACGGGAATGGTGAGATATTCCCACCACTTCACGTCATGCAGATTGGCCAGGTAGACATACAGCGCCGTGAAGCCGATCGTGTAGATCAGCACGACATGCAGCCAGCCATTGTACCAGCCGACCACGCGCTCGCGGTAGGTCGCACGATATTTGCGCTGGCGATCGGTCATCCCTGTTGCAGCCAACTCCATTGCAGCTTCCTCCATCGTTTATCTGATATATCAGTAGCACATCAGATGCGGAAGGCAAGCCGGCTCCGGTCCGGGGATCACGGGATGCGGTGCGGAACTCACGCGAGCTGAACGGAGGCAAGAGCCGCGCTGCCTTCCCTGCCCGCCCGTCCCTGACGGCACGTTTCAGCTCGGCCGATGCAATGAAAAAGCCGCCCCGGACGGTGTCCGAGGCGGCCTGTCGAATTCGAAGGATCAGAAGCTCAGAGCAGGCCCGCGCCGCGTGCCCATTTGTACTTGCCACCCAGCACCTCGACCGGCAGCTCGGTCGAATAAGCATAGGCCGGGATGCCGTGCTGATAGAGATATTCGGCGGCCTCCTCGACCTCGACGTCGCCGGCGAGCGAGGCGACCATCGGCTTGACGAAGCCCTTCGCCTCCATCTCCTTCTTCACCTCCACCATGTTGCGCGCGAACACCATCGGCGGCGTCACGATGGTGTGCCAGTAACCGAGGATCAGCGCGTGGATGCGCTCATCCGACAGGCCGAGCTTGACGGTGTTGACATAGGTGATCGGCGGCTCGCCACCGGTGATGTCGACGGGATTGCCCGCCGCGCCGAATGGCGGAATGAACTTGCGGAACGCGGCATCGAGATCCGGCGGCATCGCCATCAGCGACAGGCCGTTATCGACCACGGAGTCCGACAGCAGCACGCCGGAGCCACCGGCGCCGGTGATGATCAGGATGTTCTCGCCCTTCGGCGTCGGCAGCACCGGCACGCCGCGGGCGAATTCCAGCAATTGCCGCAGGCTGCGCGCGCGGATCACGCCGGACTGCTTGAACACGTCCTCATAGATCTTGTCGTTGCCGGCGAGCGCGCCGGTGTGCGACGAGGCGGCCTTGGCGCCAGCCGAGGTGCGGCCGGCCTTGAGCACCACCACCGGCTTCTTCTTGGAGACGCGCTTGGCGGCTTCGGCGAAGGCGCGGCCGTCCTTGAGGTCCTCGCAGTGCTGCGCGATCAGATTGGTGTTGGGATCCTGCTCGAAGAAGGCGAGCAGATCGTCCTCGTCGATGTCGGACTTGTTGCCGAGACCGACGATCGCCGACACGCCCATCTTGGCCGAACGCGAGAAGCCGATGATCGCCATGCCGATGCCGCCCGACTGCGACGACAGCGCGGCGTGGCCCTTGACGTCGTAGGCGGTGCAGAAGGTCGCGCAGAGATTGGCCGGCGTATAGTAGAAGCCGTAGATGTTCGGCCCCATCAGGCGGATGTTGTACTTCTTGCCGACCTCGACGATCTCGGCCTGCAATTCGGGCGCGCCGGCCTCGGCAAAGCCCGAGGGAATCAGCACCGCGCCGGGGATTTTCTTTTCGCCGCATTCGGCGAGCGCGCCGGCGACGAATTTCGCGGGGATCGCGAACACCGCCGTGTCGATCACGCCGGGGACATCCTTGACGCTCTTGTAGGCCTTGTAGCCCAAAATCTCTTCCGCCTTGGGGTGGATCGGATAGATCTCGCCCTTGTAGCCGCCGTTGATGAGGTTCTTCATCACCGAGTTGCCGATCTTGCCGTCCTCGGCGGAGGCGCCGATCACCGCCACGCCCTTCGGCTGCATGATGCGGCTCATCGCCGCCACGATCTCCTCGGTCGGGCGCGGCGCCGGGCGCGGCTTGTAGTCGAAGTCGACGACGATGCGGACGTCGGCCGCGATGGCGTTCTTGCTGGTGGCGAACACCGGATTGAGGTCGAGCTCGACGATCTCGGGGAAGTCGCTGACGAGTTGCGAGACCTTGACGATGACGTCGGCCAGCGCCTCGCGGTTGACCGGCTCGCCGCCGCGCACGCCCTTCAGCATCTCATGGGCCTGGATGCCGTCGAGCATCGACAGCGCGTCGTCCTTGGTCGCGGGCGCGAGGCGGAAGGTGATGTCCTTGAGGATTTCGACCAGCACGCCGCCGAGGCCGAAGGCGACCAGCTTGCCGAACGAGCCGTCGGTGATCGAGCCGACGATCACCTCGGTGCCGCCGCCCAGCATCTGCTGCACCTGGATGCCCTCGATCTTGGCATCGGCCTTGTACTTCCTGGCGTTGGCCAGAATGGTCTCGTAGCTCTTCTCGGCGTCCGCCGTGTTCTTGACGCCGACCACGACGCCGCCGGCCTCGGTCTTATGCAGGATGTCGGGCGAGACGATCTTCATCACGACCGGAAAACCCATGTCGGAAGCGATGCGCGCGGCCTCGGAGGCCGACTTGGCGACGCCCTCCTTCGGCACCGGAATGCCATAGGCGTCGCAGACCACCTTGCCTTCGGGCGCGGTGAGGCTCGTGCGCTTGTCGGCCTTGACCGCATCGAGAATTTTGCGGACCGCATCCTTCGAGTTTGACATCGGCTTCCTCCTGGGACAATTTCGTGGCATTTGGTATGCCAAAAACGCAATTGTCAAGGTCGGGCAATGCCTGAAAACGCCGAAAAATAGGGCCACCTTGACATTCTGGTATTTGGCATGCCAAAAATCCAAGGTAATTTCTTCTGCTAAGAAGACGTCTCCAAGAGGAGGAGACGAGTCGTGCCTGACCCGAAACAGACCAAGGCGTCGCCTAACATGGCCGATACAGATATCGCCATCGTCCGGATCGCACCGGAGACGAGCTTCAAGAACAAGGCCTACGAGGCCTTGAAGGAAGCGATTCTCAAGATGGACATCTATGCGACGCCCGAGCCGGTGATGCTCGACGAGCGCGCATTGTCCGAACGTCTCGGCGTCAGCCGCACGCCGATCCGCGAAGCAATCGCGATGCTCGAGCAGGACGGCTTCGTGAAGACCGTGCCGCGCCGCGGCATCATCGTGGTCCGCCGCACCAAGTCCGAGATCGTCGACATGATCCGCGCCTGGGCCGCGCTGGAGAGCATGGCGGCGCGGCTGATCACGACCACCGCGCGCAAGAAGGACATCTCGTCGCTGCGCGACTTCTTCAAGGACTTCAGCGCCGACCGCCTGCCGCAGGATCACGTCGAGGAATATTCCAAGGCCAACATCGCCTTCCACCAGGCGCTGATCTCGCTGTCGGAATCGCCCGTGCTGGTCGATCTCACCAACGACCTGTTGCTGCATGTGCGCGGCTATCGCCAGCTCACGATCGGCCGCAAGGACCGCACCGCGACCTCGCTGCCCGAGCACCTCGGGATCATCGAGGCGCTGGAAGCGCGCGACACTGAATTGGCCGAGAAGCGCGCCCGCGATCATACGCTTGGTCTTGCCGCTTATGTCGAGGCGCACGGCCAGGAACTGTTCACTTAGATACTTCGAGTCCACTCGCTTCTGACGACAACGAGATCGTCCGAACAAGAACGATCAGGGAGACGATGCCGATGCTGAATACCGCTGCGAAGTCCGAGGCACCGGGCACCGAGCAGGAACTCACGGATGGCTTTCACCTCGTCATCGATGCGCTCAAGCTCAACGGCATCAACACCATCTATGGTGTGCCGGGTATCCCGATCACGGACCTGGGCCGTATGGCCCAGGCGGCGGGCATTCGCGTGCTGTCGTTCCGCCACGAGCAGAACGCCGGCTATGCGGCTTCGATCGCGGGCTTCCTGACCAAGCGTCCCGGCGTCTGCCTTACGGTGTCGGCGCCCGGCTTCCTCAACGGTCTCACTGCGCTCGCCCACGCCACCACCAACTGCTTCCCGATGATCCTGATCTCCGGCTCGTCGGAGCGCGAGATCGTCGATCTGCAGCAGGGCGACTATGAGGAGATGGACCAGCTCGCGATCGCCAAGCCGCTGTGCAAGGCCGCGTTCCGCGTGCTGCACGCCCAGGACATCGGCATCGGTCTCGCGCGCGCCATCCGTGCCGCGGTGTCGGGCCGTCCCGGCGGCGTCTATCTCGACTTACCGGCCAAGCTGTTCGGCCAGGTGATGAATGCCGATGCCGGCGAGAGGTCGCTGGTCAAGGTGATTGACGCCGCGCCCGAGCAGATTCCCTCCCCGTCGTCGGTCAAGCGCGCGCTCGACGTGCTGAAGGGCGCAAAGCGGCCGCTCATCATTCTCGGCAAGGGCGCGGCCTATGCGCAGGCGGATGAGGCAATCAAGAACTTCGTCGAGACAAGCGGCGTGCCGTTCCTGCCGATGAGCATGGCCAAGGGCCTGCTGCCCGACCTGCATCCGCAATGCGCGGGTGCCGCGCGCTCGACCGTGCTGAAGGACGCCGACGTCGTGATGCTGATCGGCGCCCGGCTCAACTGGCTGCTCTCGCACGGCAAGGGCAAGACCTGGGGCGAGGCCCCGAAGAAGTTCATCCAGGTCGATATCGAGCCGAAGGAGATGGACTCCAACGTCGAGATCGTGGCTCCCGTGGTCGGCGACATCGGCTCCTGCGTGCAGGCCTTCCTCGACGCCATGGGCGCGAACTGGAGCGCGGCACCGAGCGACTGGCTCGCGACCGTCGCCAAGAAGCGCGACGACAACGTCGCCAAGATGGCACCGAAGCTGATGAGCAACGCCTCGCCGATGGACTATCACGGCGCGCTCGGCGCGCTGCGCGCGATCATCGCCGAGCGTCCGGACACCATCTTCGTCAACGAGGGCGCCAACACGCTCGACCTCGCCCGCGGCGTCGTCGACATGCACAAGCCGCGCAAGCGGCTCGATGTCGGCACCTGGGGCGTGATGGGCATCGGCATGGGCTATTCGATCGCGGCGGCGGTCGAGACCGGCCTGCCCGTGCTCGCGGTCGAAGGCGACAGCGCGTTCGGCTTCTCCGGCATGGAGGTCGAGACCATCTGCCGTTACAAGCTGCCGATCTGCGTCGTGATCTTCAACAATGACGGCATCTATCGCGGCACCGACGTCAACGGCATGAGCGACGATCCGGCGACCACCGTGTTCGTCAAGGGCTCGCGCTACGACAAGATGATGGAAGCCTTCGGCGGCGTCGGCGTCAACGCCACCTCGCCCGACGAATTGAAGCGCGCGGTCAACGCGGCGCTGGACAGCGGCAAGCCGACGCTGATCAACGCGGTGATCGATCCGGCGGCGGGCTCGGAGAGCGGCCGCATCGGCAATCTCAATCCGCAGAGCGTGCTGAGCAAGAAGAAGTAACCCCTCAACCCTTCACTCCCTGCGGGTGCAGGGGCAGACCAGAGTACGGAGCAAAACATTATGACCAAGGCGCTCAAGGGCGTTCGCATTCTCGATTTCACCCACGTCCAGTCCGGACCGACCTGCACGCAGCTGCTGGCCTGGTTCGGCGCCGACGTGATCAAGGTCGAGCGCCCCGGCGTCGGCGACATCACGCGCGGCCAGCTGCAGGACATCCCGAACGTGGACAGCCTGTATTTCACCATGCTGAACCACAACAAGCGCTCGATCACGCTCGACACCAAGAACCCGAAGGGCAAGGAAGTACTGACCGCGCTGATCAAGCAGTGCGACGTGCTGGTCGAGAATTTCGGCCCTGGCGTGCTCGATCGCATGGGTTTCCCCTGGGAGAAGATCCAGGCGATCAACCCGAAGATGATCGTCGCCTCGATCAAGGGTTTTGGCCCCGGCCCGTATGAGGACTGCAAGGTCTACGAGAACGTCGCGCAGTGCACCGGCGGCGCCGCCTCGACCACCGGCTTCCGCGACGGCGTGCCGCTCGTCACCGGCGCGCAGATCGGCGACAGCGGCACCGGCCTGCATCTCGCACTCGGCATCGTCACCGCGCTTTATCAGCGCACGCACTCCGGCAAGGGCCAGCGCGTCACCGCCGCGATGCAGGACGGCGTTCTGAACCTGTCGCGGGTCAAGCTGCGCGACCAGCAGCGCCTCGCCCATGGCCCGCTCAAGGAATACAGCCAGTTCGGCGAAGGCGTCCCGTTCGGCGACGCCGTGCCGCGCGCCGGCAACGACTCCGGTGGCGGCCAGCCAGGCCGCATCCTGAAGTGCAAGGGCTGGGAGACCGACCCGAACGCCTACATCTACTTCATCACCCAGGCGCCGGTCTGGGAGAAGATCTGCGACGTGATCGGTGAGCCCTCCTGGAAGACCGATCCGAACTACGCCAAGCCGCCGGCCCGCCTGCCGCGCCTGAACGAGATCTTCGCCCGGATCGAGCAGTGGACGATGACGAAGACCAAGTTCGAGGCGATGGAGATCCTCAACAAGGACGACATCCCCTGCGGCCCGATCCTGTCGATGAAGGAGCTCGCCGAGGACCAGTCGCTGCGCGCGACCGGCACCGTGGTCGAGGTCGATCACCCGACCCGCGGCAAGTACATCTCGGTCGGCAACCCGATCAAGCTGTCGGACTCCCCGAGCGACGTCGCCCGCTCGCCGCTGCTCGGCGAGCACACCGACGAGATCCTGCGCGAGGTGCTCGGCCTCTCGGATCACCAGGTCGCCGAGATCCACGATTCCGGCGCGCTCGATCCGCCGCGCAAGCAGGCGGCTGAGTAAGCCGACCTTCCCAAAGACCACAATGCCAAGGCCGCCGGTTTCCGGCGGCCTTTTTCATGAGTGACTGATGTCTCTAGCCGCGCACCGGCCGCAGCTCGAAGCCGATGCGCGGGAAATGGACGGCGATGTCGCCGACTCGATCGCTGCGGATGCGGACGGCGATCTCGTCGGTGTCGAGGAAATCGAGTCTGCCCAAAATTGCGTCCCTGGCGTAGTCGGCGGCGCGCACTTCGACCAAGCTACCAAGCTCGGGGTCTTCGGGATAGCGAACGCCGTTTCGCGAACTTGGTACAGGCTCGCTGTCTCGTGCGATCGCCAGCGCCTCTTCAGCCGTCAAATCCTCTCGTTGGCCGTGCCCGAGACCGCGCATCCTTTGCATCCAGCCTGCGGCGGCGGGCAGGTGCGCGAGCTCGTGCCCCAGCCGGTCGCTTCGATCGGTCAGGAACCAGAGGGCATGAAACACCGACAGGTCGGCGACCGTGAAACGCTCGCCGCAGATCCATGTCCGCTGATCGGCCAGCATGTCTTCGACCAGCGGCAGTTGCGCTCGCACCAGTGGCGCGTTGCGCGCGGCTGCGCGCTCGACAGATGCGACGCTCGGCACCGGCAATCCCCGCATCCCCGCCCGGTCTTCGAACAATTGCGGCGGCATCAGATCGTGATTGGTGCCCCATGCATACAGCATGATGGCGCGGAACAGCGGCCCTTCGGCCCAGGCTGACACCGCATTCGCGAGCCCGGTGCTGCCCGCCGGAAACAGGCTCGGCTCGGGATGCCTGCGTTCGAGCTCCCTCAGGATCAACCGCGTGTCGCAATAGACGTCCGCGCCGATTTGCAGCACTGGCGCACGCCGATAGCCGCCCGTGATCGGGGTCAGGTCGGGCTTCGGCAACACCGGCGGGATCGTCACGCTCTTCCAACGCAGCGACTTGAATCCCATCGCGACGCGCGCTTTCTCGGAGTAGTTCGAGAAATCGTAGTGATGGAGAATGAGCTCGCTCACCCGCAGCTCCTCAGTTCGCTTTACGGGTGTCGGCCGATCCGCCATCCCCGGTCGGCTTCAATTCTTCATCTCGAGGCCGGCCGTCACGAAATCCGCGATCGACAGCGCCAGCTTCTTCTTGCTGGCCTGGGTCTCGCCATCCCTCGGGTGATACCACCGTGACGTCCAGTTCAACGCTCCGAGCAGCGGCTTGGCCGCGAGCTTGGCGTCGACGCTGCGGAAGCCACCGGACGCCACGCCGTCCCTGATGACGCGGATGTAGAGGTTCTCGTTGGTCTCGCGGAGCGCGGCGACCTCCTCGAGTTCGGCTCGCTCGCTCGCATTGGTGCGCTCCAGCAAATGCATCTCGAGCCCCTGCGCCGCCACGCGCAGATACGGCAGGTGATCGATGACGAGCAAGGTGTGCGCGAAAGCCATCGCATGCAGGCGCTCGCGCGGCGCAGCGTCCATCTCGAACGGTGGCCGGATCGCGGCCTGCGTCAGCTCCATGCCGCGGCGATGGACCGCGAAGAACAGCTCGGATTTGCTGCGGTAGTAGTAATAGACGGCGCCCTTGGTGGAGCCGATCTCGTCGCTCACCCGGTCGATCGAGGTCGCTGCGAAGCCCTGCCGCATGAAGGCGCGCGCCGCGGCATCGAGAATTTCCACGCGCCGATCCGCCAGCGGTTCGGCGCCGTCGATCCTGCCCATTCTGCCCAACACGTCCTCCTCGCGGCGAGGTTGACAGTCAAACATACTACTGGGTATTTTTCAACATACTACGCGGTATGTTCAGATCCATCCGTAGCGTCGAACGATTGCAGATTGCCGGCCGACGTCGCGCGCGTCGAAGCAACAAACTCGAAGCAAGAACAAAAGGGAGCGAACCATGCGGAAGAAACCCCTCGCCTGCGCGATCGGGGCAGGCGTCATCGCCGGCCTGATGTCGTCGGCGGCATGCGCGCAGATGTCCGACAACGTGGTGCGCATCGACATCCTGAACGATATGACCGGCATCTACGCCGACGCTGGCGGCAAGGGATCGATCGTCGCGGCCGAACTCGCGGCGGAAGATTTCGGCGGCAAGGTCGCCGGCGCGAGAATCGAAATCGTCTCCGGCGATCACGCCAACAAACCCGATATCGCCGCCAATCTCGCCCGGCAGGCCTATGACGCCCAGGGCGTCGACGCCATCGCTGACGGCGGCTCCTCGGCCGCGGCACTCGCCATGCAGACCGTCTCGCGCGAGCGCAAGAAGGTCTTCCTGATGTCGGGCCCGGCGACGGCCGAGCTGACCGGAAAAAGCTGCTCGCCATACAGCTTTCACTGGATGTACGACACCTACGCGCTGGCCGCGGCGCCTCCGGAAGGCGTCCTCAAGCGCGGCGGCGACACCTGGTTCTTCATCACGGCGGACTACGCGTTCGGCAAATCGATGGAGAGCGAGGCGAGCAAGCGGATCGCGGCCGGCGGCGGCAAGGTGATCGGCGGCGTGCGCGCCCCGCTCGACACCCCGGACTTCTCGTCCTACCTGCTTCAGGCCCAGGGATCGGGCGCCAAGGTGCTCGCGCTGGCGACCGCCGGCAGCGATACCAGCAACGCCATCAAGCAGGCCCACGAATACAATGTGATCGGCGCGAACACCCAGGTCGTGACCTTCCTGATGTTCATCAACGACGTGCACGCGATGGGATTGAACGCCGGACAGGGCCTGATCTCGTCCACCACCTACTATCACGATCTCGACGATGGCAGCCGTGCCTTCGCCAAGCGCTTCTGGGACAAAATGGGACGGCCACCGTCGATCGTTCAGGCCGGCGTCTACAGTTCGGTGGTCCACTACCTGAAGGCAGTCGCGGCAACGGGAACCGACGACGGCACAAAGGTCGCAGACAAGATGCGCGAGCTGCCGGTCGAAGACGCGTTCACCCACGGCGCCCGGATTCGCGCCGACGGGCGCCTGCTGCGCGACCTCTATGTGACCGAGGTGAAGAAGCCCGGCGAGTCGAAGGGTCCATGGGACTACTGGAAGATCGTCGCGACGATTCCGGGAGACAAGGCCTGGCGGCCCGCCGGCGAGAGCGATTGTCCATTGCTCAAGACCCACTGAAGGACGCGACCGACAATGGCTGATATGACGAAGCTGCTGGTCACGCATGACGGGCCGGTCTCGATCATCACCATCAACCGTCCGGAGGTGCGCAACGCGCTCGACAACGAGACGGCCGCGGCGCTGACCCGCGCGCTGCGGGATTTCGATCGCGACGAGGATCGCGCGGTCGCCGTGCTGACCGGCGCCGGCGGCCACTTCTGCGCCGGCGCTGATCTGAAGGAGCTCGCGGCCGGTTACGCATACAAGCCGTGGGCCGGCGATCCCGACGGACCGTGCCACGACATTCTCTCCAAGCCGGTGATCGCGGCCGTTGCCGGCTATGCCTGCGCCGGCGGCCTCGGCGTCGCGC
>NZ_DDOP01000022.1:39466-39767 GCF_002341725.1 Bradyrhizobium sp. UBA2491
GGCGGCCTCGGCGTCGCGCTGCGCTGTGACCTTCGCATCGCCGAGCAGGGTGCGACCTTCGCCGTGCTGTCGCGTCGCTGGGGGGTCCCGATGAGCGACGGCACGACGGTCCGGCTGCCGCGGCTGATCGGGGCCGGACGCGCGCTCGACATGCTTTTGACCGCGCGGAAGGTCTCAGGCTCGGAAGCGGTCGCGATGGGCCTCGCAGATCGGCTTGTCCCGACCGGCCAGGCGCTGGCCGCCGCGGTCGAGCTGGCGCATCAGATAGCGTCGTTTCCGCAGATCGCGATGCGATCGGACC
>NZ_DDOP01000020.1:0-13478 GCF_002341725.1 Bradyrhizobium sp. UBA2491
CCCCTCACCCGATTTGCTACGAAATCGACCTCTCCCAAGGGAGAGGTGAATCGTGATCGTGGCCGAACCGATTCATTCTGACTTGATCCCGATCTGGCTCTGACGGCGCCGCGGATTTACGGCCGTCATTATTCCTAAACGGCTTCTTAACGCGCCGGCCCCTATGATTCCAGGCGGACGGGCTGCGGCGTTTGCCGGGCACCAAGCTTTCACGACCGGGCGTATGGGCCAGAAATCGACCGAGCGGCTGAGGGATTATCTCGCGCAGCTTCCGCCGCAATCGCAGGCGCTGCTGATGCGCGAGCTGGAGCGCGCCGTCGAACGTGGCGACGACGTCGCCATCGCCAATCTGGTGCTGGAGCAGCTGCGTAAGATCGTGCGCGGCGTCGAGCAGGACGAGCAGACCCAGCCGCGCAGCGACGATCCGGCGCGGCTGCTGTTCCGGCCGCTCGAGCCGTTCCTCGCCGAGACCAATTTCCCGACCCGGCCGGGCCAGCTCCGGCGCGCCTCGCTGCTGCCGATCTGGCAGTGGCTGGCCCGCGAGGGCGCGCCCGAGGCGGCGCGCGAATTCGAGGCGGCGCTGGCTGTGGCCTCGGAGAGCGGTCCGATGGAGGTCGCCGCACGCAAGTTCCAGCTGGCCGCCGCGGAAGCCATCCTCAAGATCGCCGGGCCTTCCCAGGACGACCGCCAGCGCGCGCTGTCGCGGGTCGGCCCGCCGAGCGTTGTCGAGGATCTGTTGCCGATCGGCCTGGTGCTGCAAGCCCGCGAAGCGCTGGAAACCCTGGGAAGCCGGCTGCCGAGCCAGATCCGCGTCTTTGCGGAGGGCCAGATCGCCTCCGCGACGGAGGCGCTCAAGCTGCCGTCGTTGCAGACGCCGCAACTGCTGCCCTTCGCGTTGTCATTGATCGCGCAGCGGCTCGCCGCGCCATGGCAGATCATCCGCCTCGCGGTCAAGATGGCGGCCTCGGACGACGAATTGCGGGTCGCGGCAACGCCCTATGGAATCGCCGTCACCATCGCGTTGCACGACCTGTCGTTCGTCGCAGCCTGTCTGCGCACCGACATCCGGCGCGGGCATTTCGATTATGTCGGCGAGCAGCTCAAGACGCTGCATGACGGCGTCCGCGGCCTGCGCACCGAGCTCGACCTGCGCAACGATTCCACCTGGGGACGCCAGCTCACCTCGGTTCGCGCCGATACCTCCAATGCGCTGCAATCGGAGATCGACAGCGTGCCCGGACGGGTCCGCCGCATCCTGCGCCAGCGCGCCGACAAGGACATCGTGGCCGGCGCCAAGATCGACGCGTCCGAGGTCGAGGACGCCGCCGCCCTGATCGATTTCGTCGCAGTGTGCCGCACCTATGCCAGCGAGCTCGCCATCAACGAGGTGACGCTGCGGACCTTCTCCGACCTGCAACATTACGTCGAGCAGTCGACCGAGGGGCTGGTGCAGTCGCTGCGCGGCGGCGATGCCCGGGTCCGGACCTTCCGCCAGCAGCAGGTCAAAGCCGCGATCCGCTTCTGCGAGGTGCTGTTCGGCCACGACTACGCCTCGCTGATGAACCGGGCGGCGGAGAATGCCGTCACCGGCGAGCGGAAGTCGTCGCGGGCGGGGTAGCGGGATCGCGGACAATGGCGGGAAATTACGATAACAAACCTACTATAAGTTGAAATGGTCGTATCTCAGGGCGGGCGGTCCTGCATGCGTCACCGGCACGTCACCGCGATTGCTTCTACTTCGGACAGGGCACTTGGCAATGCCGCTACATCCGTTATTGCGTAGTGTCCCAATATGGCGAAGCCCGACATTGTATGGCACCGCATGCGCGTTGGTAATATTCATTCCAGGACTCGCACTGGGAAGTTTACGGAATGCGGAAATTCTCTTGCTGCCTCGTTGGTTCGTCGAAGTCGTTTTCCCTTACTCGATCCTTCCGCTGGAACGATGGCTATTGCTGCTGTTGCCTGTGGGGAATGCCCGGTTCGGGAAGCTGGATGTAAGCAGTTTTCAACCAGATGTTTTCACCCAACAGATATTTGTTGCCGCGTTCCTCTCGTTCTTTGCCGTGCCGCTGATTTTGACGTTGCAGGCACTCGCTGGCGCGACCGATTTCAGGCTCTTGCAACAGAGACCCTCGGCGATTTTCCGATCATTGATCGTATGCGGACTAGCCCGTCAGATGTCGGCATTCACTCTGCTGCTTCGTGTCCCGAGTCCGAAGTTGCCGACTGAATACGTCGTATTGCCGTTCGTCTACTTCACGGCTCCGCTGGCCTTGATCCTGTTTACGAGCATGGCTGGCATCGGGCTGTGGCTGCTCGTCGCAGCCGTCGCGCGCTATGCGTTTCCACCTGGGTAAGCGGCCGTCATTCGAGTGCCGGCGACGGGCGCTTTGCATGGGGTTGTTTTGGCAATTTTGGTAGCGCTCACCTTGGCCCGAAACGGGTTTGCCATACCGCCGGAACGCCCGCCGGAAGCCGCCTGATTTCGACCTTCGGTCGATCCAGCAATTGTCAATTGCCCGGCTCGCCGCCGGTAGTGTAAATCGATTCTAAGGCGGCTTGCCGGAAGCCGCCGTTCCATCCGGGAACCGCTTGATGACGCTGTGGTTTGTGTTCGCGCTGATGACGGTCGCGGCGATCTTTGCCGTGCTGTGGCCGCTCAGCCGGCGCGGGCGGGCGGACACCGGCGGTAGCGAGGTCGTGGTCTACCGGGATCAGCTTGCGGAAATCGACCGCGACCTGGCCGCCGGCATCATCGGCGCCGCCGAGGCCGATGCCGCGCGGATCGAGATCAGCCGCCGGCTGCTGGCCGCCGCCGACCATGGCGGGAACGATACCTCGGTACAGGGCAGCCTCAGCCTGCGACGTGCCGCCGCGATCGTGGCGCTGGTCGGGCTGCCGGTGATTGCTGCGAGCTTCTATCTCGCGCTCGGCTCGCCGCGGCTGGGCGACTTTCCGCTCGCCGAGCGCAGCAAGGTCGCCGATGTCAACCAGCCGCTCGCCAATCTGGTCGCGCAGGTCGAGGCCCATCTGGAGAAGAACCCGACCGATGGCCGCGGCTGGACGGTGCTGGCGCCGGTGCTGTCGCGCCTCGGCCGCTATGACGACGCCGTCCGCGCCTATCGCAATGCCATCACCTATTCTGGCGACAATGCCGATCGCCGCGCCGATCTCGGCGAGGCGCTGATGGGCACCTCCGGCGGTGTGGTCACCGCGGAGGCCAAGGCGGAATTCGAGCGCGCGGTCGCGCTGAATGGCGACGATGCCAAGGCCAGCTACTTCCTCGGCCTCGCCGCCGAGCAGGACGGCCGCAAGGCCGATGCCGCGGCGCTCTGGCAGAAGATGCTGGCGAAGGCGCCGTCCGATGCGCCGTGGCGGCCGATGGTGCAGGCCGCGCTGCTGCGGGTCGGCGGCACGGTGCCCGCCGGCGTCAGCGCGCCGGCGCTGCCCGATGGCGCGGTGGCTGCCGCCAAGGACATGAGCGAGGCCGATCGCGGCGCCATGATCCACGGCATGGTCGACCGGCTGGCGACCCGGCTGAAGACCAACGGCGACGATGTCGAGGCCTGGCTGCGGCTGGTGCGGGCCTATCTGGTGATGGGCGAGCGCGACAAGGCGATGAGCGCGCTGGCGGATGCCCGCCAGGCGGTAGCCAACAATGCGGATCGGTTGCGTCAGCTCAATGAAGGGCTGAAGAATCTCGGGCTCGATGGATAGATCATGACGCCGAAAAATGCGCAGCGGTTTTCGGACTACGTCGTGAGCAAGGATGCACCATGACCAGGAAGCAACGGCGTTTGACACTGATCGGCTGCGCGCTCGTCGTGCTCGCGATCGCCGCGGGCCTGGTGCTGAACGCTTTGCGCGATTCCATCGTGTTCTTCTCGACGCCGTCGATGGTCGCCGAGAAGCATCTCGGTCCGGGCAAGCGTTTCCGCCTCGGCGGCCTGGTGGAGCAGGGCTCGCTGAAGCGCGGCGACAATCTCGCGGTGACCTTCACCGTCGCCGACGGCAGCGCGACGCTGCCGGTCGCCTACAAGGGCATCCTGCCGGATCTGTTCCGCGAGGGGCAGGGCGTGGTGGCGGAAGGCGCGCTCGATGCGTCAGGTGTGTTTCGCGCCGACACCGTGCTCGCCAAGCATGACGAGACCTATATGCCGAAGGACGTCGCCGATGCCCTGAAGAAGCAGGGCCACTGGAAGGACGATTACGGCAAGCAAGGCATGCCGAGCGCCTCCGCGGCGCCGACCCAGGGAGCCATGCGGTGATCGCCGAAAGTGGACATTATGCGCTGGTGCTGGCGCTTGGGCTCGCGCTGATCCAGTCGATCGTGCCGATCATCGGCTCGCGCTGGCGCGATGCAGCGTTGATGAACGTCGCGCGTTCGACCGCGCTCGCGCAATTGCTGTTCGTCGCGGCGTCGTTCGCGGCGCTGGTGACCTTGCACGTCACCTCGGATTTCTCGGTCGCCAACGTCTACGAGAATTCGCATTCGCTGAAACCGCTGCTCTACAAGATCACCGGCGTGTGGGGAAACCATGAAGGCTCGATGCTGCTGTGGGTGTCGATCCTGGCGCTGTTCGGCGGCCTGGTTGCGGCGTTCGGCAACAATCTGCCGCTGTCGCTGCGTGCCCATGTGCTGGCGGTGCAGGCCTGGGTCGCCAGCGCGTTCTATCTGTTCATCCTGATCACCTCGAACCCGTTCCTGCGCATCGCCAACCCGCCGCTCGAGGGCCGCGACCTCAACCCGGTGTTGCAGGACATCGGCCTCGCGGTGCATCCGCCGATGCTCTATCTCGGCTATGTCGGGTTCTCGATCTCGTTCTCGTTCGCGGTGGCGGCGCTGCTGGAGGGGCGGATCGACGCCGCCTGGGCGCGCTGGGTGCGGCCGTGGACGCTGGTGGCCTGGATCTTCCTGACGCTCGGCATCGCGATGGGCTCGTACTGGGCCTATTACGAGCTCGGCTGGGGTGGCTGGTGGTTCTGGGATCCGGTCGAGAACGCCTCGCTGATGCCGTGGCTGGCCGGCACCGCGCTGTTGCATTCGGCGCTGGTGATGGAGAAGCGCAACGCGCTGAAGGTCTGGACCATCCTGCTCTCGATCCTGACCTTCTCGCTGTCGCTGCTCGGCACCTTCCTGGTGCGCTCCGGCGTGCTGACCTCGGTCCACGCCTTCGCCACCGATCCGACGCGGGGCGTGTTCATCCTGCTGATCCTGGTCGTGTTCATCGGTGGCAGCCTCTCGCTCTATGCCTGGCGCGCGCCGGCGCTGAAGCAGGGCGGGCTGTTCGCGCCGATCTCGCGCGAGGGCGCGCTGGTGCTCAACAATCTGCTGCTCACCACCGCATGCGCGACCGTGTTCATCGGCACGCTGTATCCGCTGGCGCTCGAGGTGCTCACCGGCGAGAAGATCTCGGTCGGCGCGCCGTTCTTCAACTACACCTTCGCACCGCTGTTCGTGCCGCTGCTGATCGCGGTGCCGTTCGGGCCGCTGCTGGCCTGGAAGCGCGGCGACCTGCTCGGCGCGGCGCAGCGGCTGATGGTGGCCGGCGTCATTGCGCTGGTCGCGATGGCGTTGGTGCTTGCCTGGACCTATGGCGGCGCGACGCTGGCGCCGCTCGCGATCGGGCTTGCGGTGTTCGTCATCATCGGCGCGCTGTGCGATCTTGCCGAACGCATCGCGCTGTTCCGGATTCCGTTCTCGCTGACGCTGCGCCGCGCCCGCGGCCTGCCGCGCGCAACCTGGGGCACGGCATTCGCGCATGCCGGGCTCGGCGTCGCGCTGATCGGGATCGTCTGCGAGACCACCTGGAACAGCGAATATATCGGCGCGATGAAGCCGGACGACGTCGCGCCCGTCGCCGGCTACCAGTTGCGGCTCGACGGCCTCAACCAGCGGCAGGGGCCGAACTACCGCGAGATGGTCGCGCAATTCACCGTGACGCGCGACGGCGAGAAGATCAGCGTGATGACCCCGTCGAAGCGCAATTTCACCACGCGCGGCGCCTCGACCACCGAGGCCGCGCTGCTGAGCCGCGGCGCCAGCCAGCTCTACATCTCGCTCGGCGACACCTCGGCCGACGGCTCGATCGCGGTGCGCATCTATCACAAGCCGCTGGTGCTCCTGATCTGGTGGGGGCCGGTGCTGATGGCGTTCGGCGGCCTGCTGTCGCTATCGGATCGTCGCCTGCGGGTCGGTGCGCCGAAGCCGGCGAAAGCCGCGGCCCGCGCGTTGCAGGCGGCCGAGTGATGCGGCGCCACGGTGTTGCAGCCGCCGTGCTGGCGGCGACCCTGGTGCTCGGCGCGATGCCCGCACGCGCCGTGCTGCCCGACGAGATCATGGCCGATCCGGCGAAGGAGGCGAGGGCGCGAGAGCTCTCCAAAGAGCTGCGCTGCATGGTCTGCCAGAACCAGTCGATCGACGATTCCGAGGCACCGCTGGCGCGCGACCTCCGCCTGCTGGTGCGCGAACGCATCTCGGCCGGTGACAGCGACCGCCAGGTGATCGATTTCCTGGTCGCCCGCTACGGCGAATTCGTGCTGCTGAAGCCGCGGCTCAACGAGCATACGCTGGTGCTGTGGCTGACCCCGCCGCTGGCACTCCTGCTCGGCGCTTTCGCGCTCTGGCGCCTCGGCCGGCGCAAGGCAAATCCGGCCGCGAGCGGGGAGGATTCCGGCTCCGGACTGAGCTCCGACGAGCAGGCCCGGCTCGACCGCCTGCTGGGCGCCGAATCCGCGCCGGACAAGCCGATTTAGTTCCTTCCTAAGTCCTTTATTTGGCTGCGCTATTCTGCCGCAGCGCTGACCTGCTCAATTACCAAAGTTTAATTCCGCAGCCAGCGCGCCGTAAGGCTGATGACCCCATGTTCAGACGCATCAGGTGCTCGCCCCCGCACCGACTGATTCTGGCCCTGGAGATCCCTGCACATGACCGACCGTCCCGACCTCTCGTCCCTTCCGTCCTATAAGGCGCCGAAGCGCTCGCTGTTTTCCGCCCGCAAGTTTGCGCTGATGGCGTCGGTCGTGGCCGGCCTCGGCGCCGCCACCTATGCCTTCAGCCCCTCGCACAATCCCGCCGACCTGTTCACCACGCCTGCGCATGCGCAGGTCAACAACGAGGTCAAGAAGGTCCAGCAGCCGGTCGGGTTTGCCGACATCGTCGAGCGGGTCAAGCCGTCGGTGATCTCGGTCAAGGTCAACATTCGCGAGAAGGTCGCGAAGGACGACAGCGGCAACGACGATTCGCCGTTCCAGCCGGGTTCGCCGATGGAGCGCTTCTTCCGCCGCTTCGGCGGTCCGGATGGTCTGCCCCCGGGCCTGCGCGGTGGACCGCGTGGCGGTGGCGTGGTGACGGGCCAAGGCTCCGGCTTCTTCATCTCGGCTGACGGCTATGCGGTGACCAACAATCACGTGGTCGATGGCGCCGACAAGGTCGAGGTCACCACCGACGACGGCAAGACCTATTCCGCCAAGGTGATCGGCACCGATCCGCGCACCGATCTCGCGCTGATCAAGGTCGAGGGCGGCTCCAACTTCCAGTTCGCCAAGCTGTCCGACACCAAGCCGCGGATCGGCGACTGGGTGCTGGCGGTCGGCAACCCGTTCGGCCTCGGCGGCACCGTGACCGCCGGCATCGTTTCGGCCTCCGGCCGCGACATCGGCAACGGTCCGTATGACGACTTCATCCAGATCGATGCGCCCGTGAACAAGGGCAATTCGGGTGGCCCGGCGTTCGACGTCTCGGGCGAGGTGATGGGCGTCAACACCGCGATCTACTCGCCGTCCGGCGGCAGCGTCGGCATCGCGTTCTCGATTCCCGCCGCCACCGTCAAGAGCGTCGTCGCCCAGCTGAAGGACAAGGGCTCGGTCAGCCGCGGCTGGATCGGCGTCCAGATCCAGCCGGTGACCTCCGACATCGCCGACAGCCTCGGCATGAAGAAGGCCGAAGGCGCGCTGGTTGCCGAACCGCAGGCCAATGGCCCCGCGGCCAAGGCCGGCATCGAGTCCGGTGACGTCATCACCGCGGTCAACGGCGAGCCGGTGAAGGATGCGCGCGAACTCGCCCGCACCATCGGCGGCCTCGCGCCCGGCAATGCCGTGAAGCTCAACGTGCTGCACAAGGGCCAGGACAAGACTGTCAACATCACGCTCGGTCAGTTGCCGAACAGCCTGGAAGCCAAGGCAGACACCGACAACAGCGACAAGGGCAACTCGTCCCGTGGCACCGACGTGCCGAAACTGGGCCTCACCGTGGCGCCCGCCAACAGTGTGGCCGGCGCCGGCAAGGAAGGCGTGGTCGTGACCGAAGTCGATCCCAAGAGTGCTGCCGCTGAGCGGGGCTTCAAGGAAGGCGACGTGATTCTCGAGGTCGCCGGCAAGTCGGTCGGCACTGCCGGTGAGGTGCGCGATGCAATCACCGCGGCGCGCAATGACAACAAGAACAGCGTTCTCATGCGCGTGAAGAGCGGCGGTTCGTCGCGCTTTGTGGCAGTGCCGCTGGCCAAGGGATAACTATCTATGAGTTGGGAAGCGTCGCCGGCATCAGTCGCCCCCGCCGACGGCGCTTTCCGGGGGGCGGGCCCCTTGCTCGCTCCCTATGTTGCCTTTCGATGGAATATGCCCCCCTCCGTCGGAAGGTCTCAGGGCGGTGAGGTCCCCCAGCTTCACCGCCCACTTTTTTCCTCCCCGCATGATCCGGAAGAGTGGCGACCGCTGTTCCGGTCGGATCATGCAGCCACAAGATTTCGAGATTACGCGCGGTCGTCTTGCATGTGCAGGCCGGCCGCGCCATGCTGAGAGAGGGCCAATTCCCGTGACCGCAACCGCTCCGCAAATGCGCATCCTGATCATCGAAGACGACCGCGAGTCCGCCGACTATCTGGTCAAGGCATTCCGTGAAGTCGGCTACATCGCCGATCTCGCCTCCGACGGCGAGGAAGGCCTGTCGATGGCCGAGACCGGCGATTACGACGTGCTGGTGGTGGACCGCATGCTGCCGAAGCGTGATGGCCTGTCGCTGATCGGCAGCCTGCGCGACAAGGGCAACCGGACGCCGGTCCTGATCCTCTCGGCGCTCGGCCAGGTCGATGACCGCATCAAGGGCCTGCGTGCCGGCGGCGACGACTACCTGCCGAAGCCCTATTCGTTCGCCGAGCTGCTGGCGCGCGTCGAGGTGCTGTCGCGGCGCAATGTCGGCCCGGCGGAGGAGACCACCTACAAGGTCGGCGATCTCGAGCTCGATCGCCTGTCGCATCGCGTCGCCCGCGGCAAGGACGAGCTGACCTTGCAGCCGCGCGAATTCCGGCTGCTCGAATATCTGATGAAGCACGCAGGCCAGGTGGTGACGCGCACCATGCTGCTCGAGAACGTCTGGGATTATCATTTCGATCCGCAGACCAACGTCATCGACGTTCACATCTCCCGGCTGCGATCCAAGATCGACAAGGGGTTCGAGCGCCCGCTGCTGCATACGATTCGCGGCGCGGGGTACATGATCCGCGACGGCATCAGGTAGATCGTGACGGCCTTCGGCAAACTGATCCGCACCACGGCGTTTCGGCTGACGCTGGTGTATCTGTTCCTGTTCGCGCTGTTCGCCGCCTCGCTGCTGGCCTATTTCGCCTGGAACACGCGTCGGCTGATCACCGAGCAGATCACGGTGACGGTCAACGCCGAGGTCAACGAGATCACCGACATCTACAACCGCCGCGGGCTGCGCGGCCTGCTCAACAGCATGGGCTATCGCGCGCTGCGGCCGGGCGCCAATCTCTATCTCCTGACCGCGCCGAACGGGCAGGCGCTGGCCGGCAATGTCGGCTCGCTGGCGCCGGGCGTGATGAGCGTCCAGGGCTGGACCGAGACCGCCTATCGGCGGATCGACGACCAGGACAAGACCGACCATCGTGCGCTGGTGCGGGTCACCCAGATGGAGAACGGCTTCCGTCTCCTGGTCGGACGCGATCTCGAGGAGAGACGGCGGCTGTTCGGCATCGTCGCCAAGGCCGCACAATGGTCGATTCTGGTCGTCATCGTGCTCGGCCTCGGCGGCGGCATCTTCGTCGCGCGCCGCGTGCTGCACCGGATCGATGCCATGACCGGCACCACCAAGCGCATCATGGCCGGCGATCTCACGGGCCGGCTGCCGGTCGGCCGCAGCGGCGACGAGCTCGACCGCCTGGCGGAAAATCTCAATGCCATGCTGGAGCGCATCGAGGCGCTGATGACCGGGCTGAAGGAGGTCTCCGACAATATCGCCCATGATCTCAAGACGCCGCTGACGCGGCTGCGCAATCGCGCCGAGGAGGCGCTGGCGCGGTCCGGCTGCGAGGCCGACTATCGCGCGGCGCTGGAGCGGACGATTGAGGAGTCCGACGGGCTGATCCGCACCTTCAACGCGCTGCTGATGATCGCGCGCGCCGAGTCCGGCCAGGCGCGCGGCAACATGGACGATTTCGACGGCGCCGACGTCGCCAACGGCATCCACGAGCTGTACGAGCCGCTGGCCGAGGACGACGGCATGACGTTGCAGGTGAAGACCGAGCCGGCGCCGATCCACGGCAACCGCGAATTGATCAGCCAGGCGGTCGCCAACCTGGTCGAGAACGCCGTCAAATATGGCAAGCCCGGCTCGGGTGTCGAGCCGCTGAAGGCCGATGCGCGGGAGATCCTGATCGAGGCGCGGCGCGAGGGCGATCAGGTGCTGCTCAGCGTCACCGACCATGGCCCCGGCATCCCCGAGAGCGACCGCAAGCACGCGGTGGAGCGCTTCGTCCGGCTGGAGGCGAGCCGCACCTTACCCGGTTCCGGTCTCGGCCTCAGCCTGGCCTCGGCGGTCGCCACGCTCCATGGCGGCGAGCTGCGGCTCGGTGATGCCCATCCAGGGCTGGTGGCGACCCTGGTGCTACCCGCCCGGGTCGGCGGCAGTGACAGGCTTGCGGCTCAAACGCAGGATGTGCCACAGAAGGCGGCATGAATGCCGCCGCGCCGGGAAACGCGGGTCGACATTGTCTGGCCGCGCGGTTCGCGGACGGACCGCATGTCGCCGCGCCCAACTCCGCCGATCAACGCCTGACGGACTGGTTCGCCGAGCTCGAGCCGGCGCAATCGGCCGCGCTCGAGGCGCTGCTCGGCCATCCCTTCGCGCGGGACATTCTGCGCGGCATCGCCGAATACTCGCCCTATCTGTTCGAGCTCGCGCGCGCCGATGCCGCGCGGCTGATCCGGATCCTGTCGTGCGACCCGGAGCCGCATCTGGCGAGCCTGATCGAGACGACCTCGCGCGAGGTGCTCGCCGCCGGCAGCGAGGCCGAGGTGATGGTTCTGCTCCGCCGCATGAAGGCGGAGGCGGCGCTGATGATCGCTCTGTGCGACATCGGCGGCGTCTGGCCGGTGATGCGGGTGACCGCGGCGCTGACCGACATCGCGGTCAATTCGGTGCAATTGGCGCTGCGCTATCTGTTCCGCCAGGAGGTCGCGCGCGGCCGGATGACCGCCGCCGATCCCGAGCATCCCGAGGTCGGCTCCGGCCTGATCGTGCTCGCGATGGGCAAGATGGGTGCGGGCGAGCTGAACTATTCCAGCGATATCGATCTGATCGTGTTCTTCGATCGCACCGTCACGTCGCTCGCCGAGGACATCGAGCCGCAGCCGTTCTTCGTGCGCGTCACCCAGGCGATGGCGCGGATGCTGCAACAGCGCTCGGGCGAAGGCTATGTGTTCCGGGTCGATCTGAGGCTGCGCCCGGACCCGGCCTCGACCCAGGTCGCGATCTCGACCGACGCGGCGTTGCATTATTACGAGCGCGAGGGGCGCACCTGGGAGCGCGCTGCGATGATCAAGGCGCGGCCCTGCGCCGGCGATCCAAAGGCCGGTGACGCGCTGATCGGCGAGCTCGCGCCCTTCGTCTGGCGCAAGCATCTCGACTTCGCGGCGCTGGCCGACGTCCACGACATGAAGCGGCAGATGCAGACCTATCGCGGCCAGAGCGAGATCTCGGTCGAGGGCCACAACGTCAAGGTCGGGCGCGGCGGCATCCGCGAGATCGAGTTCTTCGCCCAGACCCAGCAGCTGATCGCCGGCGGCCGCCATCCCGAGCTGCGGGTGCGGCCGACGCTGGAGGCGCTCAACGTGCTCGCCGACAGCAACTGGATCACCCTCGAGGCACGCGACGAGCTGACGATTGCCTACGAATTCCTGCGCCGGGTCGAGCATCGGTTGCAGATGATCGCCGACGAGCAGACCCATTCGCTGCCGGAAGCGCCCGAGGAGGTCGAGCGGTTCGCGCATTTCTTCGGCTACGAGAATCGCGAGGCTTTCGCCGGCGATCTGCTCCGTCAGCTCAAGATCGTGCAGAACCACTACGGCAAGCTGTTCGAGGGCGACGATCCGACCGGCACGGCCAGGCTGCCGGATGTCGATTACGGCGCCGGGCCCGAGGACGGCCGCCTGATCGAACATCTCGCTCAACTCGGCTTCAAGAAGCCCGTTGCGGTGGCCGGCACTGTGCAGCAGTGGATCGCGGGCGATTATCGCGCGCTACGCGTCGAGGCGACGCGGGCGGCGTTCCTCGAATTCATTCCCGGCCTGATCGACGGCCTCGCGCATGCCGAGGAGCCGGACGACGCGGTGGCGGCATTCGACCGTTTCCTCGGCGCGCTGCAGCGGGGCGGGCGGCTGATCTCGCTGCTCAGCCAGAACCGAGATTTCGTCGCGCTGGTGGCGCTGATCCTCGGAGCCGCACCACGGCTCGGCGACATGCTGGCGCGGCAGCCGCAGATCATGGACGGTCTGGTCGATCCGCGTTTCTTCGGCGCGATGCCGGACAAGAAGGAATTGTCGGAGCGGCTCGCCACCACGTTGCAGGATGCGTCGTCCTACGAGGACTTCCTCGATCGTCTGAGACTGTTCGGCCAGGAGAGCCTGTTCCTGATCGGCACGCGGATCCTGTCCGGCACGGTGTCGGCGCAGCACGCCAGCACCGCCTTTGCCGATGTCGCGGAGGGTATCGTGCACACCGTGCACGGCCTCGTCACCGACCAGTTCGCCGCGCAGTACGGCCGGATCAAGGGGCAGGAGACCGCGATCCTGGCGATGGGCCGGCTCGGCAGCCGCGAGATGACGGCGTCGTCCGATCTCGATTTGATCACGCTCTACGATTTCGACAGCGAGGCGCCGGACTCCGACGGCGAGCGCTCGCTGCACGGCGCGCAGTATTTTGCCCGCTTCACCCAGCGCCTGATCAGCGCCTTCACGACCCGGACCAATTACGGCGTGCTCTATGAGGTCGATATGCGGCTGCGCCCGTCCGGCCGTGCGGGCCCGGTCGCCTCGCGGATCGACGCGTTCTCGGACTACCAGGAGCGCGAGGCCTGGACCTGGGAGCACATGGCGCTGACGCGTGCCCGCGTGATCTCGTCGTCGCCTGAATTCCGCGAGAGGATCGAGGCGATCATCCGCAGCGTCCTGACCCGGCCGCG
>NZ_DDOP01000034.1:0-34027 GCF_002341725.1 Bradyrhizobium sp. UBA2491
AAGGGGGGAGGGAACCCTTCCGCCGGTGCTTCTCTCACACCCGCGCAGGGCCATCGCCAATCAATTGCGTGAGGTGAGCACGCTGGTCAGGCTCCCTCCCCCCTTGCGGGGGAGGGTTGGGGAGAGGGGTAAGCCCCGGGCGAGATCATCGACGAGGCCCCGGTAGTCTGGTCACGGCATTCGCCACTCTCAAAATTCTTCCTGCGATCTGTCGGCCGCGCATCGCCCCGTTCGTCTTGATGACAGAGCATCACCAAGCGTTACGGAGCCTGCCATGCCGACGATCGTCGACACCGAAGTCTCGAAGTCCGCCCGGATCACCGGCCGCGTCATCAGCGGCGTGGTCGTCCTCTTCCTGCTGTTCGACGGCGCGATCAAGCTGGTGCCGTTGCCGGTCGTCACCGAGACCTTGGACAGGATGGGCTGGGGCGCGAGCGATACGCTGGCGCGCAGCCTCGGCATCATCACCATCGTCTGCACGCTGCTCTACTCGGTGCCGCCGACCTCGATCCTCGGTGCCATCCTGCTCACCGGCTATCTCGGCGGCGCCATCGCATCGCATGTGCGGATCGACAGCCCGCTGTTCTCCCACACGCTGTTCGGGCTTTATCTCGGCCTGATGGTGTGGGGCGGGCTCTATCTGCGCGACGGCAATCTGCGTGCGCTGCTGCCGTTCCGCCGCTAAGCGTCTGGTTTGACGCGCTCGCTTGAAAACGCTTTCGTTGTTCGATTCATCTTCCGGAGACCATCATGTTCGAGACCATTGCCATCATCGCCATCATCCTTGCGATCGCGATTGCCGTAATTCTCATCCTCGCGGCGACCAAGCCGAGCACGTTCCGCGTCACGCGTGCGACCAGCATCAACGCGCCGGCCGAACGGATCTTTGGATTGATCGACGATTTCCGTCAGTGGACAGTCTGGTCGCCCTACGAGAACCGGGACCCGGACATGAGGCGCATCTACAGCGGCACCGAGCGCGGGCAGGGCGCGGCCTATGCCTGGGAGGGCAACAAGAATGTCGGCGCCGGCCGCATGGAAATCCTGCAATCCGCCGCGCCGTCGAAGATCGTCATCAAGCTGGATTTCCTGAAGCCGTTCGAGGGCCACAACACCGCGGAGTTCACAATGCTGCCGCAGGGAGATGCGACCAGCGTCACATGGACCATGTATGGTCCGGCCGTCTTCATGTCGAAGGTGATGCAGGTGTTCATGAACCTGGACCACATGATCGGCCGGGATTTCGAGGTCGGTCTCGCCAATCTGAAGAAGCTGACCGAAAAATAACGCGCTTTCGAGTGAAGTGGTTATCGGTTCGCGTCAAGAAAACGTGTCAAGCCAGAATCTGTTCAAGGGAGCAAGCGATGCAGGTCAACCCCTATCTCTCCTACGATGGCAATTGCGGCGCCGCGCTGAAATTCTACGAAAAGGTTCTCGGCGCGCGGATCGAGGAAACCTTCCCCTACGGCGAGGGCAATGCCGAAATGCAGACCCCGCCGGGCTGGAAGGACAAGGTCATGCATGCCCGCCTCACGATCGACGGCGAGATCATTATGGCCTCGGATGCCCCGCCCGGCCATTTCCAGAAGCCGCAGGGCTTTCACGTCGCGTTGCAGGTCGAGGATCCCACCGAGGCCGAGCGCCGCTTCACGGCGCTGTCCGAAGGCGGCGCGGTCACCATGCCGTTCGGCAAGACCTTCTTCTCGAACGGCTTCGGCATGTGCGTCGATCAGTTCGGCATCCCCTGGATGGTGAACTGCCCGGCGCAGATGTGACGAGCCGGATCGACAGGGCCGCCATCGAATAGATCGGGACGGGAAATCGGCGTCATGCCGTCCCACGCCAAGAGGGACTGCACCGCGTCGGGATCGAACCGACGCGTTGCAGCTATCGCCAATAGCTGCAGCAGAAAATAGATGACCATCAGCTGCGCGAGGGTGCATGCCGCGGATCGCGATCTTGCCTCGTCCTTGCTGTGCTTGATCGTCGTGCGGTCCATGAGTTCCTCGCCTCGTTTTCCGTCACCACATCGCCTGTATCATCAGCAATGCACCGCCAAGGATGACCACCCCGTCCAGAATGTCGGTGTGGACGTGGATCGGTAGATGGGCGCTCAGCCGTTTTGCGAGGAAGGCGCCTGGCGTTGCGCAACAGCCGATCAGGATCGCCATGATCCAGGCAGACGCCGGAAGCGCACCCGCCGTCTGAAACACGGCCGTCTTCGCCAGCCCGAGAAACAGCGAAATGCCGGCGTCGGTCGCGATCACCGCAGAGCCGCGAAGACCGGCCGCGAGAAGGATTGAAAGCAGGACGACGCCGGATCCCGACGTCGCTCCGACCAGAAGCCCGTATCCGCTTCCCGCTACCGCTACGCCCGGCGTCGTCAATCTCCATTGCGCCTTGCTTGCGAGCCGCCGCAGCGGGACCAGGACGATCAGCGCCAAGCCGATCACGATCGTCACCGTCTTTCCGCCGAGCGTCGTGTAGACGTAAGCGCCCCCAATGCAGGTCGGCAGCGCGCAGCTCGCCAGCATGATGGCATTTCGCACATCAAACTTGTCCCTCAAGGCGATCAGCCGGCTTGCATTCGTCAGGAGCGCAGACAGGCTGATGATTGGGACGACGGCCTCCGATCCGACGATCGGGAGGAGAACGGGCGGAAGGATCAGCCCTGTGCCGTATCCGGCAACGCCACCGACAATCGCTGCAATGAACGAGAGTGCGGCGACGAGGCAATATTGTTCGAACGTTGCGAGATGAACGGCGTCATACATCAGTTTCGGCCTCCAACGCTGTTTCCATCGTTGGTAAGGCCTTCTCGATGTCATCTCCAACAGAAGAAGCTGATGATCCTATCGATAATTCTTGTGCGGCTCGCGCGAGCTGAAGGGTGATCGCATCCCTGTCAGGCTATGGCGTCCTGGACGATTGGTACGAACTCGTTGAGCAGGGTGGCTGCGGATCCGTTCTGCGGTCTCACGACATAAAAGTCGCGGGTCAGGTCGAAGCCGTCGATTCTCTTCAGGATCAGATCGTCTGAGGAGAGGCTGTGGCGAGCGCGCAGTGTCGATAGGATGCCGACACCTACGCCGGCTTGAGCCGCTTGTTTGACAGCCTCCGGGCTGCCTACGATGAGAGCGATCTTCAGGCGGTCGAACGACAAGCCCAGAGCAGCAAGCTCGCGCTCGAGGATCGCGCGCGTTCCGGATCCCTTCTCCCGCATGATGACGGGGGTCGCCAACAGGTCATCGATCGTAAGGTCGTCCCGGGATACCCATGGATGCTCAGGTGAGACGACGAATACGATCTGCTCCCGCCAAAGCGGCGTCACGCGGTAGTTCGAAGAGAGGGGCACGCCATCGCTGACCAGCGCGGCGTCGACCGCGCCCTGATTGAGATATTCGATGACCTGGGTGCTGTTCCCGATCTCAAGCACGACCTGAACTTTGGGATGTCTGCTCTGAAAGATCCGGATTGCGGTAGGCATCGCATACTTCGAGATGGAATTCGTCGCGGCGATGCGCAGGCGTCGCGTGCTTTCTTCCCGAAGCTCCGCCAGCGCGCGCGAGGCTTCGTCGTAAAGGGCGAGAATTCTTTCTGCGTGCGCAAACAGGATCGCTCCTGCTTTGGTCAACTGCACCGAATGATGGCTGCGGATGAAAAGCGGAACGTCGAGTTCCTGCTCGATCGAGCGAATGTGGAACGAGATTGCTTGTTGAGTGAGATGGAGATCGTGACCAGCATCGGTAAAGCTTTTTCTCAAAGCCACCGCATGGAATACACGCAACCTCTGATCACGTATCAGGGACATCTATTCAATCTGGTTGTTCATGAGACTTAACAACATCAGAAACTGATGTCAAAGATGACGACGATCAGAACCAACTGGAATGCAGCGGTGAACGCGGATGGGCGTTCGATGTCGCCTGCATCGTGGTTCTGCTTCGGCCCCGTCCGATCGCCGCGATGTGGATCGCGCATCGTCGCAACACGGTCGGAAAATGTCGCAGGATGTCGTCCGGTCAGGCCGCGTGAGCGTTTCACGATGACGGATTTGACGTCGTGTCCAACCTGGGGGCGGTTCCGTGGTCGAGCGTGACGGCGATTTGGGAGCGGCCGGCCTATCGGATGACATTTGCGGCACCGAACCGGTTTCTGACCTGGCCGCTTGCAAGCGTGTCGCGACCGATCGGGAGTTACTGCGCTCGATGGGTGCCGGCTCACCTGCACCGCGGGTAGATCGCGGCGAGCTCGCGGCCGCGCAGCAGCAGCAGGCGCGAGGTCAACCCGCCGCGGCGGATGATCCAGCCGCGCACCGGGGCCGGGTAGGCTTCGAGCACCGCCTCGGAGGCTTCCGGCTCGGCATAGGTGCGGCCGCGCCGGTCGATCGAGCGCGCCGCATGAAAACCGAGCACCGCGCGCCGGGTCACGCAGATGCGATCGCCCGGCACCATCGAGAGCACCAGGGTGCAGGCCGACAGGCACGGCCCGTCGATCACCACGCGCTCGCCGGACTCGCGCACCTTGTCGAACAGGTCGATGAACGGGCCGACCTGTCCGCCGGGGCTGGCGAGAATGCGAACGTCGGCCTGCGCGCAGCTCACCGTTGCGCAGAGAGCTGCCGCTGCGACAAGTGTTTTCATGAGCGCCATCCCTGCCGCCGATGCGGTCGAGGACCGCCGCATCCGAAGCCGCAAGGCTCGCGCCGGAATGGGGCATCGTCAAGACCGATGCCCCTTCGCCAGTACGGATCGGTTCAGGCGGTCCGGTTCTTGAGTGCGCCGACGATCGCGGTGAGCACCGCGCCGGCAACGCCGCCGCCGGCGACCTGTCCGATGATGCTACCGATGTCAGGCGTGGCACCGGAATTGGCAAGCAGCGGGATCAGCATGCCGAGAAGCTGTCCGCCCGCGCCGCCGCCGATGGCGCCCGCGATGGTGTTTCCGAGCGTGCCAAGATCGATGTTCTTGGCCGCTCCCGCGGCGACATTGCCGCCGACGGCTCCGCTGATGATCTGAATGATCAGATTGATGAGAACTCCCGACATGACGCGATTCTCCCCGGTATCTGGTTTCAGCATGGCCGGGCGCCGGCCGGCGCCCTCCGGCGCGAAGGTTAAGCCAGCGCCGCGCGGACGTCATGCTGCGCACGCGAAGATTGCAGGCCCACGCGGCCGGTATGCACCGGCTTTTTGCGGCTCTTCCCGGCTTCAGTCCGCGCCGGATACGCCGGCCTCGGCAAAGGTCGCCATGCCGCCGTGGCAGGCCAGCGCGGCGCGCAGCAGCAGGATCGCGACGCCGGCGCCGGAGGCTTCGCCGAGCCGCATTTCGAGATCGAGCAGCGGGGCGAGGGCGAGGTCGCGCAGCAATTCGCGATGGCCGAGCTCAGCCGACACGTGGCCGGCGCGGCAATGCGCGAGGCCATCGGGGGCAAGCCTTGCCAGCGGCAGCACCGCCGAGGTCGCGACAAAACCGTCGAGCAGCACCGGGATCGATCTGGCGCGCGCCGCCAGCACGGCGCCGAAGATCGCCGCGAGTTCGCGGCCGCCGAGCGCCACCGCGACGGCGAGGGGATCGTCGAGCAGGTTGCGATGCATCTTGAGCGCGGTATCGATCGTGGTGCGCTTGCGCAGCAGGCCGGCATCATCGACGCCGGTGCCGCGGCCCGCCCAGCGCGCGCCGCGCCCGCCCATCAATGCCGCGCACAGTGTGGCGGCCACCGTGGTGTTGGCGATGCCCATCTCGCCGACCACCAGCAGGTCGCATTGCGCCGGCACCGCGCGCCAGCCGGTGTCGAGCGCGACCAGGAAGTCGGCGCCATCCATCGCCGGCGCCATCGTGAAATCGCGGGTCGGTCGCGCGAGCTCGAGCGGCTCGACGCGCAGCTCGGCGCCGGCAAGCCTGGCGATCTGGTTGATCGCAGCACCGCCGGCGGCGAAGTTCGCCACCATCTGCGCGGTGACCTCGGACGGGTAGGCGGAGACGCCGCGCTCGGCAATGCCGTGATTGCCGGCGAACACCGCGATCGTGACCTGATCGAGCCGCGGGATTTCGCGCCGCTGCCAGCGCGCCAGCCAGATCGTCACCTCTTCCAGCCGGCCGAGACTGCCGGGCGGCTTGGTCAGGTTCTGCTGGCGCACGCTTGCCGCCGTCGCCGCCGCCTCGTCACCCGCGGGCAGCTCGCGACAGAAGCTGCGAATGTCGTCTAGTGTATTGAACTGCATGCGATTCCCTCGTCGAGCGGGCCGCAAGCTAAAGCATGATCGGGAAAACTGAGAAGCGATTTTCCGAAAGCATCATGCTCAAACAAGAAGCTGAAGCGCGAACTCATCGCGCTTTAGAGCATGATCCGGAAAAGTGGAAAGCCGGTTTTCCGAAAAGATCATGCTCAAACAAGGAGTTGAGATCATGATGCGATTCCGTGGAAACGCATCATGATCCAGTGCAATTTCGAGGCCTTCACCATGAATCAATGGCTCGACGATCTCAGGATTGCCACGGCCTTCCTGACCCGGCTGCCGATGCCGCATCCGGACGGGGCGCGGCCGGAGAGCTTTGCGCGGGCGCAGCGGCTGTTCCCGCTGGTCGGTGCCGGGATCGGGGCCGCGGTCGGCCTGTTCTGCCTGCTGCTCCGGGCGAGCGGCGTGCCGGACCTCGCCGCGGCGGCGCTCGCGCTCGGCGGGGCTGCGCTGCTCACCGGCGCGCTGCATGAGGACGGGCTCGCCGATGTCGCCGATGGGTTCGGCGGCGGCCGCGACGTCGCGGCCAAGCTCGAGATCATGCGCGACAGCCGGCTCGGCACCTATGGCGCGCTGGCGCTGGTGGTGAGCTTTGCGGCCAAGCTGGCGGCGATCGCTGCGATTCCGGATGGCCTGGTGGTGCAGAGCCTGATCGCGGCGCATGCGCTCGGCCGCGGCGTGCTGCCGTGGATCGCGATCAGCCTGCCTTACGCGCGCAAGGACGGGCTCGCCGCCAATGCCGGCCGGCCTGACGGCACGATCGCCGCAGTTGCGGCCGGCATCGCGCTCGTGATCGCTGTACTGGCCCTGCCACTCGGCAGCGCGCTGCTGGCGGCGATCGCGGCCGGCGCGAGCGCAGTGATCATGATGCAATTGGCAAGGCGGCAGATCGGCGGCCAGACCGGCGATGTGCTCGGCGGCGCCGAGCAGGTCGTGGAGAGCGCGATCCTGGTGCTGCTCGCGGCGCGATTGGGGTGATCGAGGAATGGACCGCGAAACGTATCTCTGGCTGATCCGCCACGCGCCGGTCGATGGTCCGCGCGGTGTGATCCACGCACCCGATGCGCCGGCCGACCTTGATGATGCCGCCACATTCGCCGCGTTGCAGGCGCGGCTGCCGAGCGGCGCTCGCACAATTTGCAGCCCGGCGCGGCGGACCCGTGAGACCGCGGCGCGGCTTGGCCTCACGGCAACCGAAGACGATGCCTTCCGCGAACAGGATTTTGGCACCTGGACCGGCCGTCGTCACAGCGAGATCGAGCAAGAACTCGGCGCGGAAGCCTATCGCGCCTTCTGGCAATCGCCGGGGATCAACCGGCCGCCGGGTGGCGAGAGCTTCGCGGACCAGATTGCGCGCGCGCGAGTTGGGCTTGCGCGTCTGCCTCCCGGCGATGTCGTGCTCGTCGTGCATTCCGGCACCATCCGCGCGATCCTCGCGATCGCGCTCGAACTGGCGCCGGAGCATGCGCTGCGCTTCGTAATCGGTCCGCTGTCGCTGACGCGGGTCGATCGGTTGGGGAAGGCGTGGCGCGTGGTGGCGGTGAACGGCTGATGAATCCCGTTGCGCCGCGGGGGCTCACCCGTTCCGCCGTTCGCCGCGCAGCGTCGGCAGGCCGATGCCAGCGGCATCGAAGCCGCCGTCGACGGCGAGGATCTGTCCGGTGATGTAGCTCGCGCGATCCGAGCACAGGAAGAAGATCGCCTCAGCCAGCTCCTCCTCCAGCCCATAGCGGTTGAGCGGGATCGCGTCGTGATAGTCGGCGCGGATCTCCGGCGTATGCACCGCCTTGGCCATCGCGGTCTCGACCGGCCCGGGCGCCACGCCGTTGACGCGGATGCCGAGCGAGGCGAGTTCGACCGCAAGCTGCTTGGTGAGATGCGCGAGGCCGGCCTTGCTGGTGCCGTAGGCCGAGCGCAGCGTCGAGGCGCGCACCGCCGAGATCGAGGTGATGTTGACGATCGCACCGCCGCCTTGTTCGCGCATCAGGGGCGCAGCCGCCTTGGTGCACAGGAACGGGCCGGTCAGATTGACCGCCATGATCCGGCTCCAGTCGGCGTCCGAGGTCTCCAGCACCGGCGCGAACACCGCCGTGCCGGCGTTGTTGACCAGCGCGTCGAGCCGGCCGAAGCGGTTTGTGATCGTCGCCATCGCCTTGGTCACGCCATCGGCGTCGGACACGTCGCAGGTCAGCGCCAGCGTCGTGTCGGGTTGCCTCAACGCAGCGACCGCGGCATTCAGCAACTCCCCCTCGATGTCGAGCAGCGCGACGCGCCAGCCGTCGGCGAGGAAGCGTTTCGCCGCGGCCAGCCCGATGCCGCGCGCGGCGCCGGTCACGAGTGCGACTTTTTGTGCGGAGGAGGTCATCGGGTGGTCCATCGGTTTCGGGCAAGAAGCCCCGACCGTCTGCGACCTTTATGCAGAGGTGTCAACAACCGGCAGCATGCTATTTTCCCGTCATCCTGAGGAGCGCGTAGCGCGTCTCGAAGGATGCGCGGCGACCAGCCCGGGCCGCTCATCCTTCGAGGATCGCACCACAGCCTACGCCGCGAGTTCGGCGGAGGCGCGCTGCATGTTGGTCGACATGTCCTGCGTCACGATGCTCTGCTCCTCGACCGCGGCGGCGGTGGAGGTGATGTATTCGTTGACGCCGGCAATCGCGGCCTTGATCTCGGAGAGCGAGCTCGCCACCGCCGCGGCGATGGAGTTCAGCGCGTCGATTTCCGAGGAGATCGTGTCGGTCGCCTGCTTGGCCTGGTTGGCGAGGCTCTTGACCTCGGAGGCGACCACCGCGAAGCCGCGGCCGGCCTCGCCCGCGCGCGCCGATTCGATCGTGGCGTTGAGCGCGAGCAGGTTGATCTGCCCGGTGATGCTCGAGATCATCTCGACGATGCCGCTCATCGCCTGCGCCGCCGCATTGAGCCTCTGCGCCTCGCCGTCGGCGGCCTCGACGCGGCCGGTGGCGACCGCGGCATTCTGCTTCGACTTGGTCATGGTCTCCGAGATCTCGCGGATCGAGGCGCTCATCTCCTCGCTGCCGGCGGCCACCGCCTCGATCAGGCCGCGCGCGCTGTCGGCCTTCTTGCGGCCGATCGCCTGCGCGGTGATGTCGGTGGCGTATTTCACCACCTTGTAGGGCTTGCCGTTGAGATCGAGGATCGGGTTGTAGGAGGCCTGGATCCAGATCTCGCGACCGCCCTTGGCGATGCGCTTGTATTCGGCCGCCTGGAACTCGCCGCGGTTCAGCGCGCCCCAGAACTCGCGGTACGCCGACGAACTCGCCTCGACCGGCTCGACGAACATGCTGTGATGCCGGCCCTGGATCTCGGCCAGCGTATAGCCCATCGCGGCAAGGAAGTTCGGGTTCGCATTGCGGATCGTGCCGTCCATGTTGAACTCGATCACCGCCTGCGACTTGCCGATCGCGTCGATCTGGCCGTCATTGTCGGCGGCCTTGAGCTTCTGCTGGGTGACGTCGGTCGCGAACTTGACGACCTTGAACGGCTTGCCGCGTTCGTCGAGGATCGGGTTGTAGCTGGCGAGGATCCAGATCTCGCGGCCGCCCTTGGCGTGCCGCTTGAATTCGCCGGACTCGAACTCGCCGCGGTTCAGCCGCGCCCAGAACTCGCGATAGCCTGCGCTGTCGCGATCGGCCGGCGGCATGAACATGCTGTGATGCTTGCCTTGAATCTCGGCGAGCGCGTAGCCCATCGCGCCGAGGAAGTTCTCGTTGGCGGTGACGATGGTGCCGTCCATGTTGAACTCGATCACCGCTTGCGCGCGGTTGATGGCGGCGATCTTGCCGGAATCTTCCATGCTGTGGATCTTCTGCGCGGTGATGTCGGTGGCGAATTTGATGACGCCGACCGGCTTGCCGTTCTTGTCCGTGATCGGGTTGTAGGAGGCCTGGATCCAGATCTCGCGGCCGCCCTTGGCGATGCGCTTGTATTGCGCGGCCTGGTGTTCGCCGCGATTGAGGCTCGCCCAGAACGCGCGATAATCGTGGCTGTCGCGCATGGCAGGATCGACGAACATGCTGTGGTGCTTGCCCCTGATCTCGTCGAGCGCGTAGCCCATCGCGTTCAGGAAGTTCTCGTTGGCGGTGACGATGGTGCCGTCGAGCTTGAACTCGATCACCGCCTGCGACTTGCCGATCGCTGCGGCTTGCGCCAACGCATTCTCGATGTTGGCCTTGTTGCTGAACGTAAACATCAGGGCTCCGTGAAGGTTCAAAAGAAACGGGATGGGAAAAGTCGATCGCGGCAACTCACGGAAAGGTTGCAGCGAGCCGTTTAGCATCGGTAAAGCCTGCGCGTCGCGCGCGCGTGGCACGAACTGCATAACGCGTTCGACGGCGATTCCATCTATCTCAACTTGCGAAGCAATTTTTTTGATATGCACGCTATCATTCATAGTCCGATGCGACGTTCACCGTAGTCATACGGACGAAAATCTCTGAGAATTTTCGTCTGGTGCGGATGATCTCGAGCGCGCGTATTCACCGAGTTTGATAGGTCCATTACCAAGATTGATATCGCATCCGATGTCGTGGATCGATCACTCATTCGATTCGTGTGATCGACGAAGCTGGATTGCGCTGCGACGGCGACGTGAGATCGACCTGCTCCGCACAAGTCGGAAATATTTGTCGTGCGTGATGTCGGCGGTGCGGTCGTCGGTTCGTCCTCCGGCCACTGTTTCGCCCATGGAGTTCTGATGTCGCTCACCTTGCATTACCATCCGCTGTCCTCGTTCTGCTGGAAGGCGCTGGTCGCGCTTTACGAGAACGGCGCGCCGTTCACCCCGAACATGGTCAATCTCGGCGATCCCGCCGAGCGCGCGGCGTTGCTCGCGCTGTGGCCGATCGGACGCTTTCCCGTGCTCCGCGACGAGACGCGCGGCGAGACCGTGCCCGAATCGAGCATCGTCATCGAATATCTCGACCGGCATTATCCCGGCACCGTCAGGCTGCTTCCGGAGGACCCGGACCTCGCGCTACAGACCCGGCTGCGCGACCGCTTCCTCGATCTCTATGTCCATCTGCCGCTGCAGAAGATCGTCGGCGACCGGCTGCGACCTGCGGGCAGCAAGGATCCGCATGGCGTCGCCGAGGCACGGACGCAGCTTCGCAGCTCCTATGCGATTCTCGACCGGCAACTGGTGCATGGCGGCTGGATGATGGGCGAGCAGTTTTCGCTGGCGGATTGTGCCGCCGCGCCGGCGCTGTTCTACGGCAACAAGGTCGAGCCGATCGGGGAGGACCATCGGCATCTGGCGGCCTATCTTGAACGGCTGACGGCGCGGCCGTCCTTCGCGCGCGTCCTCGAGGCGGCCGAGCCCTATTTCGGCATGTTCCCGAAGGAAAACTGACCTGACAAGGAACTGAAGTCAGGTCGGGCTGAAAAATATTTTCAGCCCGATGTCGCGTTCGGGCCGTTCCATTCGTCATCTGCCTGAGGCCCGGGTTCTGGAGCGCTGGTCGCTCCAGTGGCCCGGGTGACCTGTGTGGAGACGACATGGCTGCAACTGGCAACAGGGCGGAGATCATCCGCAAGCTCTTCGCCGCCTATCTCGCCAATGATCGCGCGAGCGTCGAGGCTGCGTTCGCGGAGGATTTTCGCTTCTCGACGCCCTATGGCGAGAACATCGACAAGTCCCGCTATTTCGCCGAGTGCTGGCGCGACAGCGGCTGGATCGGCCGCCACGAGATCGAGCGCATCATGGTCGACGGCCCCGAGGCTTTCGTCACCTATCGCTGCGTTGCCCGCGACGGCAAGAGCTTCCGCAACACCGAGTTCTTCGCGTTCGACGGCGACAAGGTGTCGCGCATCGACGTCTATTTCGGCCCGTCGCATCAGGACGGGGCGCTCGTCAGACAGGAGCGATAAGGCATTCGTCGCGATCGCGGTCGCGCGACCGCCTGATCGTCAGTGTCTGCGGGCCCCAACAAGGAAGCTTGGATATGTCTGTACTAAGCGAGAACGGCAATCTGTCGCGGGCGCGGCTCGGACGTATGCACGAAGTGCTGGCGCACCATGTTGGTGCGGGCGACGTGCCGGGCGTCGTGGCGCTGGTCAGCCGCCGCGGCGAGATCCATGTCGATGTCCTCGGCCGCATGGCGCTCGACGGCCCGCCGATGCAGCGTGATACCATCTTCCGGATCGCATCGATGACCAAGCCGGTGACGGCCGTCGCCGCGATGATCCTGGTCGAGGAATGCCGGCTCAGGCTCGACGATCCCATCGACCGTTGGTTGCCCGAACTCGCCGACCGCAAGGTGTTGCGCACGATCGAATCCGGGATCGACGACACGGTGCCGGCGCAGCGCGCCATCACGTTGCGCGACCTGCTCACCTTCCGGCTCGGGCTCGGCATGATCCCGGTGTTTCCGGCGCGCCATCCGATCCAGATCGCGATTGCGGATGCCGGCTTCGCGCCCGGTCCGGTGTTTCCGACGTTTCCGCCGGACGAGTTGCTGCGCCGTTACGGTACGCTGCCGCTGGCCTATCAGCCGGGCGAACGCTGGCTCTACAACACGGGGTCGGAGATCCTCGGCGTGCTGATCGCGCGGGTCGCCGGAATGTCGTTCGCTGGCTTCCTGCAAGAGCGCATCTTCACGCCGCTCGGCATGACCGACACCGCCTTCCACGTGCCGCCGGACAAGCTGAAGCGGCTCGCGACCTGCTATACGCGCGATGCCGCGACCGGCAAACTGAAGGTGTTCGACGAGCCGGCGAGCTGCAAATATGCCGCGCCGCCGGTGTTCGAAAATGGCGGCGCCGGGCTGGTGTCGACCGCCGACGACTTCAATGCGTTTGCCCAGATGATGCTCAATGGCGGGCGGCTCGGCACCGAGCGCATCCTGTCGCGGCCTGCCGTGGAGCTGATGACCTCGGACCAGCTCGCGCCGTCCGACAAGCAGGGCTCGGAATTCCTGCTCGGTGCCGGGCGCGGCTGGGGGTTCGGGCTGTCGGTGGTCACCGCGCGCGACGATCTCTGTCAGGTGCCCGGCCGCTACGGCTGGGACGGCGGCTACGGCACCTCCTGGTATTCCGACCCGCGCGAGGAAATGACCGGGATCCTGCTGACCCAGCGCATGCTGGACTCGCCGCAGCCGCCTCAGGTGTTTTCAGATTTCTGGACGCTCGCCTATCAGGCGATCGATGACTAGCGCGAGGTATGCGTCAATGACTTCAGAAATAATTTCCATCACCGTGTCGGTGGCGCACAAGCTCCATCGTCTTTCAACCGAGCGCCGGTGCTGAGATCGGCAGAGAGACAACGGAGCAGGACGATGAAGTTCATGGTGATCGTGAAGGCGAACAGCGATACCGAGGCCGGCGTGATGCCGAGCACCGAGATGCTCGCCGCGATGGGCCAGTTCAACGAGGAGATGGTCAAGGCCGGCGTGATGCAGGCCGGCGAGGGGCTGCATCCGACCAGCAAGGGCGCCCGCGTCAAATATGCCGGCGGCCAGAGCTCCGTGTCACGTGGCCCGTTCAGCCTCAGCGGCGATCTGGTCGCCGGCTTCTGGCTGATCGAGACCAAGTCGCTCGATGAGGCGATCGACTGGATGAAGCGCGCGCCGTTCGACGGCGGCTCCGAGATCGAAATCCGCCAGGTGTTTGCCGCTGAGGATTTCGGCGAGGCGTTGACACCTGAGCTGCGCGAGCAGGAAGAACGCTTGCGCGCGCAGGCGGTGAAGAGATGATACCCGACGTCGTTCCGCGATCTCGCGTGGACGGCAAGCGCGGAATGCATGACCGCCGTGGCAAGTCATGGTTTCCGCGCCGGCGCCGGATCGGGCTTCCCGGAATGACCAGGGTGAGGATTGCGCGTGATCCAACGGACAAGGAAATCCGACCAATGCGTTTCATGATGCTGATGATCCCGCAGGGCTACGAGTCCGCACCGGCCAAGCTCGAGCTCGATCCGGAACGGGTCGCCGCGATGATGCGGTACAATCAGGCGCTGAAGGACGCCGGCGTGCTGATCACGCTGGAGGGTCTGCATCCGCCGGCGGCGGGCGCGCGCGTCAAGTTCGATACCGGCGTCCCCGTCGTGATCGACGGGCCGTTCACCGAGGCCAAGGAGGTGATCGGCGGCTTCTGGATGATCGACGTCGCCTCGCGCGCCGAGGCGATCGAATGGGCCAGCAAGTGCCCGGCCAGCGCCAACGAGATGATCGAGATCCGCCAGGTGCAGGAGATGACCGATTTCTCGGAGGAGGTGCAGCAGGCGGCCGCGAGCTTCGAGCATCCGCAGGGCGGCTGGGGCAAGGCCCTGCGCTGAACTTCACGATGCGATGCCGCGCATGGCGTCGTCGCCCCGTGCAGCGAACGATCAATTCGACAACCACAACGGAGACGCATGATGAGCAGCAACACCTTCCTCGCCGTCTATCTCGGCGGCGGCAAAGACGGCGCGCGGATGGCAGCCTGGAACGCGCTGCCGGAGGCCGAACGTCGCGCCAGGGAGCAGCAGGGCATGGCCGCCTGGGGCGCCTGGGTCGAGAAGCACCACGACGTGATCGTCGAGATGGGCGGACCGCTCGGCAAGACCAAGAAGGTCGGGAGCGGCGGCACCACCGACATCGCCAATCTGATGACCGGCTTCACCGTGGTGCGCGCGCCCTCGCATGAGGCCGCCGCGAAGCTGTTCGAGAACCATCCGCATTTTGCGATCTTCCCGGGCGAAGCCGTGGAGATCATGCCGGTGCTGCCGATCCCGGGACGGTAGTCCCCCGGGCGGTCGCCGCCGCCCGCGGAATCCGGCGGCCGCGATCCGTTAATCTTGATCGGCTGCCGCTTGCCCCGCTAGTGACCTTTCCTGCCGGCTCATGTAAACCTTATTCACATGAGCTGGCAGAAGGACCAAGGCCGCAGCGAGCGCGGCTATCATCACGGCAATCTCAAGGAAGCGTTGCTGCAGGCCGCCCTCGACCTGATCTCGAAGAAGGGGCCGGCCGGCTTCACGTTCGCCGATGCCGCGCGCATGGCCGGCGTCAGCCCCGCGGCGCCCTACCGGCATTTCCGCGACCGTGACGAACTGATCGCCAGCATCGCGCAGCGCGGCTTCGAGCAGTTCGAGGCGCTGCTGACCGCGGCCTGGGACGATGGTCGTCCCGACACCGTCACCGCTTTCGAGCGGGTCGGCAGGGCCTATCTCAGTTTCGCGCGCCAGGAGCCCGCGTTCTACTCTGCGATGTTCGAATCCGGCCTGCCGCCAGACGCGAATCCAACCCTGATGGCGGCAAGCGAGCGCGCTTTTGCGATCATCCGCGCCGCTGCTGAACGGCTTGCGGCTCTGGCACCGCCCAGCATGCCGCGTCCGCCGGCGATGATGATGGCGCTGCACATCTGGTCGATGTCGCATGGCGTCGCCTCGCTGTTCGGTCGCGGCGATGCCGCGCGCCGCAAGCTGCCGATGTCGCCGGAGGAACTGCTCGAGGCCGAGGTGCTGATCTATCTGCGCGGCTTGGGCTTCCCCACCGAGCGCCGGGCCGAAGCCGCGGCGGCCGAGCAGAATCGCGGCGGCCCCTGGGGCAAGGCGAAATAAAATTCCAAAAATAATTGGAGGGGTGCGTCATCCGCTCCGCTTGACTTTCCCGGGGGATCGGCTACCTATGTAAATGTTATTTACATTCACAACGGCGTGATGCCGTGATGGAGAGTGAAATGGCCTACACCGCAGATGCTGATCGCTGGCGCGGTCCCGTCGAAGAGCCCTACCGCCCGCAGATGTACTGGGCGCCGTGGCATCCGCTGAAGATCGCCGGGATCATCCTCGGCTTCATGATCTGGTGGCCGATCGGTCTCGCCTTTCTCTTTTTCACCCTCGGGAGCAGAAAAATGGCCTGTTGGAGTCACAACGACATGGATCGCTGGCAGAACAAGATGGAGCGCATGCAGTACAAGATGGAGCGGATGAAGAACCGCATGGAGCGTCGCGGCTTCCCGTTCGGCGGCTTCGGCACGCCCTCCAGCGGCAACCGCGCCTTCGACGAGTACCGCCAGGACACGCTGCGCCGGCTCGAGGAAGAGCAGGTCGAGTTCAAGAACTTCCTCGACCGCCTACGTCATGCCAAGGACAAGGAAGAGTTCGACGCCTTCATGGCGCAGCACAAGACCCGTCCGACCCCGCCGAACGACCAGCCGCCGCAAGGTTGATCACGCGAGGCCAGCACTGAGCCTTCAGGCGATGTGCCCCCATAACACCTGATGGCCCCGAGCCGCCCGTTTGCGATGAGCAAGCGGGCGGTTTGCATTTTGGCGGCGTCATGCCCACTCTATCGTCGACCTTGCGGACGCAGAGGCGCGGATCATGACGGCAGGCGCGACGATGGGTTCTGACGATCTCTGGCTTGCGATCCGGCGCGAGGCGGCAGCTGCTGTTGCCGCCGATCGCTTTCTCGAAGCATCGGCCGCCTTCATTCTCGATCAGGGCGATCTCGGCGGCGCCATCGCCTTCCTGATCGGCCGGCGCATCGCCGACGCGGACGCCGATCGCGTACAATTCGTGCGGGCGGCACGTGAGGCCTATGTGGCCGAGCCCGTGCTGATCGAGGCCGCGGCGAGTGATCTTGCCGCGATCGTGCGCCGCGATCCGGCGATATCGGGCTTCCTGCCGCCGTTGCTGAACTTCAAGGGCTATGTCGCGCTGCAAGCCTGGCGGGTCTCGAACTGGCTGTGGCGCCATGATCGCCCGGATCTCGCGCTGATGATGCAGAACGCATCAGCGGACCAGTTGCAGATCAGCATTCATCCGTCGGCGCGGATCGGAACGGGCGTTTTCCTCGATCACGGCACCGGCCTCATCATCGGCGCGCTGGTCTCAATTGGCGACGAGGTCACGATCTTGCAGAACGTCACCATCTCGCGGCATCGTGACGCCCCGCGCCGCGCACCGACGATCGGCCACGGCGTGCTGCTCAGCGCCGGCGCCACGGTGATCGGAGATCTCAACATCGGCGACCTCGCCAAGATCGGCGCCGGCGCGCTGGTGACCTCGGACGTGCCTGCCGGCTGCACCGCGGTCGGCGTGCCCGCGCGGTTGACGAACTGCGCGGAGGCGGGAGCGTCGGTGCTGTCGTGAAATGCCGGCTTACCTCGGTGAGGTGAGCACGCCAGTCAGGCTCCCTCTCCCCTTGCGGGAGAGGGCGGGGAGAGGGGTGGCCCCGGGCGAATTGCGAAACATCGGTTCGACTGTATCAACGAACTTCCGAGTCGAGAGGCGGACTCACTCTCTCAATCAGCAGCGGAGCAAGCGGCACCCCTCTCCCCAGCCCTCCCCCGCAAGGGGGAGGGAGCCCGAACAGTGTGCTCGCCCTGCTCTACGCGGTGAGACCGCAGTCCTCACACATTCGATCCATGGATCGCGTCGATCACCGCGTCCGTCACTTCCTTGGTCGTCGCCTTGCCGCCGACGTCGGGCGTCAGCACGCCGGCCGCGCAGACCTTTTCCACCGCGGCCATCAGGCGCGCGGCGGCGTCCTTCTCGCCGAGATGCTCCAGCATCTGCGCACCAGTCCAGAAAGTGGCAACCGGGTTGGCGATGCCCTTGCCGGTGATGTCGAAGGCCGAGCCGTGGATCGGCTCGAACATCGAGGGGAAGCGGCGCTGCGGATCGATGTTGCCGGTCGGCGCCACGCCGAGGCTGCCGGCCAGGGCGCCCGCGAGATCCGACAGGATGTCGGCGTGCAGATTGGTCGCGACGATGGTGTCGAGGCTCTTCGGATTGAGCGTCATCCGCACCGTCATGGCATCGACCAGCATCTTGTCCCAGGTCACGTCGGGGAACTCCTTGGCGACTTCGGCGGCGATCTCGTCCCACATCACCATGCCGTGGCGCTGCGCGTTCGACTTGGTCACCACGGTGAGGAATTTGCGCGGCCGCGACTGCGCGAGTTGGAACGCGTAGCGCATGATCCTGGTAACGCCGACCCGGGTGAAGACCGCGACTTCGGTGCCGACCTCTTCGGGCAGGCCGCGATGCGCGCGGCCGCCCATCCCGGCATATTCGCCTTCGGAGTTCTCGCGCACGATCACCCAGTCGAGATCGCCGACGCCGACATTGCGCAGCGGCGAGGCGACGCCGGGCAGGATCTTGGTCGGCCGCACATTGGCGTATTGGTCAAAACCCTGGCAGATCGGCAGCCGCAGGCCCCACAGCGTGATGTGGTCCGGCACGTCGGGCGCGCCGACCGCGCCGAAATAGATCGCGTCGAATGTCTTCAGCTCGGCGAGGCCGTCGGCGGGCATCATCACGCCGTGTTTCTTGTAATAGTCCGAACCCCAGTCGAAGGTCTTGACGTTGAAGCTGATGTCGCCGGAGCGCTTGGCCAGTGCTTCCAGCACACGGACGCCGGCGGAAATCACTTCGGGGCCGATGCCGTCGGCGGGAATGGCGGCGATGGAATGGGTACGCATGGTTGTCTCCGGATCAGTGGTTAGCGGGTTCGCAGGGGATCGGGTTGCGGTTCGGCCGCGGCCGGCGCGCCTTGCGCGCGTGACAGCAGCAGCGTGAGCACGGCCGAGAGCACCAGGAGGCCGGCGACGAAGTAGAGGCCGCCCTCGAAACTGCCGGTGCGTTCCTTGATCCAGCCGATCATCGCAGGGCCGACGAAGCCGCCGAGATTGCCGATCGAGTTGATGGTGGCGATGCCGGCCGCGGCGGCCGAGCCGGACAGGAACATGGTTGGCATGCTCCACAGCGGCGGCTTCGATGAGGAGATGCCGATATTGACCAACGTCAGCGCCGCGATCACGGCAACCAGCCCGGTCCACAATCCCGCGAGCGCCAATCCTGTCGCGGCCATCAGGCAGGCCAGCACGACGTGCCAGGTGCGCTCACCGGTGCGGTCGGAATGCCGCGCCCACAGGATCATGGCGACCACGGCGACCGTCGCCGGCACCGCGTTGAGGAAGCCGACCTGGAGCGACGACAGGCCGAATTGCTTGATGATCTGCGGCGCCCACACACCGAGCGTATAGAGCCCGGCCGAGGTGCCGAAATAGACCAGCGCCAGTGCCAGCACGCGCGGATCGGCGAGCCCGCGCCAGATGCTGTGGCTCGCGGTCGCGGCCTTGCCGTCATTCTCCGCCTTCATGGTCTTGACCAGCCAGGCGCGCTCGTCGTCGGCAAGCCATTTCGCCTGCTCCGGCCGGTCGGTGAGGAAGCCCAGCACCACGAAGCCGAGCAGCACGGCCGGTACCGCCTCAAGCACGAACAGCCATTGCCAGCCCTTGAAGCCGAGCATGCCGTCCATCTCGAGCAGCGCGCCCGACAGCGGCGAGCCGAGCACGGTCGAGAGCGGCGCCGCGGCCATGAACAGGGCGGTGACGGCCGCGCGCTGCCGTGCCGGGAACCAGTAGGACAGATAGAGAATGATGCCGGGGAAGAAGCCGGCTTCGGCGGCGCCGAGCAGGAAGCGCAGCACGTAGAAGCTGGTGGCGCCCTGCACCAGCGCCATCGCCGCCGACACGATGCCCCAGGTGATCATCACCCGCGCGATCCAGATCCGCGCGCCGACCTTGTGCAGGATGATGTTGGAGGGCACCTCGAACAGGAAGTAGCCCCAGAAGAAGATACCGGCGCCGAAGCCATAGACGGTCGGCGACAGGCCGATGTCCTTGTTCATGGTCAGCGAGGCGAAGCCGATATTGACGCGGTCGATGAAGGCCACGAAGTACAGCAGCATGATGAACGGCACGATGCGCAGTGAGATCTTGCGCAACACGCGCGCGCCAAGCTGGCTTTCCATGGGCTTCTTCCCCGGGGTTCGTCTTGTTGTTGGGACGGCGCGTTTCGCCGCACCACCGAAAAGCCTAGAGGGCTGCGGCCTTTCGGTTCAACCCGCGCGCATTTATACAAAAAAATGATATAATCGTTTCCGGATTTACCCGGCGTCATGCCCGGCCTTGTGCCGGGCATCCACGTCTTGGCAGCGCCAGGAAAGACGTGGATGGCCGGGACAAGCCCGGCCATGACCACCAGAGAGTGGGAACGACAATCTTGGAACTGCACCAGCTTCGCTGCTTCGTGGCCGCCGCCGAGGAACTGCATTTCGGCCGCGCCGCGCAACGCTTGCAGATGATGCCGTCGGCGCTCGGCCGTCACATCAAGCTCCTGGAAGAGGATCTCGGCGCGCGGCTGTTCGCGCGCACCACGCGCGCGGTGTCGTTGACCGAAGGCGGAGCCACCCTGCTGCGCGAGGGACGGGCGCTGCTCGGCCGCGCCGAGGCGATCGAGGACGGCTTTCGCCGGCGGCTGCGCAAGCCAATGGCGCGGCGTTTCCGGATCGGCGCGATCGACAGCGCCGCGGCCGGCCTGCTGCCGCCACTGCTGCGCGATGTCCGCGCCGTCAATCCCGAGCTTGCCGTGCAACTGCTCGAGGAGAAGACCATCCGGCTGTTGCCAAAGCTGCTGTCGGGCGCGCTCGACCTTGCTTTCGTGCGCCCGCCGACGCGGCCCGACCGGCGCATCGAGTTCGTTCCGCTGTTGCAGGAGACCGCCGTGGTGGCGCTGTCGCACAAGCACAGGCTGGCGCGGCGCAAGCAGGTCGCGTTGCCCGATATCGCGGATCAGCCCTTGATCGTGCCGGAGCGGCGCTCGCGGCCGCACAGCCACGATCTCACGACAAAGCTGTTCGACGAGGCCGGGCTGACGCCGCGCATCCAGGAGATCGCTGACGAGAAGCAGACCATCGTCAACATGGTCGCGGCGCGGCTCGGCGTCGCCATCGTGCCACGCTGGACCGCGCGGATGGCGATCCCGGGTGTGCGTTTCATTCCCCTGAGGCTCAAACGCGGCAGCAGCGTCGGCCGGCTGCCGCTCGCCGCCGCCTGGCTGAAAGGCTCCCGCGATCCGGTCCGCGACCAGGTGATCGCGGTGCTGGAGGCGAAATTGAAGCGTTACGCAAGGGAGGCGTGAAGAGGTTTCGTCGTTCCGGGGCTCGCGCCAAGTGGCGCGCCCGGAATGACGAGAGGAGTGGCATGCCCCTAACGCCGCTCGGCGCCGCCTTCTGATGCTCCTGTCTCCGCAGCGGGAAACAGCGTGGCCGCGGCGACCACACCGGCGACCGCGCCAATGGCTGCGAGGACGAACGGAGCAGCAAACGCTGACGCCGCATCCGCCGTCACGAGCGTTGCCCCCAACGCGGCGATACTGATGGCGAAACCGGCCTGACGGACGATCATCGTCATTGCGGACGTCATGCCGGCCTGCGCAGGCGGCGCGAGGGCCAGGGCGACGCTTCCCAATTGCGGGTTGGCCAACGCTGCGCCAACACCGATCGTCAGCATGCCGGCCAGCGTTGCGATGCTGCGCATCGCAGCTGCGGTGGAGAGCGCAGCGATCACCAGCAGCACGTTGCCCGATGCGACGACGCCAAAGGCGACAGCGGAGAAGCGCCGCCAGCCCCATCGGGTGACAAGGCGGCCACCCAGCGGCGGGACCAACAGCATCGGCAGTGTCGCGGCGAGCAACATCAGGCCGGCCGCTTCCATGCTCACATGCAAGCCCGCGCTCAGGAACTGCGGCAGATAGACCAATATCGCCCAGTAACCGAACTGGATCGAGGTCAACGAGGCACCGACCCCGATCATCGACGTCGCCGCGAATACACGCGGGTCGAGCACCGGATTGAGGCTGCGCCACTGTTGCCAAACGAACCCGAGTGCTGCCGCAGCGCTCCCGACCAGGCCGGCAGCCCTGACGATCGGTGACGCGTCATGTCTCAAGAGTGCGTCGATCGCGAGACCCAGCGCCAGCGTCAGCAGCACGCTGCCCAAGGGATCGAGGGGGCGCCCGCCGGGCTCGCGTGTCTCGGCAACGACGCGCGGCACGGCGAGGGCCAACGTCAGGCAAAACGGGATGTTGGCATAGAAGATCCAGCGCCAGCCGAACCAGGCGGCGAGCAGGCCGCCCAGCGTTGGGCCGAGAGCCATGGCGACGCCCGAGATCATCCCGATGGTACCGAAGGCCCGCGCCCGCTGACCCTGGTGCGGGAATGCGCCGGCCACCAATGCAATGGCACCGGTGCTCAGGAAGGCCGCACCGATACCTTGCAGCACGCGTGCGGCGAGCAGCAACGGAGCACTGGTCGCCGCGCCGCAACCAATCGACGCCAGCAGAAACACGATGTTGCCGCCCAGCATCGCGCGCCGGCGACCGAAGCGATCCGCGAGCGCGCCTGATGCCAACAGCGCGCCGGTGAGCGCCAGGCTGTAGGCGTCGATGACCCAGGCGGAGCCGGCGACGGCAAATCCGAGATCGCCGGCAATGCCCGGCATGGCGACCACGACCGCGGTCACATCGAACAGGATCAGGAATGCGCCAAGGCCGAGGACGAATGTGATCAGGTTCGATCGCTGGTGGGCGATCTCAGGTGAGCGATCGTGCATCTCGTGCTTGCCCCGTGCCCGGATTGCGTTCGGGGCCTGTCTACGCCAATCCTGCTGACACCATGGTGGCAGCAGAACGATACGCCCGGCGCCAAACCCGCGATGCCACCGCGTGTTCGATATCCTGAATCGAGACTCCACCTCCTGGTCGTCCTGGCGAAAGCCAGGACCCATTACCCCAACTGCGCATTGTTGCGCGACGCTGGGGCGGCCGTCCCGCTCATCACCGCGTGCGGCGGCTATGGGTCCTGGCTTCCGCCAGGACGACGTGTGCGGAAAGCCGCGCGCTTGAACCTATTTCTTCAGATTCGCGTGCGGGCGGCCGAAGTCGGGCGCGGCGGAATCCTGGCCGATCTCGACGATGCCGCGGCGGATGGCGCGGGTGCGGGTGAAGTGGTCGAACAGCGCCTCGCCGTCGCCGCGCCGGATCGCGCGGGTCAGCTTCGACAGGTCCTCGGTGAAGGTGCCGAGCATCTCCAGCACGGCGTCCTTGTTGGCCAGGAACACGTCGCGCCACATCGTGGGGTCAGAGGCCGCGATGCGGGTGAAGTCGCGGAAGCCGCCGGCGGAGAACTTGATCACCTCGGATTCCGTCACCTGCGCCAGCTCGTCGGCGGTGCCGACGATGGTGTAGGCGATCAGATGCGGCAGATGGCTGGTGATCGCGAGCACGAGGTCATGATGATCCGGCGTCATGATCTCGACCTTGGCGCCGAGCGCGGCCCAGAACGTGCGCAGCCGGTCGGTCGCGGCCGGATCGGTGCCTTCGGGCGGGGTCAGGATGCACCAGCGGTTGATGAACAGCTCGGCGAAGCCGGAATCGGGTCCCGAATGTTCGGTACCGGCCACCGGATGCGCGGGGACGAAGTGCACGCCCTGCGGCAGGTGCGGACCCATGTCCCTGACCACGGCGCCCTTCACCGAGCCGACGTCGGAGACGATGGCGCCGGGCTTCAGATGCGCGGCAATCTCGGCCGCGACCGGACCGCAGGCGCCGACCGGGATGCAGAGGATGACGAGGTCGGCGTCCCTGACGGCCTCGACATTGGTCGCGACGACGCGGTCGACGATGCCGAGCTCGGCGACGCGCGCGCGGGTCTTCTCCGAGCGCGCGGTGGTGACGATCTCGCCGACCAGGCCTTGCGCGCGGGCGCCACGCGCGATCGAGCCGCCGATCAGGCCGAAGCCGATCAGCGCGATGCGGTTGAAGAGCGGAGCCGTGGTCACGATGTCACTTTCCGGCCAGGAAGTCGCGCAGCCCCTCGACCACGAGGCGGTTGGCTTCCTCGGTGCCAATGGTCATGCGCAGCGCATGCGGCAGCTTGTAATTGTTGAGCGCGCGCAGCACGAGGCCGCGCCGCGTCAGGTACGCGTCGGCTTCGGCGGCGGTCTTGCCCTGGTCGGTCGGGAAGTGGATCAGCACGAAATTGGCGACGCTCGGCGTCACCTTGAGTCCGAGTTTGCCGATCTCCTCGGTCAGCCAGTTGCGCCACTGCTCGGTGTGGGTGCGCGACATCTGCACATGCGCGGCGTCCTCGATCGCCGCCACCGCCGCCAGCATCGCCGGGGTCGTGACGTTGAACGGGCCGCGGATCCGGTTGCAGGCATCGACGATATGCGCCGGGCCGAACATCCAGCCGATCCGCAGTGCGGCAAGGCCGTGGATCTTGGAGAAGGTGTGCGTCACCACCGTGTTGTCGGTGGTCGCGACCAGCTCGATGCCGAGCTCGTAGTCGTTGCGCGAGACGTAGTCGGCGTAAGCCGCGTCGAGCACCAGCAGCACATGCGAGGGCAGCGCCGCGCGCAGCCGCTTGACCTCGTCGAACGGGATATAGGTGCCGGTCGGATTGTTCGGGTTGGCGAGCCAGACCAGTTTCGTGCGCGGCGTCACCGCCTTGAGGATGGCGTCGACGTCGGCGGTGAAATTGCTCTCGGCCGCGATCACGTTCCTGGCGCCGTTCGCCATGGTGGCGATCGGGTAGACCAGGAAGCCGTGGGTGGTCGAGATCGCCTCGTCGCCGGGCGCGAGATAGGTGTGGGCCAAGAGATTGAGGATCTCGTCGGAGCCGGCGCCGCAGATGATGCGGTCGGGATCGAGGCCGTAGGCACGGCCGATCGCCTCGCGCAGCACCCGCGAGGTGCCCTCCGGATAGTCCTCGAGATGGTCAGCCGCGGCCTTGTAGGCGGCGATCGCCTTCGGCGACGGGCCGAACGGCGTCTCGTTGGCGGACAGCTTGAACACCTTGCGGCCCGGTTCCGGCACCGGGCTCTTGCCGGGCGTGTAGGGCGCAATATCGAGAATGCCGGGATTCGGCACGGGGCGGGACATCATCTACTCCGGATATACGGACGGCTGGTCCTGAGTTCAGGTCCTGGCCGATCCGTTAGAGGGCACCGTATAGCGCGTTGCGTGGCTGCCGACGAGGGCCGATGAGCGCACCGAGGCGCCGGCCTTGATCAGGGCGAGCTTGATGGCCTCGAAACCGTGCCCGGTGACCGAGACCAGCAGCGCGGCGCCGTCGAAGGCGGTGTCGGGGACCGCGACGATCTCGGCCAGCGGCGCCAGCGCGCGGGCGACGTCGGCATTCCAGCCGGAGACGCGCACACTCCAGGTCTGCACCTCGGTCACCATGGCATCGTCGGCGACCCGCGAGATCACGAACACCGGCAGCGCGGCGGGATGGTCGGCGCGCTCGAGGAACGGCACCCGCGCGATGATCTTCGGAGCGCCGTCGGCCTCCAGCGCATTCCACCACGGCGAGCGGCTTGCGACCGCGGAGACCAGCGCGAGGTCGCCCTTCGACTTCGCCGCCGCCTCGACCGCGGCCTGCGCGCTGAAATGCGAGACGTAGGGGACCACGAAGCCGAAGTGAAACCGCGCCGAGTCGCGCATCGCCGACTCGCCGATGGACACGTCGGCATGCACCGAGAACGGCGCCTGCACATAGGTGAAGGTCGAGATGATGACGCGCCAGATGCTCTCGATGGTGTCGAGCGGCAGGATGCCGCGATGACGCTGCACCAGCTCGCGCATCATGCTGGCCTCGCGCGCCGGACGGAACGCCGAGCCCACCTCCTGGGTCTTCTTGACCTGGATCAGGCGGTCGATGATGTCGCCGCGCGCCATCAGCAGGCGATGCACCTGCTCGTCGATCGCATCGATCTCCTTGCGCAGCTCCTGCAACGTGGGCGGCGACGGGGGTGGGTTGGACATGCTCTCGAACCTTGTCGTCAGGGCGACCCGATGCCGCCGCGGACAGGGTCCCTGATTAGGAAAGACGGCCAGCGAAAGCAAAGAGAAACGTCGCAGCCGTGCGTTGCGCAATCGGTTAACCAATCGGCCGGCGACGGGGCTGGCTTGACGGCGGGGGACCCCGGGACTAGGTTCCGGCTACTCCGTGGTCATTTGAGCCGGCCGGCTTGCAGCCACGTTAAACAACTCGCTAAACAGGCCGGGGACAGTCAGCTCCCGGCCGAACCTTTGTTCAGGCCGGTTTTTTGTGGCCTGAGGTCCGCTGAAGCCCTCGCGCGCGGGGGCAGGGTCGCCTAGATGAGCAACGTGCGTCCGATACCGAGCCAGCAAACCCAGAGCGATGATCGCGCCCATGAGGCCGATCACCCGTCGTCATTGGTGGCGAAGTTCGGCACGGACCAGCCGCTCAAGCTCGATTGCGGCGTCGATCTCGCGCCGTTCCAGATCGCCTACCAGACCTATGGCGAGCTCAATGCCGACAGGTCCAACGCGATCCTGATCTGCCATGCGCTGACCGGCGACCAGCACGTCAACAACATTCACCCCGTCACCGGCAAGCCGGGCTGGTGGGACACCATGGTCGGTGCGGGCAAGCCGCTCGATCCCGACAAATACTTCATCATCTGCTCCAACGTGATCGGCGGCTGCATGGGCTCGACCGGGCCTGCGTCGCTCAATCCGGCGACCGGCAAGGTGTGGGGGCTCGATTTCCCGATCATCACCATCCCCGACATGGTGCGCGCGCAGGCGATGCTGATCGATCGGCTCGGCATCACGACGCTGTTCTGCGTGGTCGGCGGCTCGATGGGCGGCATGCAGGCCCTGCAATGGACCGCGGCCTATCCGGAGCGCGTGTTCGCGACGCTCGCGATCGCCTGCTCGACCCGCCACTCGGCGCAGAACATCGCGTTCCACGAGCTCGGACGCCAGGCCGTGATGGCCGATCCGGACTGGCGCGGCGGCCGCTATGTCGACGAGGACACCCATCCGCATCGCGGTCTCGCGGTGGCGCGGATGGCCGCGCACATCACCTATCTGTCGGACGCGGCGCTGCATCGGAAATTCGGACGGCGGATGCAGGATCGCGAGCTGCCGACCTTCTCGTTCGACGCGGACTTCCAGGTCGAGAGCTATCTGCGTTACCAGGGCTCGTCCTTTGTCGAGCGCTTCGACGCCAATTCCTATCTCTATCTGACGCGCGCGATGGATTATTTCGACATCGCGGCCGACCACAACGGCGTGCTGGCGAAAGCGTTTGCCGGCATCAAGACGCGGTTCTGCGTGGTGTCGTTCACCAGCGACTGGCTGTTTCCGACCTCGGAATCGCGTGCGCTGGTGCATGCGCTGAACGCGTCGAGCGCGCGGGTGTCATTCGCCGAGATCGAGACCGATCGAGGCCACGACGCCTTCCTGCTCGATGTGCCCGAATTCCTGGAGATCTCCCGCGCCTTCCTGCTGGCCGCAGGCAAGGCGCACGGATTGAACGAGGGCGGCGCCCGGTCATGAGCCTGCAGCAGACATTGCCGTTGCCCGGCGTCGCGCCGGAGCGGACCGGCGGCGGCTCTCGCAGGGACCATCTGCTGGTCGCCGAGATGGTGCGGCCGGGATCGCGCGTGCTCGATGTCGGCTGCGGCGATGGCGAACTGCTGCAACTGCTGGAGAGCCGCGGCATCGACGGCCGCGGCATCGAGCTGTCGCGCGAAGGCGTCAACGGCTGCGTCGCCAAGGGGCTCGCGGTGGTGCAGGGCGATGCCGACACCGACCTCGTCAATTATCCCGATGATGCGTTCGACTATGTGATCCTGTCGCAGACCTTGCAGGCGACGCGGCAGCCGAAGGTCGTGCTGGAAAATCTGCTGCGCATTGGCCAGCGCGCCATCGTCTCGTTCCCGAATTTCGGATTCTGGAAGATGCGGCTGCAACTCCTGATCGGCGGTCACATGCCGCGGACCGAGAATCTGCCGGCGAGTTGGTACGACACCTCGAACATCCATTTCTGCACCATCAAGGATTTCGTGCAGCTCTGCGAGGAGATCAACGTCAAGATGGAGCGCGCGGTGGCGCTCGATCTCTATGGCCGCCCGGTGCCGCTCAACCTGCCATGGTGGGTCTGGAACATGTTCGGCGAGCAGGGCGTATTCCTGCTCAGCCGCGGCGGCGGGAAGTAAGAGTCGCGCGGTCACGTACTTCCGTCATTCCGGGGCTCGCGAAGCGAGAACCCCGAATCCATCGGGCCGCGAACTCCGTGGATGAATGGATTCCGGGTTCGATGCTGCGCATCGCCCCGGAATGACGGCTTAGACCGGCGCTGCCACCAGCGACCGCGGATCGCGCACCGGCCAGCGACCGGCCTCGACCAGCGCGATGAAGCGCTCCACCATCTCGTTGAACAGCGCCGGCTCCTCGAGGTTGAGCACGTGACCTGACTTGGGGAAGAACGACAGGCCGGCGGCCGGCAGATGCTGCTTCAGGAACAGGCTCGGCGCGATGCAATTGTCGTCCTCGTCGCCGCACAGGATCAGCGCCGGCGTCGCCGCGCGCTTGATGGCGTCGGTCATGGTGTAGATCGAGGGCCTGCCGCCTTGAAAGCTGCGCATCGTGTTGGCCGAGCCCTTGGCGTCGTGGCGCGCCAGCGCGGCATAGAAATCGGCGTGGCCGCGCGGATCCTTGACCAGGAACGGAATCCGGCCCGGCGCCTCGCGCGTCACCTTGGCGACCTCGACCGAGCCGATGCTCTCGATCTGCTCGGCATTGGCGCGGCATTGCGCGCGGAACGCATCGAGATTCTCGAGGCTCGAGCCGGAGCCGACGGCGGCGAGCGTCATCGACAGCGCGCGCTCCGGCGCGTTCAGCGCAACCTGTAGCGACGAATAGGAGCCCATCGAGAGGCCGACGAAATGCGCCTTCGCGATGCCGAGATGATCGAGCACCGCGAGCGCGTCGGCGTAGAAATGTTGGTAAGTATAGACATCGGCGTTTGGCGGCACGTCCGACGGCGTGTAGCCGCGCGCCGAATAGGCGATGCAGCGGTGGCCGCGCGAGAAGTAGCGCAGCTGCGGTTCCCAATTGGTGTGATCGGCTGCGAACTCGTGCAGGAAGATGATCGGGGTCCCGCTGCCGGCCTCCTCGAAATGGAGGCGGACATGATCTTTCGTGGTGGCGTGGGGCATTGGAATTCTCCTCTCGTTGGCCGGTCCCAGATTTGCAATTAATTTCCGCGGCGGCAATGCGGCAGTTCTGACTATTTTCGTCACGGAATCTGCGCGGAATGACCCAGAAATCGTTTTCGTGCCGTCACACGAAATCCTGCTCCCGCCACATCCCGACTTTCAAACCCACCGCCGCGTTTCGCAGGGAACGCGACGGGGAAGCGGGGGCGTTACAGAGGATCTCGTGAAGTATGGTTCAGTTGCTTGCGTATCGCCGGTCGCTTCGTGTTTTGGCGCTGGCTCTGTGTTCGCTCACTCTCGCCGCCGTTTCGGTCTCTTCGGCATCCGCCCGTCCGTACCATCATCGTCACGCGCATTCGGCCCATGCCGGTCATCACGCGCACCATCATGTCCGTCATCACGTCAGGCACGCAGCGCGGCTGTCGCGTGCCGAGCGCCGCGCACGGACGCAGGAGACCGGCGGTTTCGCCGAGGCCAATGCAGCCGTGATGCCCGGCGCTGAGACCATGCCGAACACTGGCGGCGTGGACGCTGCGAGCGGGTTCGGCTCGTCCGGCATCGTCGCCACGGCGCGCCGCTATCTCGGCGGCAACCCGACCGGCCGCTCCAGCCTGTGGTGCGCGCGTTTCATGAACATGGTGTTGCAGCAGACCGGCCATCGTGGCACCGGCTCCGACATGGCGAGCTCGTTCGCCAAATATGGTACGCGAGTGTCCGGACCGCAGGTCGGCGCGATCGCCGTGATGGGCCGCCGCGGCGGCGGCCACGTCGGTATCATCACCGGCGTCGATGCCAAGGGCAATCCGATCATGATCTCGGGCAACAGCGGCCGCCGCGTCCGCGAGGCGCCGGTGTCGCGCGGCCGGATCTACGCCTACGTGATGCCGACGAACTGAGGCGCGACCATCCACCTCTCCTCCGGACGCGGAGGAGGGGACCTCACTTGTCGTGCTCCATCGACTGGATGGTGGCGACGTTGGTGGTCTCGAGGTTGCTCAGGGGGACCTCGACCGCGGACGGCTGGTACCAGGAGAATTGCGAGAAGTAGTTCGCGAGCACCTGGTCCTTGAAGAACCGGCCATGCCGCGCGAAGATTTCGTTCCGCGCGATCCGCAGCTCGATCGCCGACATGTCCTTCAGATCGGCCTCGGCCAGAAAACGTCGATCGGAATCCGGAAACAGGAAGCCGTCATGCGCCTTCGCGCGCTGCACGACGGAGGCCGGAACCGCGGGCGGCGTCAGCCCGACGGTGGTCGTGCCATTCGAGCCGCCTGATTTGGCTGCCGTATGCTCGAGTGTGGGCGCGACCAACCAGACCGCCAATGCCAGCGCCGCGATGGCGGCCCCCGCGGCGTATTTCCAGTAGCGCCGGACCGGCGAAATCTCGCGCAGCGGTGATTGGCCGGCCTCGAGCAAGACCTCGTTGATCGTGCCGATCAGGCGGGTCATGTGCATGCGAAAGTCCTGCCCGGAATCCACCCGGGCCGCGTTGCAGAAGTGGAGGAAGCGAAGCGATTCCGGCAGCTCGGCCGCCTGCGGCATCGTTGCGCCGTTCACCAGCAGCGGCAGGATGGTCTTGTCGTGCTTCAGCGCGGTCTCGATCTCGAACCGCACGGAGTCGCTTGGATCTGCCAGCCGCGCCGGTGCTCCGTCGTCGGCCTTGCCGATCCAGTGCGGACCGATCACGGCGATGACGATGTCGCTGGCAACGATTGCCTTCGCGATCCGGTCGACGAAGTTGGCGCCGGTCCGAATGCTGTTGACGTCGAAGAAGACGGATTTCTCACCGTACTTCTCGATCAGATGGTCTGCGATGCGGCCCGCTGTATCCTGATCGACCCGGCGGTACGACACCATGATCATAGTCATGGCAACCCCGTGCAATCAATTTCATCAAATGCGTTGCAGTCAGAAATGTGAGTGAAGTGTAACGCGCGCAACTGAAAATTGCAATGCACCACGCGGCGCCGACATCGCCAAAACGCCGCATGGAACTCGGGGAAATCGCTACGACAGCGCGGGTTGTTCGACAGCGATGTCGTCGCCGACCACCGCGCCGCCATCGGTGATGATCTCGGCGTAGATGCCGCACTCGTTGTTGCCGAAGCGCTGCATCAGCATGTTCGGGACCGAGAGGTCGCGCGCGCCGGTCTCGGGATCGACATTGACCGCGGCACAACGTGTGATCCGCTTCACAACTTTTGCCCGCGCGCTGCCGATCGCAATCGTCCGATCCAGCAGGCTGGCTTCATGCCAGGCCGGCCAGCCCTCGACATAGAGGTTGGCGCGGAAGCGCAGCGGATGGACCGGCGCCTGCACCATCTCCTCGATCGCGCGCAGGCTCGCCAGGTTGATGATCGAGACCACCTTGCGGGGCACGTCGGAAAAACTGTGCCCGGGGCTGACCAGCACCTTGGGCGGTCCCTTGATCTGGTCGGCATGCCGATCGGCGAAATAGCGCTCGATCGCGGCGCGCCCCGCCTCGGTCTCGAGATCGCCCTGGGCCACCATCGCGCCATCCCGGCGCAGCGTCAGCACATGGCTGTCATCGTCGTAATCCGCGCGCAGCGGCGCCAGCCATTCGTCTCGTTGCAGCATCAGGAAATGCGGCTTCGCCAGCCATTTCGGCGCCGAGGGATCGAAACCGCTCGGGCCGTTCTCGATGGCGTAGCGGCGATCCGAGCGGAGCGTCTCGCCGACCTTGAGCTCGGCGCGGGACAGGGACTCGGGCGTCAGCCCTTTGACCGGGTAACGATAGATGCCGGTGATCCGGGCGGCGGCAGCGTGCTGATTGTCCATCCGCCCGCTCTAGCCTGTTTGGCGGACGAGGAGAACCGCCGCCGGTGCGCAGGCAGCTAGTCGGCGCGCGCTGCTCCCGGAGCGTCCAGCACGCGCTGCATGAAGATGAGATCGAGCCAGCGCCCGAACTTGCGACCGACCTCCGGCATCCGCGCCACCTCGACAAAGCCGGCCTGCGCGTGCAGCCGGAGCGAGGCCGGATTGCCACCGTCGATGCCGGCGATCATGACGTGCTTGCCCAGCGCCACCGCGGCCGACACGAGCTCGTCGACGATGACCCGGCCAAGTCCGCGGCCGCGATGGTCGGCGTGGATGTAGACGCTGTGCTCGACGCTGTAGCGGTAGCCAGGGAAGGCGCGGAAATCGCCGAACGTGCCGTAGCCCAGCACGGTCGCCCCCTCGACGGCCACCAGCACGGGGTAGCCCAGCGCCAGCCGCGCCTGCATCCAGGCCAGCCGTTCGGCCTCGGAGTCCTGCTTCTCCGTCCAGATCGCGTTCGAGTTGGCGACCGCCTCGTTGAAGATCGCGGTGATGGCGGGGATGTCCTGCTCGGTGGCGGGGCGGATAATCATGGGCGGTTCCTTGACGAGGCTCTTGAAGCGTCCCTATCGTCCACTATATAAGACATTATGTCAATTATAGAAGACAAGGCCGATGAAGCTCTCGGGCGGCGGGTTCGCGCCGAACGGGAAGGGCGCGGCTGGTCGCTGGCGGAACTCGCCGGGCGGGCAGGCGTGTCCAAGGCCATGCTGAGCAAGATCGAGCGGGCGGAAGCAAGCCCGACGGCGGCGACGCTGTCGCGGATTGCCACGGCCTATGGCCTGACCATGGCCGCGCTGTTCGAGGTTGCCGTGGGCAGTTCCCGCTTGCAGCGGGCCAAGGATCAGCCGGTGTGGCGCGATCCCAAGGCGGCCTATCTGCGGCGGCAGGTGTTCCTGCATCCGGCAAATCCGCTGGAACTGGTCGAAGTCGAACTGCCCGCCGGGCAGGAAGCCGGCTTCCCCGCCAGCGCCTATCACCTGATCCGTCAGGTGGTCTGGGTGATCAGCGGCCGCCTCACCTTGATGGAAGGGGCGGAGCGCCACGAACTCGCCGCGGGCGACCGCGTCGAACTCGGACCGCCATCGGACATCGTCTTCCGTAACGAGACTGCTCAGCCTTGCCGCTACCTTGTCGCCGTCGTGCGGCGCTGAGCTCGATCGGGCGAAATCGCAGGCTGTGGCTCTTCCGTTTCGGAACCAAGTGCCCACATCTGCGGCAAGCCTGAAAAATGATGGCGACGACCAGAGGCTGGTTGAGGAACGTCAACGCGGCCCGCGGAAACCCAATGAAGATGCCGGAACCATGCCTGAATGGGTGGTGACGGCAGGCCGAGGGAAAACGAATGAACATTGAGAAGTACACCGAGCGCGCGCGCGGATTCATCCAGTCTGCCCAGTCGCTCGCCATGCGCGACGGTCACCAGCAATTCTCTCCTCTGCATCTGCTGAAGGTGCTGCTGGACGACAATGAGGGGCTCGCCGGCGGTCTGATCGACCGTGCTGGCGGCAATTCCAGAGCGATCCTGAAATCGACCGAAGAGGCGCTGAACAAGCTGCCGAAGGTCTCGGGCAACGGTGCCGGGCAGGTTTACCTGTCGCCGGAGCTGGCGCGCGCCTTCGACGCGGCCGAGAAAGCCGCCGACAAGGCTGGCGACAGCTTCGTCACCGTCGAGCGGCTGCTGCTCGGGCTCACGCTCGAGAAGGGCAGCGAGGCTGCGAACATCCTCAGCAAGGGCGGCGTCACGGCGCAGAACCTGAATGCGGCGATCGAAGCGCTGCGCAAGGGCCGCACCGCCGATTCCGCGACGGCTGAAAATGCCTATGACGCACTGAAGAAATATGCCCGCGACCTGACCCAGGCTGCGCGCGACGGCAAGCTCGATCCCGTGATCGGCCGCGACGAGGAGATCCGCCGCACCATCCAGGTGCTGTCGCGGCGAACCAAGAACAATCCCGTCCTGATCGGTGAGCCCGGCGTCGGCAAGACCGCGATCGTCGAGGGCCTGGCGCTGCGCATCCTCAACGGCGACGTGCCCGAGAGCCTGAAGGACAAGAAGCTGTTGTCGCTCGACATGGGCGCCTTGATCGCCGGCGCGAAATATCGCGGCGAGTTCGAGGAGCGGCT
>NZ_DDOP01000034.1:34285-41785 GCF_002341725.1 Bradyrhizobium sp. UBA2491
GGCGAGTTCGAGGAGCGGCTGAAGTCCGTGCTCCAGGAGGTCTCGACCGCCGAGGGCGGCATCATCCTGTTCATCGACGAGATGCACACGCTGATCGGCGCCGGCAAGACCGACGGTGCGATGGACGCGTCCAACCTGTTGAAGCCTGCGCTGGCGCGCGGTGAGCTGCACTGTATCGGTGCGACCACGCTCGACGAGTATCGCAAGCATGTCGAGAAGGACGCCGCGCTGGCTCGCCGGTTCCAGCCGATCTATGTCAGCGAGCCGACGGTCGAGGACACCATCTCGATCCTGCGCGGCCTCAAGGACAAATACGAGCAGCACCACGGCGTGCGCATCACCGACTCTGCGTTGGTGGCCGCGACCACGCTGTCGAACCGCTACATCACCGATCGCTTCCTGCCCGACAAGGCCATCGACCTGATGGACGAGGCGGCGGCGCGGCTGAAGATGCAGGTCGATTCCAAGCCCGAAGAGCTCGATTCGCTGGATCGCGACATCATCCGGCTGAAGATCGAGCAGGAGGCGCTGAAGAAGGAGAGCGATGCCGGCTCCAAGAGCCGCTTGCAGACGCTGGAGAAGGAGCTCGCCGGGCTCGAGGAGCGATCGGCGGCGCTGACGGCGCGCTGGAGTGCGGAGAAGAACAAGCTCTCCAACGCCCAGAAGCTGAAGAGCGAGCTCGATGCGCTTCGCGTCGAGCTGGCCAATGCGCAGCGTCGCGGCGAATTCCAGAAGGCGGGCGAGCTGGCCTATGGCCGGATCCCCGAGCTGGAGAGGAAGCTCGCCGACATCGAGGCGCGTGAGAGCGGCAAGCCGAACGGCGGCGAGATGATGGAGGAGGCGGTCACCGCCAACCACATCGCGCAGGTCGTCTCGCGCTGGACCGGCGTGCCGGTCGACAAGATGCTCGAGGGCGAAAAGGACAAGCTCCTGAAAATGGAGGACAGTCTCGCCAAGCGCGTCGTCGGCCAGGCCGAAGCCGTGCGTGCGGTGGCAACCGCCGTGCGTCGCGCCCGCGCGGGCCTGCAAGACCCGAACCGGCCGACCGGCTCGTTCATGTTCCTGGGCCCGACCGGCGTCGGCAAGACCGAACTCACAAAAGCGCTCGCCGCTGACCTGTTCAACGACGAGACCGCGATGGTCCGCCTCGACATGTCCGAGTTCATGGAGAAGCACTCGGTCTCGCGGCTGATCGGCGCGCCTCCCGGCTATGTCGGTTACGACGAGGGTGGTGCGCTGACCGAAGCCGTGCGGCGTCGGCCCTACCAGGTCGTGCTGTTCGACGAGATCGAGAAGGCGCATCCCGACGTCTTCAACGTCTTGTTGCAGGTGCTCGATGACGGCCGCCTGACCGACGGTCAGGGCCGCACCGTCGATTTCCGCAACACGCTGATCATCATGACCTCGAACCTCGGTTCGGAGTTTCTGGTGAATCAACCGGAAGGCGAGGACACTGCCGCCGTCCGCGATCAGGTGATGGGCGTCGTGCGGGCGCATTTCAGGCCGGAGTTCCTGAACCGCATCGACGAGATCATCCTGTTCCACCGCCTGCAAAAGAGCGAGATGGGCCGCATCGTCGAGATCCAGTTCGCGCGGCTGACCAAGCTGCTCGAGGATCGCAAGATCGAGCTCACGCTCGATCCGAAGGCGCGGGATTGGCTGGCCGAGAAGGGCTGGGATCCGGCTTACGGCGCCCGCCCCTTGAAGCGGGTGATCCAGCGCAGCGTGCAGGATCCGCTGGCCGAGATGATCCTCGCCGGAGAGGTCAGGGACGGCGATCGCGTCGCGATCTCGGAGAAGGGAAATGTGCTGACCTTCAACGGTCAAGTGCCCAAAACCGCCGAGGTCGTGCAGTTCGAGGCCCCGGTCTCGAAGCGCAAGCTGAACTGAGCACGACAAGCCTGACAATGGAGGCCCTCTCCGCGTGCCGCGGGGAGGGCCTTGCCCTTGTGGATTGCTCCTGATGGGCGGACTGATCAGCGGTTGGTGATGGAGCGGGTCTGCGACGTCGAGCTCGTGGCATCCGAGACGATGCGCGAGCTGCCGCGGCTCGCCATCTGGGCTTCGATCTTGTCGCGGGCCTGTTCGAAGCTCGCCAGCATCGGACCTTCGAGCGATCGGCCGCGCGGCAGTTTCACGCGCATCGGGTCGACGAACCGGCCGTTGACCAGGATTTCGTAGTGGACGTGCGGTCCGGTCGATTGGCCGGTCGAGCCGACGAAGCCGATCACCTGGCCCTGCCGCACCTTCTTGCCGATCTCCATGCCCTTGGCGAAGGCCGACATGTGGCCGTAGGCCGTCTCGTAGCCGTTGGAATGCTTGATGCGGATGTATTTGCCGTAGCCGCCCTCGTAGCCGACCTTCTCGAGCACGCCGTTGCCGGAGGCGAAGATCGGCGTGCCGTAGGCGGTGGCCCAGTCGACGCCGGTGTGCATCTTGACGTAGCCGAGGATCGGATGGCGGCGGCCGCCGAAGCCGGAACGCATGATCGCGTTGTTGACCGGCTTGCGGACCAGGAATTTCTTCGCGCTCTTGCCGGTCTCGTCATAGTAGTCGACGACGCCGTCGTCGGAGCTCTGGAAGCGGTAGTATTTCTTGGTTTCGCCGCCCACGGTGAGCGCGGCGTACAGCACTTCGGTCTTCTCGGTGCTGGTGACGCCCTCGTCCTCGCCGGCATAGAACACGTCGAACGAGTCGCCGGGCTGCACCTTGCGTTGGAAATCGACGTCGTAGGAGTAGATCTTGACCATGTCGTCGATCACGGTCGGCGGCACCTTGTTGCGCAGCGCGGTCTCGTAAATGCTCTGGTAGAGCCGCACGCCGCTGCCATCATCCTCGTCGTCGTCGCTGGAATTGTCGGCGGTATCGGTCGTGGTGTTCATGCTCTGCACGTCGACCGCGACATATCTGCCGATATCGGACAGGGCGGCGACGGCTTCGACGACGGAATCGTTGGCGACCACGACGCGGTAGGGCTGGAGCCGGGCGCCCGGCGCCGCCGGCGCCATCAGGATCCGCACCTTCTGGCCTTCCTTCAGCCCGCCGTCGCGGCCGCGCGGGCCGAGTGTTGCGGCAATCGCCTTCGCCTCGTCCGGTGTCGCGCCCTGGTCGCGCAGGATCGAGGTGATGCTGTCGCCCTTCTTGACGAGGTGAACCCGTTCACCGATCGGATTGCCGCCGGTGACCTGCTCCTTCGTCTTCGGCAGCAGGGTGACGTTTTCCGGCACCACGCGGGTCTCGAAGCCGGCATAGGGATCGGAGACGTTGCCTTCGGTCGCGTAGGCCATCCGCATATCGGGGCCGGCGCCGGTGGCATCGGCCGCGGCATTGGCGAGCGAGGCGTAACGCACCGAATTGCCGGAGCCGCGCCAATTGGCGGCGTCGCGCACCCGCATCAGGATGTCGTCGAGCCCGACGCCGGCGGCGAGCTTGGCTTTCGGCAGCACGGATCCGAGATCCTTGGTGACGAAAGAGACCTCGGCATCGGGTTCGGCGGCATCGGCCGCATTCGGATCCTCGGTCGCCGCCGGCGTGTCGGAGCCGACATCGGTCAACAGACGCTGCGCGTTGAATGCGGGGATCTTGGACGACAGATCGCTCGTGGTCATCGAGAGATTGCCGGAAATCCGGATGAAGGGCCGCACCCGCATCACGTCGCGATTGCCGACGCGGGTCACGGTCGAGACGCGCACCAGGCTGCGGGAAGCGGAGGATTCGTTCGGCGGCGGCAGGCGGTCGCCCTTGTGCAGGCTGACGACGCGATCATTGCCGGTGAAGGCGCCGCGCAGCGCGCCTTCGACGCGCTCCGGCACCTTGGCGAAGGTCATCTCGCCGTCGAGCGACGCGAAGACGGCGCCGCCGATCAGAGCTGCGCCGCACAGACCGGTGAGAATGGTGCCGCTGAACCATTGAACGGAGACACGACGGCGATCGATCACCGCGGCCTCGGTGCCGTCGACTGAAAGCGGCGGTTCGTGACCGAGATCGATCATCCCGGTCTCGCGCCCAATGCCGCTTCCGCGTGACGCCCGTTGGCTCAACCCGATATCCCCCCAAATTCCAGCAACTGCGATCGTCCTCTGCTCGTCCTCATCTCCACCTCGCTCCCTCGGAGAGGGAATTCGGCAGTGTGGCGAGCCACACGCATCGACATCGAAGAGACGAAGGCCATTCGCTGGCCGCACTCTCGAACGTCAATGGTGTGCAGATCTCTCGATGTTGCTCGGCCGCGTAGGGAAGAGGCGACGGGTTCTCGAAGAAATCGCCTGGTCCCCCTGAAAAACCACCCGAGCCCCCACAGGTTTCGAGCGGTTCATTGCATTCGTTATAGCGAGAACGTCGCAGGATTGTGGCTCAAGTGCGGCATTTAAGGTGGAAAAGTTTCCTGAAGCCGGGGTGCCGCTGGCTCGCCTGGGGGCCCCTCGGAACCCGTTCCGAGCGGCCTGACGGGCGTCCCGGCGACAAACTTTTTTTCAAGTTTTTTACCACGTGTGTCGGGGTGATGAATTTTACCGTCGACCTAAGCCACGGGAACTACGTGGGTTTCTTCGCACTGCACAAGCGATTTCGGCGTGCGACGATTTGTTGACAATGGCCGTTGACAATCCCGAGGGGCCCGGACTATAAACCAACCACTGAGCGCGGCGCCGCCGGGTCACTGACCAAGGCGAGCGAACGCGCCTCTGATGCTCCTCACTTAGATGAGTGACACAACAACCGACATAAATCGGTTGAGGTTCACTGTCGGTCGGTGAAGGGTAGAACCACCCTCTAAGGGTGTGGGATCATCGGATCCCGGGCTGTTTGACAAGTGAAGATGAAGAAAGAGAAACGTGGACGGCGGAGTCCTTGCGTCTCTCGGAATACTTGAAAGCTTCGGCTTTTGACTTCTGAGAGTGGACGAAAGACTTCGGCGGTACACGTTTTAAAGGTTACACCATCGCTGCCAACGATGTGAATCGCAGGCGGCTCGTTGACTTCGGTCGACGAAGAATGGTGGGACCTCGTCAAACGTTGTGATCAGCCGGTTCAAGGTTTCAAGTCCAACTTGAGAGTTTGATCCTGGCTCAGAGCGAACGCTGGCGGCAGGCTTAACACATGCAAGTCGAGCGGGCATAGCAATATGTCAGCGGCAGACGGGTGAGTAACGCGTGGGAACGTACCTTTTGGTTCGGAACAACTGAGGGAAACTTCAGCTAATACCGGATAAGCCCTTACGGGGAAAGATTTATCGCCGAAAGATCGGCCCGCGTCTGATTAGCTAGTTGGTGAGGTAATGGCTCACCAAGGCGACGATCAGTAGCTGGTCTGAGAGGATGATCAGCCACATTGGGACTGAGACACGGCCCAAACTCCTACGGGAGGCAGCAGTGGGGAATATTGGACAATGGGCGCAAGCCTGATCCAGCCATGCCGCGTGAGTGATGAAGGCCCTAGGGTTGTAAAGCTCTTTTGTGCGGGAAGATAATGACGGTACCGCAAGAATAAGCCCCGGCTAACTTCGTGCCAGCAGCCGCGGTAATACGAAGGGGGCTAGCGTTGCTCGGAATCACTGGGCGTAAAGGGTGCGTAGGCGGGTCTTTAAGTCAGGGGTGAAATCCTGGAGCTCAACTCCAGAACTGCCTTTGATACTGAAGATCTTGAGTTCGGGAGAGGTGAGTGGAACTGCGAGTGTAGAGGTGAAATTCGTAGATATTCGCAAGAACACCAGTGGCGAAGGCGGCTCACTGGCCCGATACTGACGCTGAGGCACGAAAGCGTGGGGAGCAAACAGGATTAGATACCCTGGTAGTCCACGCCGTAAACGATGAATGCCAGCCGTTAGTGGGTTTACTCACTAGTGGCGCAGCTAACGCTTTAAGCATTCCGCCTGGGGAGTACGGTCGCAAGATTAAAACTCAAAGGAATTGACGGGGGCCCGCACAAGCGGTGGAGCATGTGGTTTAATTCGACGCAACGCGCAGAACCTTACCAGCCCTTGACATCCCGGTCGCGGACTCCAGAGACGGAGTTCTTCAGTTCGGCTGGACCGGAGACAGGTGCTGCATGGCTGTCGTCAGCTCGTGTCGTGAGATGTTGGGTTAAGTCCCGCAACGAGCGCAACCCCCGTCCTTAGTTGCTACCATTTAGTTGAGCACTCTAAGGAGACTGCCGGTGATAAGCCGCGAGGAAGGTGGGGATGACGTCAAGTCCTCATGGCCCTTACGGGCTGGGCTACACACGTGCTACAATGGCGGTGACAATGGGATGCTAAGGGGCGACCCTTCGCAAATCTCAAAAAGCCGTCTCAGTTCGGATTGGGCTCTGCAACTCGAGCCCATGAAGTTGGAATCGCTAGTAATCGTGGATCAGCACGCCACGGTGAATACGTTCCCGGGCCTTGTACACACCGCCCGTCACACCATGGGAGTTGGTTTTACCTGAAGACGGTGCGCTAACCGAAAGGGGGCAGCCGGCCACGGTAGGGTCAGCGACTGGGGTGAAGTCGTAACAAGGTAGCCGTAGGGGAACCTGCGGCTGGATCACCTCCTTTCTAAGGATGATCCTTCAGCGAGCTCACGCTCACTATCGGATCGTTTTAGAAACATTCAGGGGCCAACAGTTTCAGGATTGTTGAGCTCCATTGGCGGGATTTCGCCGTCTTCGTTTCTCTTTCTTCGCGGACGAACACGCGCCAGGGGCTGAGCGCTGTGCGATGCATCGACGTCACGTCGGATGCGCGCCGGCATGTCTCTCGTGTTAGGGGCTTGTAGCTCAGTTGGTTAGAGCGCGCGCTTGATAAGCGTGAGGTCGGAAGTTCAAGTCTTCCCAGGCCCACCAGCCTTCGCGCTTCGCTGCTTCGGCTAGGCAGGCCTTTCAAGATGAAGGCTGCTGCGCCGTAGCCTTGGCGAAGGCGAGCGGGTATCAATAATGCGCTTCGTCTTCTGGTACGGGGCCATAGCTCAGCTGGGAGAGCGCGTGCTTTGCAAGCATGAGGTCGTCGGTTCGATCCCGTCTGGCTCCACCAGATGGAATTGAAGCTCGAGAATGCGCCTTGTGCAGGAAGCTCTGTTCAATCGTCCGCGAAACATCACTTCGCACTCATTGGTCCGGATGGACGGTGACGTGCGTGTTTTCTGACATCGTAAAGAGGAGATCGATCCGAGTTTGGATCTGCGGAGCAATTCGCGGATGCCATTCCTAATCTCCAGATCGTTTTCGGCGCTCGTTCATCGCCGCTCATCGCAAGATGAGTGAGATGATCGAGTTGTAAAACGATCTTTGTAGCGAAGCTTGACCGCCTCGCTATCGGGCCGATCTTACGAAGCAAGCTGGTCTTTCTAGTCAATGTCCGGCTGCGACAATCGCGTTCATCGAGGACGCGTGCCTTCAATGGCAGTTGCGCAGACAACATTCTGCCGAGTGTGTGGACATTGATAATGAGAGCAATCAAGTGCCTTAAGGGTGTTCGGTGGATGCCTTGGCGCTGAGAGGCGATGAAGGACGTGCTACGCTGCGATA
>NZ_DDOP01000034.1:46785-72440 GCF_002341725.1 Bradyrhizobium sp. UBA2491
ACTCGAACCCGCGGCGCCCGATCTCAAGCACGTCGCGCTGCTGCAAGGCACCAAGGCCTATGGCGTGCATGTCCGGCCGCTCGCGGTGCCGGCGCGCGAGGGCCGCTCGGAAATGTACGAGCAGCCGAATTTCTATTGGGCGCAGGAGAACTTCCTGCGTGAGCTGCAACGCGGCAAGGGCTGGCACTGGAGCATCCTGCGGCCGGTGTTGATCATCGGCGAAGCGATGGGCGGCGCGATGGACCTGATCCCGCCGCTCGGCGTCTATGCGGCGGTGCTGCGCGCGCAAGGCAGGCCGCTGGATTATCCCGGCGGCGCGCCGCGTGTCGCGCAGGCAGTCGACGTCGATCTGCTGGCGCGCGCAATCGCCTGGTCCGGCGATGCCGCAGCCGCGCGCAACGAAGCGTTCAACGTCACCAATGGCGACGTCTTCACCTGGGAGAACATCTGGCCGGCGGTCTCGGATGCGCTCGAGATGACGCCGGGCAAGCCTGTGCCGCTGTCGCTGGCGCAGGAGTATCCGAAATGGATCCCGCTGTGGGATGAACTGCGCAGGAAACACGACCTGATCGCGCCCGGTCTGGAACAGTTCGTCGGCCTGTCGTTCCAATATGCCGATTACAGCCTGCGCCATGGGCAGACTGAATCCGGTCCGCCCTCGATCGTCTCGACGGTGAAGATCAACCAGGCCGGCTTCACCGAGATGATGGATACCGAAGCGATGTTCCGGAAATGGTTCAGGTTGGCGAAGGCGAGCCGGCTGTTGCCGTGAACCGATCGGGCCACCGCCCTCTCGTCTCCCTCGCCCCGCGTTTGCGGGGAGAGGGGCTTCTATCCGGCGAGCACTTCGCTGCTTGTTGAGCCGCGTGCCTCGCCCCTCACCCGGATCGCATCTTCGATGCGATCCGACCTCTCCCCGCAAAGAGCGGGGAGAGGTGAAGAGCGTCCCTGCTATGGGTTGAGCCCTACCGCGAAAACGCCTGTTCCATCGCCTTGCGCGTCTTGATGGTGTCGTTCGCCTCGTCGACCTCGACGTCGCTCCAGCGCACCACGGCGCCATGGGCGACGTCGTGCTTCAGCTTGACCCGATGCGCGAGGCCGATCGGCAATGCGCCGGCAGCGAGGCTGGCGGAGGCGGGCATCAGTTTGCCCCACACCGTGTAACCGCCTTCGCCGTCGAGCATCTCGCCGGCGCGCAGATTGCGCTTGGCGACCGCTGCGACGTCGCCGCGGAAGCCGCGCGGCTGTCCGGTCGGCTCGTTGCGCAGCGCAGCCGACAGCACCGAGATGTTCAGCTCGAGCCCGATCAGATGATAGGGCTTGTACATCGCCGCAAAGCGGCCGGATGAATCGGTCTTGAGGCCATATTGCCTGAAGCAATCGGCGGCATAATCGTTCGGCGCCTCCAGCACCACATAGACGCCCCAGCGCAGATCGCGGAACACCGGGCGGCCGTCGCGCTCCAGCGACGACACCACTTCCACGATGCCGGATTTCTCCAGCACGCCGCCCTTGTCGCGCGGCCGCATCACATGCGGCAGATCGTCGACGCCGCAGGGCGGAAACAGCAGGCCCTCCGACGGCACGTCGAGCGTGCAGGAATTGGCGATCGCGGCCATCTCGATCGCCGATTTGGTGCCGTCGAGGAAGGAGTTGAACATCTGCGGGTTCATGCCGGCGGATTGCGCCTCGCCGGCGGTGAGCCCGTAATGCTGCCACACGCCCTCCGGCGTCACGTCGTGATAGGCCGGCAGATATTTGGTGCCCTTGCCGGCGGCGACGACGCGAAATCCTGTCGCGCGCGCCCAATCCACCATCTCCGCGGTCAGCGCCGGCTGATCGCCATAGGCGAGCGAATAGACCACGCCGGCCTTGCGCGCCTCCTCGGCGAGCAGCGGCCCTGCCAGCACGTCGGCCTCGACATTGACCATCACGACATGCTTGCCGGCGGCGATTGCCGCGCGGGCGTGGCGGATGCCGACGGCGGGATTGCCGGTGGCCTCGACCACGACATCGAACGCGCCGCCGGCGATGGCGCGCGCGCCGTCGTCGGTGAAGGTGGTTGCGTTGATCCGCGCGTCGTCCCAGCCGACCGTGCGGCAGGCCTCGCGGGCGCGCTCGCGGTCGAGATCGACGATGACAGGCACTTCGAGCCCCGGCGTGTGCGGCACCTGCGACAGGAACATCGAGCCGAATTTTCCGGCGCCGATCAGGACGACGCGCACCGGTTTGCCGGCGGCGGCGCGGGTTTTGAGGAGGTGATGCAGGTTCATGATGCTGGTTACCGATGCTGCGGTCGCGCGGGGCGCGCGACAAATTCAGAACTCGTCATTCCGGGGCGACGCGCAAGCGTCGAGCCCGGAATCCATCGTACGGCAAAACATGCGGTCAAATGGATTCCGGGCTCTCGCTTCGCGAGCCCCGGAATGACAGTTGTGTGTTTACTCCGCCGCCTGCCGCGGCGCACGTGCCAATCGCAGCAGCGCGTCGTCGGCCACCGTCTGGATCGGCGTGAAGTCGCGATGCGCGATGTAGTCCGGCCGCGTCGGGGTGCGGATGTAGTTCGAGACCGCGTTCAGCGTCAGGTAGACGATCTTGCGCGGATAGGGCGTGATGTTGCCGCTCGAGCCATGCACCAGGTTGCCGTGGAACATCAGCATGCCGCCGGGCTTGCCGGTCGGCGCGACGATGCCGCCCTGCTTGACGAGCCGCGTCACGGTCTCTTCATCGAGCGTCCACAGCGGATAGGAGGTGGTTTCGAGGTCGTGCGAGGCCTTGAGGTCGCCGGCGGTCTGGCTCTGCGGCACCAGCATCAGCGGTCCGTTGATCGGCATCACCTCGTCGAGGAAGATCGCGATGTTCATCGCGCGCGGCTCCGGCATGCCGTCGTCGCGCTTCCAGGTGCCGTAATCCTGGTGCCATTGCCAGACGTCGCCGGTGAAGGCCGCCTTCGCGTTGATCTTGAACTGATGCATGTAGACCTTCTCGCCGAACAGCTGCTCGATCGGGTCGATCATGCGCGGATGGGCGCCGAGGAGACCAAACGCCTCGTTGTAGAGATGCGCGGCGAATGCGGTGCGCGGTGCACCGCTCTTCTCGCGCCACACCTCGGGGCGGTTGGCGTCGTAGATCGAAACCGCCTCGCGGGCGAGGAAGTCGACCTCTTCCTGGTTGAACAGCTCGGGCAGGAACAGCCAGCCTTCGCGATGGAAAAATTCGATCTGCTCTTGCGTCAGTTTCATGGTGCTTTCCTCCTTTGATTGTTGGTTGGTTATTGCTGCGGCGCCGCGTCGAACCCGTTCACGCCGCCACGTCGATGGTCCTCAGCTTCTCTTCCGTCATCCGCCCCGCCGTCTGCGCATGCGCCAGCGCCGCGGCCTCCGCGGCGGCGGCATTGCCGGAGAAAATATGCGCGGCGATGGTCTCGTGTTCGGTCCAGGCACTGCCGCGGTAATCGAGCTCGGCGAGCACGGTTGCCATCGAGCGGCGCATATGCGGCCATTGCGGCGCGATCATTTCCTCGATCGCGGAATTGCCGGCGAGCCGGTAGATCGCGCTGTGGAAGTCGACGTCGATCGCGATCAGGCGCGCCAGCGGCGCGTCGTCGTCGATCGCGCGGCCGGCTTCGAGCGCGGCCTCGAGTTGGCTGCGGGCGGTGGAATCCTCCTTGACGCGTCGCGCCGCGAGCCGCGCCGCCAGCGCGTCGATCGCGCCGCGCACCTCGTACAGTTCGCGGATGCGCTGCGGATCGAGCTGCGTCACCTCGAAGCCGCGCTTGCCGCTTTCCGCGACGAGGCCCTGACGATGCAGCAGATGCAGCGCATGCGAGATCGGCTGGCGCGAGACGCCGAGCCGTTCGGCAAGCTCATTCTGGGTGATGCGCTGACCGGGCAACAGCGTGCGGTCGATGATCGCCTCGAGCAACCGCCCGTAGACCTGGTCGATGAGGTTCGGAAGCGGGTCCAACGGGATCATGCCGGCCATCCAAATTGGAATACGGAATTCCGTATTCGATAAGGAAGCTACTGCCGGTTGCGCGGACGGTCAAGGCTCCAATTCGCAGTGGAGGCAAGCAATTGATATGTCGAATCTTTCTGAGAATGGACCTGTCCAGCATTCGCGCCGGTCCAGCTCATCAGCCATCAAGCCAGCCTGGTCGAATGCCGGCCACCGGCTGCTTTGCATGGGGTTGTTTTCGATATTTTGGCAACGGGCCTCCCCGCAAGTCGGGGGAGGAGGCCCGGGTGCCGGCGCGAAAGATGCCCCGCTACTTCGCCTTGCCCAACTCGATCAGGATCCGCGTCATCAGATAGAGCCGCGGCACGATCGAGTTGGTGTCGATATACTCGTCGCGGGCGTGGTAGCCCCAGCCGGCGAGGCCGAAGCTCTCGACCACGACGGCCTTGCCGCTGCGCGCGGCGTAGCCGGCGTCGGTCGCGCCGCCGGTCATCTCCGCGAGATCAAGTGTGCGCCCGAGCTCGGCATAGATCGCCTGTCCCTGCTTGGCGAGCGCGCGGCCACGATCGTCAGCCACGAAGGGCGGGCGGCCCGCGGTGACCTTCACGGTCACCTCGGTGTCCGGGATCAGCTTGTTCTTGATCTTCTCGTCGAGCGCGGCTTGCAGCTTTTGCACACCGTCCGGAATGGTGAGGCGGATGTCGGCGCCGGCCGAGGCGTGATCGGGGATCTGGTTGCGCACGGTGCCGGCCTTCGCGGTGGTCCAGTTCAGCTGCGTGCCCGGGATCGATTTCGCGACGTCCTCGGTTTGCAGCAATTGATGCGCGAGCTCGAGCAGCGCGTTGCGACCGAGCTGCGGCGCCGCGCCGGCATGCGAAGCCTTGCCCTTCACCTCCATGTTGCCGGTCGCGGTGCCGCTGGCGCCGAGCAGCAAGCTCTCGTTCTTGGCGACCGGAGGCGCAACCGTCGGCTCGCAGGACAGCACCACGTCGTGCTGATCGGCGAGCTCGGAGATGATCTCGCCGGAGCCGATCGAGCCGACCTCTTCGTCGGGATTGAACGATACCGTGAGCTTGGCGTAGTCGCGCCAGCCAGTATCTTGCAGGATCTTCAGGGAATGCAGGATGACGGCGATGCCGCCCTTGTCGTCGGCGATGCCGGGTCCGTAGATCCGGTTGCCGTCGACCTTGTAGGGCTGGGTGTCGAGGATACCGTGCTCGTAGACCGTATCCATATGCGCGATCAGCATCAGCTTCCTGCTGCCGGTGCCCTCGAAGGTGCCGATCACCATGTCGGCGCCGGCGCCCTTGGTGGTCTTGCGCCGCTCGGTCTTGGCGCCGAGCGCCTTCAGCCGCGCTTCGGTGTAGTCGGCCATCTTCTTCAGGCCCTCGACATCGCCGGAGCCGGACTCGATCAGCACCATGTCGTGCAGGCTTTCGATCACCGCGGGCTGGGCCTGCTCGGCGGCCGCACGCAGTTTTTCATCCGCGGCGGCAAGGGCGGAGGACGAGGCGAGCGCGAGCAGGCCGGCCGATGCGAGCAATTTGATCGATAGTTTCATGATTGTCCTCCCTGCTGAAACGCAGGGAGACACTAGCATCGCGACCTGTCAGCCTCCAGCCGCGTCAGCTGCGGTCGAGCACCTCGACATCGAAGGTTTCGATCTCCGTGGCATCGGCGGTCGCATCGATCGCCGCGATCCTGTCGCCCGAGATCGTGACCCGCAGCACGACCCGCAACGCGCCGCCGAGGATGACGGCAACGCCGATCGCGCCATCGACCAGCGCCGGTCTCGCCGCCTGCGCGCGTCCCTTGAAGCTCTCGGCCACAGCGGTGGCGCCGCGGATCACCGGCAGCGAGCCGAGCCGCTGCGCCGCCTGATCGGCGCGCACCACGACATCGGGCGCGAGCACGGCGAGCAGTCCCTCGAAATCGCCATCGCGGGACGCGGCGAGGAAAGCCTCGACGATTCTGCGCTGCCGGCCGAGATCGGCATCCGGCGCGGACGGTGCGCCCTGCACGCGCCGCCGCGCACGGCTGGCGAGCTGCCGCGCGGCCGCCGGCGTGCGTCCGACGATCGGCGCGATCTCCTCGAACGGCACCGCGAACATGTCGTGCAGCACGAACGCCAGCCGCTCGGCCGGCGCCAGCGTTTCCAGCACCACCAGCAGCGCCGCGCCGACGGAGTCCGCCATCTCCGTCTCGCGCTCGGACGGATTGTCCGCGACCGGCTCAGGCACATGCGGACCGATCGGCTCCTCGCGGCGCGATTTGCGCGAGCGGAGCATGTCGAGGCAGATCCGTGCGATCACCGTGGTCAGCCATCCCCCGAGATTGTCGACCGCAGCCGTGTCGGTGCGGCTAAGCCGCAGCCAGGCTTCCTGCACGGCGTCGTCGACCTCCGCGGTCGAACCCAGCATCCGGTAGGCCACCGCCCGCAGGCGCGGCCGGTTGGCCTCGAACTGTTCAGCGAGAGAATTTTTCTCGGTCATCGGTCACATTCCCCTGGTCCGCTCCGTCATGCCCATGACGAACGAAGCCCACCCGATGTGACAACAGATCGGCATGGCGGCGTCAAAAGGCAAACCAGGAGAGCGATATGATGAAAGCCCGCATGAACCACCCGGTGATGGTTGTTCCCGAGGCCATGACGGCGTTGCAGGCGCTCAGCGAGAGCACCAAGCCGGCGCTGCCGGAAAGGCTGCTGGAACTGGTGCATCTGCGCGCCAGCCAGATCAACGGATGCAGCGTCTGCGTCGACATGCACCCGAAACTCGCCCGCCGCGCCGGCGAGACCGATGAGCGGCTGTTCGCGGTCGGTGCCTGGCGCGATGCGCCCTATTTCAGCGACGCCGAGCGGGCCGCGCTGGCGCTGACGGAAGCGGTGACCCGGCTCAGCGACCGCGAGGATCCGGTGACGGATGCGGTGTGGGACGAGGCCGCCAGGCATTTCAACGAGCCGCAGCTGGCATCGCTGGTGCTCGGCATCGCGGCGATCAACGTCTGGAACAGGTTGAACGTCGCCGTGCGCCAGCCCGTCGGTGCGTGGAAGGTGTGATCTTCACCCTCTCTCCGCAAGCGGGGAGAGGTGCACTGCCTATGCGGCCAAGAACTCCAGCACGATCTCGCAATAGCGCTGCGGGGCCTGTTCGAACATCGGGTGCGTGGTGCCCGGGATCATCTCGGTACGCGCATCCTTCACGTTGGCGGCGAGGGCGTGCAGCACTTTCGGCAGCACGCCCTTGGTGTTGGCGCCGCCGATGAACAGCGTCGGCGCCCTGATCGCCTCGGCGTCCGCCTTGGAGAACGGCGGCCGCTGGTCGCGGGTCTGGCCGAGCAGGGTGGTCGCATTGTCGCGCAGCAGTTGCTTGGAGGCTGCCGGAATCCGCTTCCAGGCGCCGGGGCCTTCCAGCGCGTCCATGAAGATCTGCAAGCCGCCGTCGATATCGCCCTTGGCGATTTCCGCGGCGCATGCCGCGAACCGTGCTGCCAGCGGCGAGGGGCCGGGCTTGAAGTCGGGATCAAGGGTCTCGTCGAGCTCGCCGCCGGGCTCGGCGAGGATCAGCTTGCGCAGCAGGTCCGGCCGCCGCTGCGCGACCCGGAAGCAGATATGGCCGCCGCGGGAATGTCCCATCAGGTCGACCGGTTTGGTGTCGAAGGCTTCGATGAAGGCGATCACATCGTCGACATGCTGCGCGATCGAATAGGTGTCGCCGACGCCGTCCCAATGGGCCGGGAAGAAATGCCGCAGGCTGACCGCGATCACGCGATGGTGACGCGTCAGCGGGCCGAGCACCGCCGACCAGATCCGGAAGTCGCACAGCGAACCATGCACGCAGACCAGCGGCGGCCCCTCGCCGATGTCGAGATAGGGCATGTCGAAACCGTTGACGCGGAGGCTGTGCATTTGGGGCTCGCGGAGGGCAGGAGATGTTGTTGATTCCGCCCAAGTTCCCACGGAATTCGGGTGGATAGCAACATTCTCCAAGCCTAGATTTCAGATCAACAGCAGGCTCCGGTTTGTGAGCCTAACGAATATCTGGAGTGCGCCATGACCGGCCAGCATTTTGCAATCTTCGAGACCATGATCGGCGCCTGCGGCGTCGTCTGGGGCGAGCACGGCGTGACCGGCGTGCAGCTGCCGATGGGCAATGAAGAGAAGACCCGCAAGCGGATTGCCCAGCGCAACGGCGAGGTCACCGAGGCGGCACCGCCGGCCGAAGTGCAGCACGCGATCGACGGCATGATCGAGCTGCTCGCCGGCAAGCCGAACGACCTCGCCGACATCGTGCTCGATCTCGACGGGGTGCCCGAATTCAACCGCGGCGTCTACGACATCGCGCGGAGGATTCCGCCGGGCAAGACCATGACCTATGGCGACATCGCCAAGCAGCTCGGCGGCGTCGAGCTGTCGCGCGACGTCGGCCAGGCGCTCGGCCGCAACCCGTGTCCGATCGTGGTGCCCTGCCACCGGGTGCTGGCGGCGGGCAACAAGCCGGGCGGCTTCTCGGCCAATGGCGGCGTGGTCACCAAGCTGAAGATGTTGCAGATCGAAGGTGCGGTGGTGAACCACACGCCGAGTTTGTTCGATTGAGGAAGAAGCACCCCTCCCTTCCAGCGGAGCGCAATCGAAACCGCGAGCAGCTTTGCTTTGCTGCCTCTACGTTCGTCATGGCCGGGCTTGTCCCGGCCATCCACGTCTTTGTCGTGCGGAAACCAAGACGTGGATGCCCGGCACAAGGCCGGGCATGACGGAGTTCGTGGGGAGGTCGAGCGCTTATGCGATTGCCCACCTCCAGGGGAGGGTGAAGCGAGCAAGCTCTTACTACGTCGTCTCACAAACAAACCCGTTGCCCTTCCGCCTGATCTTGCCGACCGAGGGTGAGGGGAAATGGGCGGGGCAGCACAGCGTCTCGGTGTCGCAATAGCGCTCGAGGAAGCTGCGGCGTGTCTTTGCCGCCAGCGCGGGGTCTACGTCGAATTTCGGCGAGATTTCCGGATAGAGCGTCTGGATCGGCGAGTGCATCAGGTCGCCGGCAAACACCGCGTCATCCTTGCCGCGGCCGAAGGTGAAGGCGAGGTGGCCCGGCGTGTGGCCGGGTGTCGGCAGGACGCGCATGTGGTCGCCGATCGCGAAATCATTGCCGACGAGATCGGCCCGCTTGGCTTCCACCACCGGCAGCACGCTGTCGACGAATGGCGGGACTTCGGCCTTGGCGTTGGTCTCGGTCCAGTAGTCGAACTCGGTCTTGTCGAATACGTAGCGCGCGTTTGGGAAGGTCGGCACCCAGCGGCCGTTATCGAGCCGCGTATTCCAGCCGACATGGTCGACATGCAGATGCGTGCACATCACATAGTCGATGTCGCCGACCGAGAAACCGGCCGAGGCAAGGCCGCGCAGATAGCTGTCGTCGGTCTTCATGTTCCAGCTCGGCCGGCCCGGCCGCGGCTTGTCGTTGCCGATGCAGCTGTCGATCAGGATGGTGTGGTGCGGCGTCTTCACGATGTAGGACTGGAACGCCAGGATCAGCGTGTCACTATCGTCGAGCGCGCCGGCGGCTTTCATCCAGGCGCGGTTCTCGCCCAGCAGCTCCGGCGTCAGGGTGGGGAACATGTCGTGCGCGGGCAGGAACTTGGCTTCCTCCTCGACGACGCGGTGAATGGTGAGATCGCCGGCGGCAAATTTCAGGCTCATGGTGATTCCCTGGCGTTAGCGTTTTCGAGCGAAGCGGAGTCCGTTTGGCGTGAAGAAAACGCGTAGACAAAGGTCAGTGCGCGTCGCGCACGGCTGGAATGATGATGTTGGCGAGGATATCCATCGCCGCAAGGCCTTCCTTGGGCTGGCCGTACTGGGCGGCCGTCGTCATCATCACAAGATCGAGATCGGGCACGATGATGATGCGCTGTCCGCCCCAGCCGAACGCGCCGACCCATTTCACTTCCTTGCCGTCGGACAGCGAGCGGCCCATCCACCACTGATAGCCATAGAACAGCGTGCCGCCGAAATAGCCGACGGCCTGGAAGCGCGGCACAATCGATTGCGCGATCCAGTCGGCCGGGACGATCTGCTGCTCCTTCCACCGTCCGCGGTCGAGCACGAGCTGGCCGATCTTGGCGGCATCGCGCGGGCGCAGCCTGAGGCCGGCGGCGGCAGCGATCTTGCCGTTCTCGTAGCTCTTCCATTCGAGATCGGTGATGCCGAGCGGCTGGAACAGCGTCTCGCGCGCGAACGCTTCGAGCGGTTTGCCGGAGACCTGTTCGACGATGTTGCCGAGCACATTCGTGCCGCCGCCATTATAGGTCCACAGCGTGTCCGGCGGCGCTGCGATCGGCTTGGCCAGGACATAGCCGATCGGATCGGCATCGAAGGCGAGATGCGGTTCGTCGTTGTTCGGATCGGTCCAGGGCAGTGCCTCGTCCCATTGGATGCCCGACGACATCGTCAGCAGGTGGCGCAGCGTGATCGCGTCCCATCCGGCTGATTTGACCGACTGGCGCTCGGGAAAGAATTTCGTCACGCGCTCGTCGACGCCGGCGATCAGCTTGCGGTCGATGGCGATCCCGACCAGCAGCGACGTCACGCTCTTCGATGCCGAACGCATGTCGTGCTTGGTGGTCGCCGTGAATTCGATGCGGCCTTCCTTGTGTCCCCACGGCTGATCGATGCTGGTGAAATATTGCTCGAACACCAGTCTGCCGTGACGCGCCACGACGACGGAATGCACTTCGCTGCTGCGCAGGGCGAGCCGCGCGGCGATGCCGCACAGCCGCTTGCCATCCATGCCGACGCTGCCGGGTGACGCGATCGTCCAGCCATCGTCGAGCGCGGCCGGCGATCCGCAAGTCTGTTTCTGTTCAGCTGTCATGTCGTCGGCCCTTGGCGTGATGATCGAGGCCATCAACGCGAGCACAAGGCTCGCGCCGAGCAGGAAGGGGCGGGCGAAGCGATGGCGCATCGTCATTCCTACCGCCCTGCCACGCTACGCGGCTGGCGGCGCCGAGATCTTCACCGACGGCCGTTCCTGCATTCGCTGGTAGAAGGCGTCGAGCTTGGGATAGGCCTTGCGCCAGCCGCAATCGGCGAAGCGGAAATCGGCGTAGCCGAGCACGCAGACAAGGCCGATCTGCGCGATGTCGAACGACGAGCCGTCCAGCACGTCGGGCCGGTTCTCGAACCGCGCCATGCCGGCCCAGGCCCGGTTCCAGTGATCGTCGTACCAAGCTTGCCACAGCGAGCCCTGCGGCCGCACCATCTTCTCGTAGCGGCACAGCAGCATGGAATCGAGCATGCCGTTGAGCAACGAGTGATCGGTCTTCAGCTTCCAGCGCCGCGGGCCGTAGCCCGGGATCAGCCGGCCGCCGCCGATCTCGTTGAGATATTCGACGATGACGTAGGAATCCAGAATCACGTCGCCATGGTCGAGGATCAGCACCGGCAGCTTCTTCAGCGGCGAGATCCTGGAATATTCGTCATTGGCCGTACCCGGCGCGACGCTGGCCGGCACGAATTCGATCTTGTCGATCAGGCCGAGCTCGATCGCCGCGATGCGCACCTTGCGGGCGAACGGGGAAGCGGGAGAGAAGGTGAGTTTCATGGAGATGACCTCTTTCCGAGTACGCAGTCGTCATCCTGAGGAGCGCGCCCTTGGGCGCGCGTCTCGAAGGATGGGTAGTGATCGATGCTTTGCCGTCACCCTTCCGACGGATGGACGACGGTGTCCTTGGCTCATCCTTCGAGACGCGCGCGTTGCGCGCTCCTCAGGATGACGGTCCCGTAAACTACGCCGCGACGATTTCCTGGCGCTGCTCGCCGAGGCCCTCGATGCCGAGCGTCACGACGTCGCCGACGTTGAGATATTGCGGCGGCTTCATGCCGGTGCCGACGCCGGGCGGGGTGCCGGTGGTGACGACGTCGCCGGGCAGCAGCGTCATGAACTGCGAGACGTAGGAGATGCACTTCGCCATGGTGAAGATCATGGTCGAGGTCGTGCCGGTCTGGCGGCGCTGGCCGTTGACGTCGAGCCACATCGAGAGCTTCTGCACGTCGGCGATTTCGTCCTTGGTGGCGAGCCAGGGGCCAACCGGACCGAACGTGTCGTGCGACTTGCCCTTGGTCCACTGTCCGAGGCGTTCGATCTGGAAGTTGCGCTCGGAGACGTCGTTGCAGATGCAGTAGCCGGCGACGTGGTTCAGCGCGTCGGCTTCCGAGACATACTTGGCACGGGTGCCGATGATGGCGGCGATCTCGACTTCCCAGTCGAGCTTGGTCGAGCCGCGCGGCTTCTCGACCGGATCGTTCGGGCCGGAAAGCGCGGTGTTGGCCTTCAGGAAGAAGATCGGCTCCGACGGGATCGGGTTGCCGGTTTCCTTGGCGTGGTCGGAATAGTTGAGGCCGATCGCGACGAATTTCGAGATGCCGGTGACGGGGGCGCCGAAGCGCGGCTTGCCGGCGACCGCGGGCAGGGAGGCGGGATCGAGGGCAGCAAGCTTCTTCAGCGACTCCGGCGTGTAGGCTTCGCCGGTCAGGTCCTTCAGATGGGCCGAGAGGTCGCGGAGCTGGCCGGATTTATCGATCAGACCGGGCTTTTCCGCACCCTTTTCGCCATAACGAACAAGCTTCATGTTGATCACTCCCTGCGATGTCCTGAGGATTATTACTGGTATACCTCGACACGCTTCATGGAACAGCGCGGCAGGAAATTCAACCGCTTCACGGTCGCGGCATTGCAGCCATCACCTTCCGGCGTGGCGGCTTGGAACGGTTCGTTCAAATGCCCGTCATGATTGCGGCTGCGGCGCCGCCAGCATCCGCGTGAACATGTCTTCCAGCAGCCGGCACGGCGGCTCCGGATCGCGCGTACCCGCGACGATCGCATCATCAGCCACGGCGTGCATCCCGTCGAATACGATCAGCGCCGCGCTGCGGGCGTCCGGGAAGGTCCAGACCCCGGCCTTCCGGCCATCCTCCAGCACCGCGACGATCTGAGCGATCACGTCGTCCTTTTCCTGCGACTGGCGCTGATGATGCGGAAAGTCGTGAAACACGACGTCATGCAGTTCGACATTGGCAAGATAGGTTCCAACCGCGCCGCGTAGCCAGGCCGATAGCCGTCCGGCGTGATCGTCTTCGGCACATTCAGCGATCGAAGCCGCAACGCGGGCGAGGAAGTCCTGCGAGAAACGCGCGCGCAGGGCGATGATCACATCTGCCTTGGTGGAGAAGTAATGGTAGAAGGTGCCCTTGGCGACGCCGGCCCGGGCGACGATGTCGTCGATCGTGGTGGCCTCGATGCCCTTTGCGATGAACAGGGCGGCTGCCGCCGACATCAGGTCGTCCACCCTGACCTCGGCAGGCTGAGTCCGTCTCCAACGCTGCGCTGCGCCGCGTGGCGCCGCCGTCTGCCGCTTCCCGATCATGCCGTTCGCATCCACCTGCATCTGATATCCGATTCTGGATCGCACATTTAGAATGACTTTGAAATAGCTTAGTTATATTGACCGACCGTCAGTCGATGCGTATTTGTGCCGCCATGTCCAACAAGCCCGGCGGCATAATGATGTCCCTGTCCCGCAAATCCGTGGCCGTTCTTGCGGTCTATCTCGGCACCTGCATGGCGACCGTTGCGATCAGCATCGTCACCGTGGCGCTGCCTGCCATCCAAGCCGGCCTCGGGGCTGAGCTTGCCGGGTTGCAGTGGGTGGTCGGTGCCTACGCGCTGAGCCTGTCCGCCTGCATGCTCTCGGCCGGCCCGATCGGCGACCGTTACGGCCGCAAGCGCGCCTGGCTGTTCGGCATCGTGCTGTTCACGCTCGGCTCCGCCACCTCCGCGACCGCGCCGTCGCTTGCGATCCTGATTGCCGGCTGCGCGTTGCAGGGCGTCGCCGGTGCGCTGGTCATCCCGGGCGCGCTGTCGATCCTGGCCCAGGCGTTCCCCAATCCCGCCGAGCGTGCGCATGCGATCGGCGGCTGGTCGTCCTTCAGCGCGGTGTCGCTCATTCTCGGCCCGATGCTCGGCGGCATCCTGGTCGACACTGTCGATTGGCGGAGCGTATTCCTGATCAACCTGCCCGTCGGCGCGGTCGCGCTTGGTCTTGGCCTGGTCGGCATCGACGAGAGCGCCGATCCCGACCACGCCGCGCTCGACCCAGCCGGCCAGGTCTTGAGCGTGGTGCTTCTCGGCGCGCTGACCTACGGCTTTATCGCCGCCAGCGGCGGCTGGACTGCGCCCGCCACGCTGTCGGCATTCGGCGTCGCGGGAGCCGCGTTGCTGCTGTTCGTCGTGGTCGAACGGCGCGCCGCGCGCCCGTTGGTGCCGGTCGACCTGTTTCGCGATCTCGCCTTCGTGGCGGTGAACTTCGCCTCGTTCGCACTCGGCTTCTCCGGTTACAGCAGCCTGTTCCTGTTCTCTCTGTTCTTGCAGCAGGCGCAGGGCTGGTCGGCCGCCCAGGCTGGCAGCGGAATCGCCCCGGTGTTCGTCGTCGCCGCGACGGGATCGTTGTTGTTCGGCCGCTGGGCGGCGCGTTTCGGGCTGCGCCGGTTGATGATCGTTGGTTATGTCCTGCTTGGCGTTGCCATGCTCGGCATGAGCTCGTTCACGGAAGCGACACCCTATGCCGTGATCGCGCCGTTGTTCGCGCTGCTCGGCGCGGGCCTCGGGCTCTCGGTGCCGGCGACGGGCGCATCGACCATGGCGGTGGCGCCGCGCGAGCGCAGCGGAATCGCGTCCGCGACGATGAACGCCTTGCGGCAGAGCGGCATGACGATCTCCATCGCCCTGCTCGGCACGGTGCTGGCCACCACCGCCACTGCGTCGCTCACCAGCGCGCTGATGAACGCCAATGTCGGCAACGCGGCCGAACTTGCCGCCATCGCGATCCGGCGTCACGAAATGCCTGGCGGTCTCGGCATAGCACCGGACACCTTTCACGCCATGCTGGCGAGTGCGCTCGCCCGCGGTTTTTCCGCCGCGGCCGCGCTGGCCGGCCTGTTCGCGCTGCTGGCGGCGGCGATGCTCGCCGCGGCTGCGTTGCAGGCGCGGCGGGCGCAGCCCGGATCCGCGCTCGCCAGAGAGACATGATCACACCCTCATCCGCATCAGGAGTATCGCCCATGAAATTCTTTCGCGAAGCCGAACCCGGCATCTTCATCGCAACCGGCTACCTGCAAACGGAGCAGGATGGTTGCGAATGGACCGTGGAATACGCCGAGCTGCTCGCCGCGAACCGGCCGCTCGCCGTGATCGTCAACGTCAACGATCAGCCGGAGGTCGCCGCCGGCAAGCCGATGGTGCTGTGGATGAAGGCGCACAAGGCCGAGCTCGGCCGGTTGATCCGGGTCACCGTCTTCATCGCCGATGACGACGAGGAGCGCGCCGAGCTCGAGCGCAGCCTGCCGGGCCGTGCCAAGGCCTTGCCCTATCCGGCCGCGATCGCCGCCAGCGAGGCTGACGCGCTGTTCCTCGCGCGCGCCAGCCTGGGTTAGTTCAGGTGTCGAGCGCGACGAACCTGAAGGCGTCGCCATCGCGCCTGATGTGGCCGGCATTGAAATGCCCGCCGATCACCAGCGTCGGCGTGTCGGCGAAGCGCGCGAACAACTCGCGCCGCGTCGCCGCCGATTGCTTCTGGTCGGAGTCCGCGGTCGACGACCAGTCGAGGTGGTACATCTGGCACGGATGATGCGCGACGTCGCCGGTCAGCAGCCCTTCCGCGCCGCTTGATTTGATGTGGATGCTCATGTGGCCGGGGCTGTGGCCCGGGGTCGGGATCAGCGTGATTTCCTCGGTCAGGCGGTGATCGCTCGGCACCAGCTCGGCCTTGCCGGCATCCGCGATCGGCTTCACCGAGTCCGCGAACACGGCGGCATGCGCGGCATCGTCGCTGTGGTCGCGCCAGTGCTCGAATTCGGTCCGGCCGAACACGTAACGGGCGTTGGCGAAGGTCGGCACCCATTTGCCGCCGGCGAGCTTCGTGTTCCAGCCGACATGGTCGACATGCAGATGCGTGCACAGCACGGTGTCGATGCTGTCAGGGGCAAAACCGGCCGCGGTCAGCTTCTCCAGGAACGGATCGCTGCGGTTGTTCCAGGTCGGCACGTTGCGGCCCTGCTTGTCGTTGCCGAGCCCGGTGTCGACGATGATGCGGTGCTCCGGCGTCTCGACCAGCAGCGAATGGATCGACATTTTGAGCCGGCCATCCTCGTTGGCGAAATGCGGGATCAGCCAGGGCAGGCTCTGGATCTCCTCCCGGCCGGCCAGCGGCAGGATGAAGCGCGTGCTGCCAACGGTCTCGAGTTCGACGACCTTGGTGATCTTGACCTTGCCGATCGTCCATTGCATGCGGCGTGTCCTCGGTTTTCTTGTTATCGGGCGCAGTCGACGATCACGGTGCCGATCTTATCGCCCTTCTCGACCGCGAGATGGGCGTCGGCAGTCTCGGCAAGCGCGAATTGCCCGGCGATGTTGTGCACGCGGGTGCCAGACGCCAGCCATTTCGTGATGTCGGCCTGCGCGGCGGCGAGCAGCGGCGGCGGCAGCGCGAACAACACCAGCGAGCGCACCGTGATGCACTTCTCCATCAATTCGCGTACCGGCAGCGTGGGCGTGCGGTTGCCGTTGGTGGCGTAGACTGCGATGGTCGAATTCAGCGCCATGAGCTTCAGCGTGGTCGCGAGGTTGCCGCCGAAATCGACGTCGATCACGCGATCGACGCCGCGGTTCTCGGTGAACGCCATGACCTTGGCGACGACGTCCTCGGTCCGGTAGTTGACCACCATGTCGGCGCCGCCGAGCCGCGCCTCAACGTCCTTGACCTGCGAACTCACGGTCGCGATCACCCGCGCGCCGCCCCACTTCGCCAGTTGCACGGCATAGTGGCCGACCGCGCCGGCGCCGCCGGTGACCAGCACCGTCTGGCCCGCGACCGGGCCGTCGGCAAACAACGCGCACCATGCGGTCATGCAGGGAATGCCAAGCGTGGCGCCGGCCGCGAACGATACGTCCTGCGGCAACGGCGTCACCAGATAATCGGCGAGCGTGATGTATTCGGCCGCGGTGCCGAAGGCGCGGCCGTTGCGCTGGCCGTTGAACAGCCAGACGCGATCGCCGACGGCAAAGCGCGTCACGCCTTCGCCGATCTGGTCGACGATCCCGGCGCCGTCGCTGTTCGGGATCACGCGGGGAAACTCCATCGCGCGATAATTGCCGCTGCGGCGGCCGACATCGGCCGGATTGACGCCGGAGGCTTGGAGGCGAATCCGGACCTCGCCGGGACCGGCGTCGGGCGTCGGCATCTCGCCGACGGTGAGCACCGTCGGCGCTGCGCCCGCTCGTTCGTACCAGACCGCCTTCACAGCGTGCCCGGGAAGGCGCCGCCATCGAGCAGGATGTTCTGCCCGGTGATGAAGCCGGCCTTGTCGCCGCACAGGAAGGCGCAGGCATAGCCGAACTCGTCCGGACGGCCGAAGCGGCCGGCGGGATTCAGCTTGGCGCGCTCGGTCAGGACCTGGTCGGCCGAGATGCCGCGCTTCTCGGCTTCGGGCTTGGCGGTGCCGCGCAGGCGGTCGGTGTCGAACGGGCCCGGCAGCAGGCCGTTGATGGTGACATTGTTGATCACGGTCTTGCGCGACAGGCCGGCGACGAAGCCGGTGAGGCCGGCGCGGGCACCGTTGGACAGGCCGAGAATCTCGATCGGCGCCTTCACCGCCGCCGAGGTGATGTTGACGATGCGGCCGAACTTGCGCGCCATCATGCCGTCGACGGTCGCCTTGATCAGCTCGATCGGCGTCAGCATGTTGGCGTCGATCGCCTTGATCCAGTCGTCGCGGGTCCAGTTGCGGAAATCGCCGGGCGGCGGGCCGCCGGCATTGTTGATCAGGATGTCCGGCTCGGGGCAGGCTTTCAGCACGGCCTCGCGTCCTGCCGGGGTCGTGATGTCACCGACGATCTCGGTGACCGTGACGCCGGGATGCGCCTTGCGAATCTCATCGGCGGTCTGCTTCAGCGCCTCGGCGCCGCGCGCCGTCAGCGTGACATGCACCCCCTCATTGGCGAGCGCGATCGCGCAGGCGCGGCCCAGTCCCTTGCTCGATGCGCAGACGATGGCGCGGCGGCCTTTGATTCCAAGATCCACGAGTTCGCTCCCTGTGAGGTCGGATAGGTTTGTAAAGGTTTGATGGATGCATTCTAGCCAAGCTCGGCCCCGCCGATAAGGGATGTGCAATGCATAAGTGCATGCCGGGCAGGAACAGCCGGGCGAAGGCGGCGAGCTAGATGCGCTGTTCGCGCCGCAGCCGCTCGATCGCCATGGTGGCCTCGGGCGGTAGCGAACGGAAACCGGCTTGTCCGGCCGCCGAGAACAGCGGCCGCAATTGCGATCCGTTGAGGAATTGCGGCTGCCGGGCGAGCGGCACCAGCTGATCGAACACCAGCACCAGCGTGGTCACGACGAGGCCCACCCTGACCGCGCCGAGTAGCGCGCCGCCGAGGCGGTCGCCGATCCCGATCTCCGCGCCCATCGTGTCGTCGAGCATCGTCCGCGCCATCTTTCCAAGGATGACACCGATCACGAGGAACAGGCCGAACAGCAGCACCCCGTTGGGCGGAAACGGCGAGGCCGGCAGCGTCGCGATGTGGGGCCCGATCATCGCGAGCGCCGCGACCGCGAGCGGCATCGCGACGAGATAGGCCAGGATGGTGATCGCGCTGCGCAACAGGCCGGTCATGAAGCCGGTCACGACCGCAAACAGCAACCCGATGATCACGGCGAGGTCGAAGAGGTTCATGGTAAGGATTTCCTGCCCGATCTCCTAGGGTTTCCAGGTTGATGAATCCGGCTTACATCAAGGACAATTGTAGAGATTCATTGTCTATGTCCGCCATACCACAGCCGTCATTCCCCGGTGCGCAATTGCGCACCTGGGGGCGCGCGTCAGCGCGAGCCCGGAATCCATTGGGCCGCAGCTTCTGTAGATGAATGGATTCCGGGCTCTCGCTTCGCGAGCCCCGGAATGACGAGAAGGTCACCCCGCCCGCATCTCCGCCTTGATCATGTCGGCGGCCTTCTCGCCGATCATGATGGTCGGCGCATTGGTGTTGCCGCCGATCAGCGTCGGCATGATCGAGGCGTCGACCACGCGCAGGCCCTCCAGGCCATGCACGCGCAGCGTCGGATCGACCACCGCGAGCGGATCGTTGCTGCCCATCTTGCAGGTGCCGACCGGGTGGTAGACGGTGTCGGAGCGCGCCCGCAGAATGCTGCGGATGTCGTCGTCGGTGCTGACACCTGCGGTGAACATGTCCTTCTGCTGCAACGCGCGCAGCGCCGGCGTGTCGAGCAGTCGCTTCGTCATCTTGAAGCCTGCGACCATGGTCTCGACGTCGCTGTCCTCGCCGAAGAAGTTCGGATCGATCGCGGGTGCTGCGAGGGGATCGGCGCTGTTCAGCCACACGCTGCCGCGGCTTGCCGGCCGCAGCAGGCAGACATGGCAGGAGAATCCGGTGCCCCAGCGCGGCTTGCGGCCGTGGTCTTCCACCATGGCCATGCAGAAATGCAGCTGGATGTCGGGGATGTCGAGGTCGGGCCGGGTCTTCAGGAAGCCGCCGCATTCGGCGACGTTCGAAGTCATCGGGCCGCGCCGCTGGCGCCGGTACTGCCCGATGCCCTTGATGATCCGCCCGATGCCGCTCCACGACAGTCCCGAGAAATAGGGCGCGTCGGAGGCGAAGCCGAACACGAAATCCGGATGATCCTGCAGGTTCTGTCCGACCCCCGGCAGCTGATGCAGGCTGGCGATGCCGTGCTTGCCGAGTGCCGCCGCGTCGCCGACGCCCGACAGCATCAGCAATTGCGGCGACTGGAACGCGCCGGCCGCGAGGATGACCTCGCGCCGCGCGCGCAGCACCTTCTTCTCCTTGCCCTGGATGTATTCGACGGCGACGGCACGCTTGCCCTCGAAGATGATGCGGGTCGCGTGGGCCTGCGTCTCGATACGCAGATTGGGCCGGCGGCCCATGTGAGGATGGATATAGCCGCGCGCCGCGCTCCAGCGCTCGCCATTCCGCTGCGTCACCTGGTAGATGCCGAGCCCTTCCTGCTCGGCACCGTTGAAATCGTCGCGGATCCGGAACTGGGCCTCGCGCGCGCCTTGCAGGAACATCTCCTTGACCGGATTGTCGGACTGCAGGCCGGTGACGTTGAGCGGCCCGCCCTTGCCGTGATACTCGCCGTCGAGCTCGGTGTTGTGCTCCGCGCGCTTGAAGTAGGGCAGCACGTCGGCGTAGCTCCAGCCGGGATTGCCGAGCGAGGCCCAATGGTCGTAGTCGGCGCGATGGCCGCGGATATAGACCATGGCATTGATCGCCGAGGAGCCGCCGAGCCCCTTGCCGCGCGGCTGATAGCCGATGCGGCCGTTCAGGCCCTTCTGCGGCACCGTGTCGAACGCCCAGTTGTTGAGCTTGCTCGAGAGCATCAGGATGATGGCGCCGGGCGTGGTCACCACCCAATTGTCGTTTGTGCCGCCGGCATCGAGCATCGCCACCGAGGTCGCCGGATCCTCCGACAACCGCCCCGCCACCGCGCAGCCGCCGGAGCCTCCGCCCACCACCACGAAATCGAACGTGTCAGTCATTCTTGTTTCCCCTTGGCTATTCTTCTTTGTCATTCCGGGGCGATGCGAAGCATCGAGCCCGGAATCCATCGCGCCGCGGTGACGCGGATAAGTGGATTCCGGACTCGCGCTGCGCGCGCCCCGGAATGACGGTTACGACAACATCCGCATCAGCTTCTCCAGCCGCGCGATCTTCGCGCCATAGGGCGGATAGAGATCGGCGAGCCGGTTGAAGCGCGAGCGGTAGAACACCGGCTTCAGCTTGGTCAGCGTCCTGAAGCCCCATTCGCCGTGATAGGCGCCGGTGCCGGATGCGCCGACGCCACCCATCGGCTGATAGGCCTGCGCGAAATGGAACAGGCAGTCATTGACGGTGACGCCACCGGACACCGTGCGCGCCAGCACCGCGTCGCGGGCCGCATTGTCGGTACCGAACCAGTAAAGTGCCAGCGGGCGGTCGCGCTTGTTGATGAAGGCGATCGCCTCCGTTGCGTCACGGGCGCCCATGACCGGCAGCAGCGGCCCGAAGATCTCCTCCTGCATCACGGTCATATCGGGCGTCGCATCGACGATGACGGTCGGCGGGAATTTGCGCCTCGACTTCCATTCGGGATCGTTGGGGGCCGCGGGCTGCATGATGGTCGCGCCCTTTGCGGCGGCATCGGCCACCAGGGCCTCGAGTCTGACGTAATGCCGGTCCGAGACGATCGAGGTGTAATCGGGATTTTTCGGATCGGTGCCGAACATCTGCTGCATATGGCCCTGCATCCGCATCGCAAGCGGCTGCACCGAGGCCTGCGGCGCCAGCACGTAATCGGGCGCGATGCAGGTCTGGCCGGCATTGAGCAGCTTGCCATAGGCGATGCGCTGCGCGGCCTCGTCGATGTCGGCGGAGCCGTCGACGATCACGGGCGATTTGCCACCGAGCTCGAGCGTCACCGGCGTCAGATTGCGGCCACAGGCTTCCGCGACCAGCCGGCCGACGCGGGTCGAGCCGGTGAAGATCAGATGATCGAACGGCAGCGCGGCGAAGGCTTTGGCGATGTCGTCGTCGATGTCGGTGACGACGAGCTCGGTGCTGTCGAATTTCTTCGCGATCGCCTCCATCAGCAGTTCGGAGAACCGCGGCACCAGCTCGCTCGGCTTGATGATGGCGCTGTTGCCGGCCGCGATGGCCGCGACTGCGGGCGCCAGCGTCAACTGTAGCGGGTAATTCCAGGGCGCGATGATGCCGACCACGCCGAGCGGCTGCGGGATCAGCCGGTTCTTCGCCGGCGCGAACTGCACCGTGGTCGGGATCTTTTGCGGCGCCATCCAGGATTTGAGGTGCCTGGCGGCGTGCTTGATCTCGCCGAGCACCAGCATGGTCTCGGCGATCGCGGTCTCGACGGTGGAGCGGTGGCCGAAATCGGCCGAGATCGCCGCCTCGAATCGCGCTTCGTTCTCGGTCAGCGCGGCGCGCAGGCGCCGCAGCCGGTCCAGCCGTGCCTGCAATGTCGGCGCCGGCTCGCTCCGCGACAGCTCGAACTGGCGCTGAAAGGTCTCTTCGAGCGCATGCAGCCCCGGGCTTTTCAGTGGCCGGTCCATGGCGTTTCCCCTCGGATGACGTTTCCTTGACGGATTTTGTTGGGCGCCAAGCTCTGCTTTTGCGCGCGGTCTGGCAAGACCTGGTTCCCCGCGGTCGATTTGTCAGGAAAACCTGATATTTCGACGTCACAAAATCCTCAAAAACCCACGTCCGGGGCTTTCCAAACCGGGCACACGTTGATACATACGCCCCGCACCCGACGGCTTCGGCCTGGGTCGCCTTCTCAGGAAGCCCTCCGGACGGATCGATCGGCGCCGTTAGACGCGTTGGCCGGCAGGTTCGGGCACTCTTTCTGCAAGGCACGCAACGGTTTAACGCGGGGTGGAGCAGCCCGGTAGCTCGTCAGGCTCATAACCTGAAGGTCATAGGTTCAAATCCTATCCCCGCAACCATCTCAACTTGCGATTGGCCCGCCCCTCCGGCGGGCCTTTTGCTTTTGAGCGAAATCGCAAGGATTCCAGCCAGATCGCCGCGCACGTCGATCTTCAGCTCGTCGTCCTCCGGCGTCAGGATGATGTCCCGCACGAGTGAGCGGATCAGGTCGGCCGCAGTCATCCGCTTCGCCTCCGAATCCTCCTGAAGCGCCGCGTACAGCTCGTCGACCTGGACGTGGTAGTGATGAGCCATGTTCGGATGAAGGAGGGGGGGCGGCTCTTCCGCCTCTCGCAGGAACGCCTTCAGCTCTTTCTGACGACGCTCCAGGACGACCATCTTCTCATTGAGACGATCGGCAGCGCCGCCCTTCAGGATGAGGTTCAGGAGCGTATCGAGTTCCCGGTCTATCCGTTTGACCTCGGCTTCGGCCGCATCGATCGAGGCTCGGCCCTCCATGCGGAGCCGGTTCATCTCGCGGGTGAACTCGTCGCAGAACTCCTTGAACAGCTCGGGGTCCATCAGGTGATGGCGCAGCGCGTTGAGGACGCGCGCCTCAAGCTGATCGCGCCGGATGTTTTTGCGATTGTCGCAGGTGCCCTTGTTGCGGGCCGTCGAGCAGCCGACCAGATCAGCCGAGATCATCGAGTAACCGCCGCCGCAACAGCTGCACTTAGTCAGGCCCGAGAAGAGGTATTTGGGGCGCCGGCGTTCCCGGAAGTGGTTCTCGGTCTCGCCGTCGTCGCTACGGTTCTGTTTGACGGCCTGTTGCCGCTTCTTCACGGCCTGCCAGAGATCGTCGTCGAGGATGCGTAACTCCGGCACGTCTTGAATGATCCAGTCCGCCTCCGGGTTCATCCGCGCCTGGCGCTTGCCCGTGTCCGGGTCTTTAATGAATCGCTGCCGGTTCCAGACCAGCTTGCCGACATACATCTCGTTGTTGAGGATGCCGTTGCCGCGCTTCGGGTTGCCGTTGATGGTGCTGAAGCCCCAATCGCCGCCGCCCGGTGCGGAGATGCTATCCTTGTTCAGCTCGAAGGCGATCCGCTTGGCCGATTTGCCCGCGGCATAGTCGCGGAAGATACGGCTGACGACATCAGCCTGAACCTCATTGATGGTCCGGTCGCCACGCACCGGCTCGCCGCTGGCGTCGAACTTCTTGACCACATCATAGCCATAGGAATTGCCGCCACCGGACTTGCCCAGCTCGACGCGGCCACGCTGACCGCGCCGCGTCTTGTCGGCGAGATCCTTCAGGAACAGGGCGTTCATCGTGCCCTTGAGCCCGACATGGAGATGCGTGACCTCGCCCTCGGATAGAGTGACGATCTTCACGTCCGAATAGGCCATCCTCTTATAGAAGCCGGCGATGTCTTCCTGATCGCGCGACAGGCGATCCATCGCCTCCGCCAGCACATAGCGGAACCGGCCGCGCGTGGCGTCCGAGATCAGGGCCTGGATACCGGGGCGCAGGAGCGAGGCGCCGGAGATCGCGTGATCGGTATATTCCTCAACCACCTGCCAGCCTTGCTTCTCGGCGTGGAGACGGCAGATGCGGAGCTGGTCGGCGATCGAGGCGTCGCGTTGATTGTCGGATGAATAGCGTGCGTAGATCGCAACCTTCACGATGCATTCTCCTGGGATGTCAGGAGCGCGGCGTGCGGCGCCCTTTCATCTGTTCCTCGTAAATCTCCCGTGCAGCTCGCCGGGCGAGCAACCGTACCAGCTCTATCAAGCGTGGGTCGGAGCCTTCGCCACGCCGCGCGAGCGTCAGCTCCGGCTCTATGAGCCGAAGCGCGCTCGTCTGCTTTGGGCGGTTTTTGTGATCCATCGTCGCGCCGTTTGATGTCGGTTGCAAGTTGATGGGTTTCACGATCCTTGTGAATCCAAGTATAGGCAACGGAAATCAAAGGCGAATACTCGGCGGAGAAAGGAGCTGATGCGCGCGGCATAGCGTGCTCCAGCGACGAACAGAATACGCTGGCGTCGTGAAATGACCTGCTAAAATGCCGCGAAACCTGCTCCATGTGACCTCCTCGACCGCCATCCCTTTGAACGTCTTTCATCAAGACAGTCGGGCTGCGAACAGAGCCGATAATAGCGTATTGCGTTTGGCGCTACAAGCGGCTATATTTCAGTCAAGGAGAATGGTCATGGCTGCCACCGTTGAACGCAAGGAATACCCGATCTCGATGCGCCTGCCGGAAGCGGACGTCGCGATGATCGATCGCGCAGCCACCTTGCGTGGCCGTTCTCGGACGGATTTCGTGCGTGATGCCGCCGTGCGCGCTGCCGAGGAAGTCGTCATGGAGCAGGGGCTGATCCGCATGAGCCCGGAGGGCTTCGCCGACTTCATGGAAATCCTGTCCCGTCCGCCCACCATCGTTCCTGAGATGATGGAAGTGCTCCAGCGGCCTGCGCCGTGGGAACCCGGCTACGTCACGAAGCGGTAAGCCGTGGCTTTATCAGCTCCTGAACCGCTTACTGCCGAGCATGACGTTTCCGAGTTCTCCTGTGGCAAACCGACACTCGATCATTGGCTGAAAACGCGCGCCCTTGCCAATCAGGAAAAGGGCTTCACCGCGGTCGTGGCCGTCCATGATGCCGGGCGCGTCGTCGGATATTATGGTCTTGCACCGACGGGGGCTGTCCCTTCGATCCTGCCTCGCGCAATTCGCACTGGACAACCACCCAATCCCGTTCCCTGCCTGCTGCTCGGGCAACTCGCGACGGATACGGCCTGGGCCGGACAGGGCATCGGCACCGGCTTGATGAAGCATGCCCTTGAGCGTTGCGTTCAGGCTGCGCGTCTGGTCGGCGGGCGCGCGCTGATGGTCAACGCCGTCGATGAAGAGGCTGCCCGGTTCTGGCAGCGACGCGGCTTTCTTCGCTCGAAGGACGACCCGTTGGTCCTGCTCCGGTCGATCGCCGATATCGCCGCGATGCTGGCGGCAGGTGGAATCGGCCGCGAGGGATGAGCCTGGTCCGGCTCAATATGGTGAAGGGGGAAGTCTTCCCCTGCGGCCGAGCCTGTAGTCTCGGCCGACCCCTTCGAGCGGGGAGACCCCGCAACGCCCCTGAAGAGTGAGAGTGGGGATCGGAGATCCAGTAGAGTGTCCGCCGTCAGCGCCCTTG
>NZ_DDOP01000037.1:0-144434 GCF_002341725.1 Bradyrhizobium sp. UBA2491
CCGCCGTTGCGCCGCCGCCGGTGCGCCGGCCGGCGCAGGCCTACGTCCCGCCACCGCCGACAGCAGCGGCGCCGCTGCCGCCGCCCGTTGCCACCTCGCCGCAGTCCGTCGTGGCACCGCGACCGCTGCAATCACAGCAACAGCAGTCCAGTGTCGTTGATGCCGACGACAACGGCCCCGTGGTTCGTCCGCCGATGCCGCTGCGCTGACGATCCAACGGCCCGTCAAAAGAACAGCGGCCGATCGCAATCAAGCGATCGGCCGCTTTGTTTTCTCGGATACGAAATCAGGCGCTCTGTCCCGGCGGCAGCACCACCACGGTCGCGCCCGGCTTGACGTGCTGGTAGAGATCGATCACGTCCGCGTTGTTCATCCGGATGCAGCCCGACGAGATCGCCTGCCCGATATATTCGGGCTGGTTGGTGCCATGGATGCGATACAGCGTGTCCTTGTTGCCCTGGTACAAATAGATGCCGCGGGCGCCGAGCGGATTGGCCGGTCCACCGGCGACACGCTTCGGGTACGGACCAAGCCGCTGCTGGATATCCGCGGTCGGAACCCAGTCCGGCCACTCCGCCATGCGGCCAACCGTGGCCACGCCCGAGAAGGCCATCGCCTCCTCGCCGACCGCGACGCCGTAACGGATCGCCTTGCCGCCGGGCAGCACGTAATACAGGTAGCGCGCGTCGGTATCGACCAGGATCGAACCCGGCTGCTCCCGGCGCGTATACTCGACGATGTGACGCTGGAACTGATCCGGGATCTTGGCATCGGCATAGGGCGGATGCGCCAGCAATTGCCGATCGCGCGGCGTCATCGCGGCATCTGTCACCGGCGACAGCGTCGCCTGCATGCAGCCGCCAAGCGCGAGTGTCCCCACCAGCACGGCAGCAAGCCCCAACTTCGACACGATCATTCTCCCTGCGTTAACTTTCGCCAGATGCTGCCGAAATCGTGCTGAAATCGTGGCAGCGCAATATGGAACACATCGGTTTGATCGGTTCCTTCAGCGAGTGTGTCCTTCCGGTTGCAGTCGGTTCCCTTGGACGCTAGCTTGGTAAAAAAAGTCAAAGACATTGGGAGGAATTCCATGCGTTACGCACTGCTGCTGGGCGGACTGATTGTCGCAGCGTCTCCGGCTCACGCCGCCGATCCACGCGCGGCCTATGTCACGATGGTGCTGCAAGCCTTCGCCGCGAAGGTCGAGTGCCCCGGCACCGATCTCGTCTATCAGGACCTCGTGCAGCGCGCACAGGACATGCACCTGCCCGACGGCACCACCGAACAGGTGCGCAAGGCGATCGCCTACATGCACACCGGCGGCAAGATGGGCGAGAAGCAGTCGGACGACCTGATGACGGAAGTCGCGATCGCAACCCAGACCACCGACCTCGATCAACGCCGCATCGGCATGACGACCTGGTGCCACGACCAGAAGGCACGGCTCGCGGGCTACATCAGGACGAAGGAATAGCCGACTGGCGTGAGGAATCCGGCGCTCAGTATGGCGGCGCCTTGCGCGCCCGCTGCGCCTTGGCGGCCTCGATCCACCAGGTGAAGTCGTCGGCGAAGCGCGGAAAGGCGCGTTCGAGCGACTTGCCGCCCTCGCCGATCGGTTTGCCTTCGGCCGACAGGGTCTGCGCAATCGGCCCCGCGCTGATCGTGCTCGACACCACCACCATGCCCATCTCCGACAGCGTGCCGTGCCAGGCGGTGGCGGCACGCGCGCCGGCGAACCGCCCGGCGGAGTAGCTCGCGATCGCCGCGGGGCGCCAGAACCATTCCTCGAGGAAATGATCGGTCAGGTTCTTCAGCCCGGGCTGGATACCCCAATTGTACTCGCCGGTGACGAACAGGAAGCCGTCGGCGTCGCGGATCTTTCCGGCGAGCGTTTCGAGCACGGCCGGCGCCTGCCCCTTGGGATGTTCCTTGTACATCCGGTCGAGCATCGGCAGGCCGACCTCCTTGGCATCGATCAGCTCGACATCGTCGCCGCGGGCGCGCAGGCCCTCGACGACGAAATGCGCCAGGCGGATGCCCATGCGATCCGAACGGTAGGAGCCGTAGAACACGAGAATGCGGTGGGTCATGGTGCGACCATGGTAGCACGCCATCGTGACACCGTCGCGCTGCCCGCCCCAATCGACCGCGCTCCGCAGCGCGTCGTGAGGCAGAAGTTAACGGCGATCCGGCCGATTTTCCCAGGCATTAAGCAATTCGTCGCAGAGCGCACACCGCGGCCCAAAATCGCCCGATTCATTTCCTGGATAGACGTCTGCTTCGAGAAGGAGAACCCGACATGCGGATCGCAAAGCTGGTTTTCGCAGGCACGCTCGCAGCCATCGCTGCCACGGCCACGCCTGCGCTGGCGAAGAGCGCCGAGCGACAGAAAGCCGACGAGAAATCCAACGCCACCACATCGGCCGGCTGCCAGGCCTACCAGCAGGCCGCCGACGGCACCTGGAACCAGCTCCCGTGCGGCGAAGCCGGCGCCAACGGCGCGACCCAGCACCGCGCCGCGACCAAGGGCGCGGACGACGAGGAGCACTGAGCGTCACGCGCTGCTGTCCGCGCGCGCGGCCGGCAACGCCAGACCTTCAACTTTCGGATGATGATGATGGCCGCGACCACCGCGGCTCCGGCATCGTAAACCCAAGCTTAATGCGCCCCCGGTACGGTCGAGGCCTCTCCTTCCTCGTCAAGAAATGGCGCGCATCCCATGAAAATCGGTACTCTCCTGACGGCCGCGATCGTCTCGTTGTCCGCGGTCGGCGGCGGACTGGCGGCCTATGTCGCGGTCACCAAGTACCAGACCATGGACAAGGTCTCGACCGCGCAGAGCCGGCTCGAGATCGTTCGCGCCGTCGGCGATATCCCGCGCTACATGAACTCCGAGCGCGGCATGTCCACCAACCTGCTGTTTGGCACCGGCGCGATCGACCAGAAGCAGGTCGCTGATCTCGACAAGCTGCGCAAACTGACCGACGGCGCGCTCGCCAAGGTCAATCAGGTCCGCGCCACGCTGCCCGGCGCGCTCGACGATGGCGACGCGGTTGCCAGCGCGATCGATGCGCTGAAAGCCAAGTTCGCGGCACTCCGTGACGCCATCGAGAAGGCGATCGCGGGTCCGGTCGACGCACGCAAACCGGCGGCAGCCAAGATCGTCGCCGACAATTCCGTGTTCAATGCCGGCGTCACCACGCTGCTCGACGAACAGGTGCGCCGCCTCGCCGGCCTCGACGGCAACGCCTACCGCCAGGCCAGCTACGCCAATGTCGCCTGGACGCTGCGCGACATCGGCGGGCTCGACGCCAGCCTGCACAAGGCGGTGGTCGGCGCCAAGCGCGTCGCCACCGAGCCCGAGAAGATGGAACTCTATCGCTCGACCGGCCGGACCCAACAAATCCTCTCGACGCTGCAGGAGCTGCGCAACAATCCGGCGACGCCGGCAAACGTTTTGGCGGCGCTCGGCAAGATGCAGGCCGACTATGTCGAACGCTTCGGCAAGGCGCTGAAGCTCGCCAAGGACGGCGCAACCTCGGGCAAATACGAGCAGGACGTCGAGACCTACTATGCCGAGTCCCAGGTCGGCCTCGCCTCCATCGTCACCGTGCGTGACGCATTCTACGACAATGCCGAACAGGGCCTTGCCGCCGCCTATTCATCGGCGCGCTTCAGCTTCGTGGTGGCGCTGATCGGACTGCTCGCGGTGATCGCCGGCAGCGCCGGGCTGATCGTGATGGTCCGCCGCCGCATCCTCAACCCGATCGCCGCCCTCACCGGCCGCATGTCGCGTCTCGCTGCGGGCGAAGTCGCCGAAGCCATCCCCGGCGCCGCACGCAACGACGAGATCGGCGCGATGGCCGCCGCGGTTCAGGTGTTCAAGGACAACAAGATCGATGCCGATCGTCTCACCACCGAGAAGGAAGCCGAGAACGACGTCAAGATGCGGCGCGCCCGCGTGCTCGACGATCTGACCCGCGCCTTCGAGGCCAAGGTCACCGAACTGGTCGGCGGGTTGTCCGCGGCGTCATCTGTCATGGAGGACACGGCACAATCGATGTCGGCCACCGCCTCCGCCACCAATCGCCAGGCTGCCGTGGTGGCCGCCGCCTCGGATCAGACCTCGACCAATGTGCAGACGGTCGCCAGCGCGACCGAGGAGCTGACCTCCTCGATCTCGGAGATCGCCCGCCAGGTCGCGACCTCGACCGAGATCGCCGCGCGCGCCGTCGACCACGCCCGGCGCACCGGCGACACCGCGCGTTCGCTGGCCGAGGGCGCCCAGAAGATCGGTGACGTCGTGACCCTGATCCAGAGCATCGCGGCACAGACCAACCTGCTCGCGCTCAACGCCACCATCGAGGCAGCGCGCGCCGGCGAAGCCGGCCGCGGCTTTGCCGTCGTCGCCTCGGAGGTGAAATCGCTGGCCGGCCAGACCGCGAAGGCCACCACGGAGATTTCCGAGCAGATCACCGCGATCCAGACCGCGAGCGACGAGACCGTGACCGCGATCAGGAACGTGGTCGACGTCATCACCGAAATCGACCAGATCGGCACCGCGATCGCCGCTGCGATCGAGGAACAGGGCTCGGCGACCAAGGAGATCTCGCGCAGCGTTCAGGAAGCCGCCCGCGGCACCCAGGAGGTCAACGCCAACATCTCCGGCGTACAGCGCGCCGCCGACGACACCGGCGCGGCAGCAACCCAGGTGCTGGGTGCTGCCGAACAGCTCTCAACCCAGTCCAAGGACCTCGCCGGCCAGGTCAACCGCTTCCTCTCCGACGTCCGCGCGGCGTAGCCGCGAATCCGTAGGATGGATAGAGCGAAGCGAAACCCATCATCTCTCCGCGCCAATGCAATTGATGGGTTTCGCTTCGCTCTATCCATCCTACAATGACAGCGCGGGCATGAGGGCCGCGCAGCTCCCTAACCGCCGCGCAGGCCGAGCACCCGGCGCGCGATCGCCTGGCGATGAACCTCGCTCGGGCCTTCATAGACGCGCATCAGGCGGGCCTTCTGCCAAAGCGCGTTGAGCGGCAGTTCCAGCGTCACGCCAAGCGCGCCGAGCGTCTGCATGGCGTGGTCGCAGGCTTCATAGGCCATCTCGGTCGCGAACACCTTGATCATCGAGGCTTCGTGCCGGATGTCCTCGCCGCGATCGGTCTTGTCGGCGGCATCCCGCACCATCAGCCGGCAGGCATGCATCCGCGTCGAGATGTCGGCGATCCACCACTGGATCGCCTGGCGCTCGGCGAGCCTGACGCCGAAGGTCTCGCGCTGCTTGGCGTGCTCGCACATCATGTCGAGCGCGCGTTTGGTGATGCCGACGCAGGTCGATCCCATCTCGAGCCGCCGCGTGCGCAGGCGCAGCTGCATCGGCGCGTAGCCCTTGCCGACCTCGCCGAGCACCGAGGCCTTCGGGATGCGGCAATCCTCGAACACGATCTCATAGGTCGAGCCGCCGCCGACCATCGGGATCTCGCGCTCGATGATGAAGCCCGGCGTGCCCTTCTCGACGATGAAGGAGGTGATGCCGCCCTGGCGCTGATCGCTGCCGACCCGCGCCATCACGATGATGAAGTCGGCGGCGCGCGCATTGCTGATCCAGATCTTGCGGCCGTTCAGTACCCACTCTTCGCCTTCGAGCACCGCACGCGTCTTCATCCCGGCGGGATCGCCACCGGCGCCAGGCTCGGAGATCGCGATCGCCGATGCCATGCGGCCCTCGATATAGGGCTGCAGATATTTCTTCTTCTGCGCGTCGGTGCCGACCGCCTGCAACATGCGCAAATTCGGCGAGTCCGGCGGCAGCACGAACGGCACGCAGCTGCGGCCAAGCTCTTCATGCACCGCCGCCATGGTGCGCGTCGGCAAATCGTGGCCGCCGAGATCCTCCGGCGCATCGAGGCCCCAGAGCCCGAGTTCCTTCGAGACGTCGCGCAGCCGCTTGCGGTGTTCGGAGGTCAGCTCCGGATGATCGCTGCCGGGCAATTTCGATTTCAGATATTGCGGCTCCAGCGGGATCAGTTCGCGATCGACGAACTTCGCGACGGTCTCACGGATCATGGCTGTCTGTTCGTCATCGCTCATCTGGGATTCCTCGCCTGTGCTGTTTCGTTTCACAAAACCAGTAGCGTATTTTTCGTCGGCAAGAATAGCGGAAACGCCCGCTCGCGCTCACTGTCGCGCGATGGTTTCATGAGACGGAATTCAATATCCCGCCACGCGGTGAGCGGCAGCGAATTCGCGCGAGCAGTTCGCGCTTAGTCGGCAAAGCCGACGTAGCGGACGAAGTCGCTGTTGGCCTCGCGATCCGAGCGCACCGCATTGGCGGCAAAGCCGTCGTCGGGATAGCCCATCGCGACGCAGGTCATGATCACCTGGTCTTCAGGGATGTCGGCGACCTCGCGCACGATGTCGGAGCGCATGATGCCCTGGCCGTTGATCACGCTGCCGAGGCCGCGATCCCAGGCCGCCAGCACGATGCCGTAGCAGAGCGCGCCGAGATCGAAATGGCAGACCGCGCCGGGATCGAGGATCCGGTCGTAGGCCAGGACCAGCGAGACCGGGGCGTCGAACTGGCGGAAGCCGCGCAGCACCCAATCCTGTCGCATCGGCTTGTCGTCGCGGGCAATCCCCATCGCCCCGAACAGCTTCTTGGCGATATCGACCTGACGGCCACGGTGCACGCCTTGATACTCGCCATGGCTGACGATGTCGCGCTTGGCTTTGGCGCCGGCAATCATCTCCTCCATGTTGCGGCGGCGCACCTCTTCCAGCGGCGCCCCGGTCAGGACGTGGACATGCCAGGGCTGGGTGTTCATCGAGGACGGCGCGCGCTTGGCCACCTCGATGATCTCCTCGACGGTCGCCCGGGACACCGGTTGCTTCTTGAACCCGCGCACGCTTTTGCGTGTCTGTACCAGCGTCTCGAATTCCATCCCGCGCTTCCTCCATTTTGTTCCGCGCCGCACACGGAAATTTCTGGCGGCTATCCGGGTATTTTATAGACAAAATCAGCTGTGGGAACTTGATCGGACCAAGAATCCGATATCCAATCCGGCCACTGGTTTGGTTTAGGGAGAACCCAGATGAAGCGGATTTTCTTGGCGGCCGTGATCGCGACCTTTGCCGCCGGTTCGGCATTTGCGCAGGATGCCTCCTGCGAGACGAAGGCGGTCGGCAAGGACGGCAAGCCGCTGGCCGGCGCGGCCAAGACCTCGTTCATGAAGAAGTGCACCACCGACACCTGCGAGACCAAGGCGGTCGGCTCGGACGGCAAGAAGCTCGCCGGCGCGGCCAAGACCTCGTTCATGAAGAAGTGCCAGAGCGGCGCCTGATTCCCGTCGGGGTTTCCGGGTCCACTTATCGGCTCAGACCATTCGGGTCGCGCGAGGCGCGGCCCGAATGACGATTGATCAGGACTGAACGGACCCGGTCGGCCCGTCCGCCAGCGCTCAGAACGAGACGCCGACCCGCACGCCGCGGCTCCAGACCCGCCGGCAACGTTTCCTGGTATTGCCGTGAAATATTTCGAAGCGCTCCGGCAGTTGCACGGGCTTCTGAAATTCCAGGCAGGCCCCGCCGGCGGAATAGTCCACCAGCCGGCATTCGACCATGGGCGATTTCGGTTCAAGCTGGAGCTTGACCACGCTGGACACGCAACCTGTCGGTCGAACACGCGCAAATCGCCGGGGATGCATCACCGCTGCCCTTGGTGGAACCAGAGCGACAGGCTCGTCGGCCGCCGTTAAGATTCCGTTCAGGCCAATTGTTACGAAGTGTGTCCACTGGCGAGCGGATCGGTGCGCGCCGCGCCGGGGCGGCGCGCGGTGGCCAGCGTCTCGGACGGCGCCTCACCGAACTGCGACCGGTAGCTCCGCGAGAAATCGCTGAGGTGCCAGAACCCGTAGGCCAGCGCGCAGGCCTTGACGCTGGGCGCGCCGGCCAGGAGTTGCTGGCGCACCAGCCAGAGCCGACGCAGCCGCAAATAGCGATGCAGGCTGACGCCCCGGTAGCGCTGGATGGCGTCGTGCAGCGTGCGCACGGACACGCCGATCCGCCGTGCAAGTTCGCCGCTGTAGATCGGGTGAGCCACGTCGCCGGCGAGAATGGCGCGCGCATCGTTGAAGACCTTGAACTGACGCGTCGCGTTGGCGCGCGCCGTCCACTTCGCCGGCACGATCTCGGCGAAGGCATTGTCGATCGCGCCGAGCAGCGATTCCCTCATCGACATTCCCGTCGCGAATTCGCTGTCGGCAAGCTGCTGCGACGTGACGCGCAGAATCTCCCGGACCACCTCGCGCAACCGATCCTGCGCGCGTTGGGAGATCTCGTGAATGGTGAAGTTGAGATCCGTCTTCGGCCAGCCGCGGTCGACCACCGCGGGCGTGAAGACGACCGAGGCATATTTGCGGGGCGTCTCCTCCACCGAGGTATAGAACGCGCCGCCGCTGCCGAGCACGATCACGGCACGATCGCGCTCAACGCCGTTGAATCGCATCGGAGTGCCGTCGTCCATCGTGAAGCCGACCGCGGTGACGTGCGGCGCAAGCTGCGCGTCGACGATCCGCGGAAACGACTGGGTATAGTTGAGCTCGCACCCCGGCAAACTCAGGATGATCTGCTCGGCCGAAATCTTCCGCGCAAGTGGCGTGAAATCTACATCCAGGTCTCGGATCGAACTCCGGAATGCATCTACATCGTCAAAACGAAAGACTCTCGGCACCGGCAATGGCGCCGTCAAATGATTGCTCCCCTGAAATACTCTTTGAAATCTCTCTTCAGCGCGCTGAAAATATCCATGCACTAATTGCGAATCGTCCGATGAACGCGATTATCGAAACTGCGTTTCGCACGGTGGTCCGGGCAATCTGGCAAAGCGTCCCCGCTGCCGATTTTCGATAGTGATAGTAAGAATATCCACCACAACGAGTGGCACTCCCCATCAATATCTATACCCCTATTAAAGATTCTGGGAGCAGATTGATTACGGGGACAGTGAGGTTCTCCGTCGCGGAACATTTTAGGTACCGCAATGACCACTATTGCTTTGTCCGATCTTATTGCCGAACTCGACGATGTCTTGAAAGCAGGCTCGCCTGACCGCCGCACGCGCATGCTGCGGGAGGTGGCGGGGCTGTTTCTCGAAGACGCTCACCGCCTCAACGAGCATCATGTCGGGTTGTTCGACGACGTCCTGGTCCGCCTGACCGAGAGCGTCGAGCTGCGGACGCTCACCACGCTGAGCCGCTCGCTTGCCGACTTGCGCCTGGTTCCGCGGCAGCTGGCGCGTCGTCTCGCCAACCACGACGACGCCGATGTCGCAGCTCCGATCCTGCGGAAATGCGACTGCATCCCCGACAGCGACCTGATCGACATCGCCTGGATGCGCGCCGAGGAACATCTTTGCGCGATCGCCGGGCGAAAGACCGTCAATCCGGAACTCAGCGATATTCTGCTGATGCGCGGCGACAGCAGTGTCGTGCGCGTTCTCGCGAGCAATCCCGGCGCCGAAATGACCAGCGCCGGCCTTGCCATGATGGTCGACGCCTCGGAACGCGACGACAACATCGCAAGCGCGCTGATGACGCGCAGCGACCTGCCCCACCGCGTCGCTGCCGACCTCGTCATGCGGTCCACGCCGCGTCAGCAGGCCCGGCTGCTCAAGCTCGCACGCCCCGACATTCAGGACGCGATCCGCGCCGCCATCGATGCCAGCACCGCCCGCGCCGCCGTGAAGCCTCCAGCCACGATCGACTACACGGAGGCGCGGGCCACGGTCACGGCCCTGAATAAGTCCGGACAATTGAACGACTCGAGCGTCAACCGGTTCGCGATCCGGCGAGAGGTCCACAACGTCGCGGCGGCGCTGGCCCATCTCGCCACCGTTCCGATCGAGACCATCGCCCCATTGATGGAAGCCGCCGACATCAACGGGCTCGTCATCGCCTGCCGCGCCTCGCGGCTGAACTGGAACACGACGGCCGCCGTCGTCAGCTACCGGAAGGCCGGGCTGTCGGTCGTTCCGGAGGAACTCGAGCGCGCGCGGGAGATGTTTGAACGACTGCCGCTGTCGAACGCGCAGCGCACGATCCGGTTCGGCTCGCTGAGCGACCTCATGGCCAAGCCTGCCCAGGCGGCGCGAGGGGCGTGATGACGTATGGAGGCCGCAAGGCGGAGCGCGTCCGGCTCGAGACCCGTTATCCCGTCAATCTCATGGGGGTCGACGGCACGTGGCGGCGCAGCTGCATCCTGCTCGACGTCTCCCAGAGCGGCGCCCGGCTCGAGGTCGACGGGACGCTGGAGGTGTTGAAGGCCCAGGAGTTCTTCCTGATCCTGTCCTCGCGGGGCCTGGCGTTCCGCCGCTGCGAGCTGGTCCGTGTCGACGGCATCGAGATCGGAGTGAGATTCATCGAAGAGAAGAAGCGCAAGGGACGCGCCGTGGTCCCGAAATGAGGATTGGCAACGGTTGAGAGATCGACGACATGACCAGGCAGAGAGCAACGAATATCTCGGTATCGACAATTTCCACGGCGCCGCTGCGCGCGACCGTCGAGATCGACTGCCACGACTCCGTGGCGACGTTCGAGATCGACGAGGAACTCGCGCACCGCCTCTGCGCCGACCTTGAACGGTTTCTCACCCAGGTTCCGCGCCGAACCCGGATGACGCTGGTCAGGTAACCTCTCCGCCAAACAGATCGTCCGCCTCGATGCCGATCCATCTTGTTGCCGATACGCCGTCCAGGCTGTCCGATCTTCGCGGCCTGCTGGGACAGACGTTCGAGGTCACCTCAGAACTGCTTGCTGCCGCGCGGCTACGGGACGGCGATGTCGAGGCATTGGTGGTCAGCGCCGACCTCCGCCTGGTCGACAACATCGCCGCCTTGAAGGGGATCTCGACCAGGCTGAAGCGGATCCCGCGGCGCATCTTCATCATCGACCAGCGTACGCGCCTCGCGACGGTGCAGGCCTATGCGCTCGGCGCGACCGATGCGTTCTTCAGTCCGGTCAAGCCGTCGCAGCTTCTGGCCAGGCTTGTCGATATCGAAGCGCCGTCGATCGTTCCGGAGGAGTTGCCGTCGTCCGCCACGGAGGCGGCATCGGCGGGCGCGGCCAGCATCGCCGCGATGTTCTCGGCCGTCATCAACGGCTCGGCGATCGACGTCGCCGATGCCCGGCGCGCCGGCGCGGGGATCGCCGACAGCATCGCGGAGAATGGCCTCTCCGACTGGTTGACGACGGTCCGCCGCCACCACGAGGGCACCTACCAGCACTGCCTGCTGGTCACCGGCCTCGCGGTCGATTTCGGCATGAGCCTCGGCATGGGCAAACCTGACATCGAGCGGCTGCATTCGGCGGCGATGTTCCACGACATCGGCAAGGCGACGATTCCCCTCGCGGTGCTCGACAAGCCGGGGCGGCTCGACGACGCCGAGCGCGCGCTGATCGAGACCCATCCTGGCGCAGGCCATGACGCGCTGAAAGGCACGCCGGGCATCTCCGCGGAGGTGCTCGACGCGGTGCGGCACCATCACGAATATCTCGACGGCAGCGGCTATCCGGACGGGCTGTGCGCCGAAAGCATCCCGGATATCGTCCGCATCCTGACCATCTCGGACATCTTCGCCGCACTGATCGAGCACCGCACCTACAAGCCGACGATGTCGCGGGACAAGGCCTACGAGATTCTGCTCGACATGAAAGGCAAGCTCGAGCGACCGCTGGTCATGGCCTTCAGGGACGTCGCCTTGAACCGCTGAACCTGCTGCTTGACGCGCCACGCATTGCGGGGCGCTACTCCCGCTTGAAGCGATAGTCGAAGCGATCGACGTCGGCCGTGATCAGGCCAACCGTCGGGGTCGGAAAATGGATCGGCAGGATCAGCGTGTCGGTCCCGGCAACCGAGGTAAAGAATTTCCGGCGCGAGACCGCCGATTGCTTCGGATCCCAATCGGGCTTGGCCGACCATTCCGGTTCGCGGCACTGGATCGCGTGGTGCATCAGGTCGCCCGCGACCACCGCGCGCTGCCCCTTCGAGAAGATGTTGATGCAGCAGTGGCAGGGCGAATGGCCCGGCGTCGGCGTCAGCGTCACGGTATCGTCGAGCGCATAGTCGTCGTCGACCAGGAGCGCCTGCCCGGCCTCGACGATCGGCAGGCAATTGTCGCGAAACACCGTGCCGGGCGGATTGGCGCCCTTGGCGTTCTCGACCTCCCAGGCCGCATACTCGCCCTTGTGGAAGACGTACTTCGCGTTCGGGAAGGTCGGCACCCAGCGCCCGTCGCGCAGCGTCGTATTCCAGCCGGTGTGGTCGATATGCAGATGGGTGCAGAACACATAATCGATCTGCTCGAAGGATATGCCGAGCGCGAACAGCTCGTTGCGCCAGCGCTCCTTGCCCGGGAAATCGAACGGCGGCGGGTGCCCCTTGTCCTCGCCGGTGCAGGTGTCGACCAGGATGGTGTAGCGCGGCGTCCGCACCACGAAGGTCTGGTAGGTGATCACCATCATGCCGCGCGCGGCATCGAAGACCTCGGGCTCCATCGTCTTCAGATGATGCTTGAACACCGCGTCGTCATAGGTCGGGAAGAAATCCTGCGGCCGCCGCCACGGCCCTTCGCGCTCGATCACCGCGTCGATCGTGATGTCGCCGATCCTGATCTGTCTCATGCCGCTTCGCTCCCGATTTTTTCGAAGCGTAGCGGGCCATACCGGGCCTCACAAGCGGAGCACCACGCAGCACGCCATGCGGCTTTGCATTGCTGACGCGGCCCTCGTGCCGCAATTCATCCGGAATGTTGGCGATGCTGTCGGAATGACCAACCGCCTGATTCAGATCGCGCTGCTGACGATGCTGACAACCTTGCCGACTGTGGCAATGGCCGCCCCCGACACCGCTTTCTTTCCGAGCGCCGACGGCAAGACCGAGATCGTCGGCTATCTGTTCAAGCCGCAAACGCCGGGTCGGCATCCGGCGATCGTGCTGCTGCACGGCCGCGGCGGGCCCTATTCGACCAACGTCAACAGGGACTGCACGCTGGTGTCGCGGACCGATCCGTCCACGGACTGCAACGCGAATGGTCTGTCCAAGCGGCACATGATGTGGGGACAGTTTTGGGCGGATCACGGCTATGTCGCGCTGCTGCCGGACAGTTTCGGGCCGCGCGGCAAGGCTCACGGCTTCGGCCGCTTCACGCATGGCGATCCCGATCGCGTCGATGTGAACGAAAAAACCGTGCGACCGCTCGACGCCGAGGGCGCGCTGACCTGGCTGCGCAGCCAGAAGGACGTGATCGGAGATCGCATCTTCCTGCAAGGATGGTCGAACGGCGGCAGCACCGCGCTGAACGTGATGCAGCGGCAGGGTGCGGCGACGTCGGGCTATCGCGCCGCGCTGGTGTTCTATCCGGGCTGCGGACCGGCGGCGCTGCTGGCACAGACGCTGGAATCGGCGGCGCCGATCACCATGCTGCTCGGTGCGGACGACGAGGAAGTATCGCCCGCGCGATGCCAGGACGTCGCCCATCGCTCGATCGCGACCGGCAGCAAGATCGATGTCGTGGTCTATCCGGGCGCGACCCACGACTTCGACGATCCCGGCCGCAGCCGCCAGTCGAACCCGGCCAACAGCGCCGCGCTCAAGGATGCGATGGTGCGGGCGATTGCCGCAGTCGACGGCGCGAAGGATTAGCCGCCGCAAAGCGACCATAAACATTGCTGCGGCCTCGTGCTGTCATCTCGCCGTGATAGATACGGCCCGACTCAATCAGCTCGCAGTAACGAGGATCCAATCCGTGACCGAATCCAACCCGCCCCGCCCCAAGATTGCCGAAACCGTCATCGAGCCGACGGTTAAACTGCGGGAAGTCAAGGTCGGACGTTGCTGCGAGATCCTCGGCGACACTGCGATCGAATATACCGAACTCGGCGATTACTCGTATCTCGGCAGCGGCTGCATCGTCGCCGACGCCGTAATCGGCCGATTCTGCGCGATCGCGGCACAGGTCCGGATCGGCGCGCCCAATCACCCGCTCGAGCGCCCGTCGCAGCATCGTTTCACCTACTGCCCGGAATACTACACCGACACTGCCGAGCGGGATCGCGACTTCTTCAGAAATCGGCGCGCCGATCGCGTGGTGATCGGAAACGATGTCTGGATCGGCCACGGCGTGATCGTGTTGCCCGGCGTCACCGTCGGCGACGGCGCGGTGCTTGCGGCTGGTGCGGTGGTCTCGCGCGACGTTGCGCCGTACACGATCGTCGGCGGCGTGCCGGCCCGGCCGATCAAGGAGCGCTTCAGCCGCAAGATCGCAGCCGAGCTGTCGCAGATCGCCTGGTGGAACTGGCCGCCGGAGACGATCTGGGAACGCCTTCCCGAATTCCAGTCCGGCGACGTCGAGGCGTTTTGCGCGCGCTGGCGGGCTTGAGCTAGCTCCGCAACCCCGGCGCTTCCTGACCGGTGCGGGCGACGTATTCGGTGTAGCCGCCGCCATATTGATGGATGCCGTCGGGCGTCAGCTCCAGCACGCGGTTGGAGAGCGCGGCGAGGAAATGCCGATCGTGCGACACGAACAGCATGGTGCCCTCGAACTCAGAGAGCGCATTGATCAGCATCTCCTTGGTGGCGAGATCGAGATGGTTGGTCGGCTCGTCCAGCACCAGGAAGTTCGGCGGATCGAACAGCATCTTGGCCATCACCAGCCGCGCCTTCTCGCCGCCCGACAGCACCCGGCACTTCTTCTCGACGTCGTCGCCCGAGAAGCCGAAGCAGCCGGCGAGCGCGCGCAGCGAGCCTTGCCCGGCTTGCGGAAACGCATCCTCCAGTGACTGGAACACGGTGCGTTCGCCGTCGAGCAGATCCATCGCATGCTGTGCGAAATAGCCCATCTTGACACTGCCGCCGACCGTCACCGCGCCGTTATCAGGCTCGGTCGAGCCGGCCACCAGCTTCAACAGCGTCGACTTGCCGGCGCCATTGATGCCCATCACGCACCAGCGCTCCTTGCGACGGATCATGAAGTCGAGCCCGTCATAGATGCGCTTGCTGCCATAGGCCTTGTGCACGTTCTTCAGGCTGGCGACGTCCTCGCCCGAGCGCGGCGCCGGCTGGAATTCGAATGCCACGGTCTGACGCCGCCGCGGCGGCTCGACCCGCTCGATCTTGTCGAGCTTCTTGACCCGGCTCTGCACCTGGGCGGCGTGCGAGGCGCGCGCCTTGAAGCGCTCGATGAACTTGATCTCCTTGGCGAGCATCGCCTGCTGCCGCTCGAACTGCGCCTGCTGCTGCTTGTCGGACAGCGCTCGCTGCTGCTCGTAGAATTCGTAATTGCCGGAATAGCTGGTGAGCTGGCCGCCGTCGATCTCGACCACCTTGTTGATGATGCGGTTGATGAACTCGCGGTCATGCGAGGTCATCAGCAGCGCGCCCTCATAGCCCTTCAGGAATTGCTCGAGCCAGATCAGGCTTTCCAGATCGAGATGGTTGCTCGGCTCGTCGAGCAACATCACGTCGGGCCGCATCAACAGGATGCGCGCCAGTGCCACCCGCATCTTCCAGCCGCCCGAGAGCTTGCCGACGTCGCCGTCCATCATCTCCTGGCTGAAGCCGAGGCCGGACAGCGCCTCGCGCGCGCGGCCGTCGAGCGCATAGCCATCCAATTCCTCGAAGCGGTGCTGCACCTCGCCGTAGCGCGCGATGATGTCGTCCATCTCGTCGGCCTTGTCAGGGTCGGCCATCGCGGCCTCCAGTTCCCTGAGCTCGGCTGCGACCTCGCTGACGGGCCCTGCCCCGTCCATCACCTCGGCGACCGCGCTGCGGCCACTCATCTCGCCGACATCCTGGCTGAAGTAGCCGATCGAGATGCCGCGATCGAGCGAGACCTGGCCTTCATCCGGGATTTCCCGGCCGGAGATCATACGGAACAGCGTGGTTTTGCCGGCGCCGTTCGGGCCGACAAGGCCGATCTTTTCGCCCTTCTGGAGCGCCGCGGAGGCTTCGATGAAGAGAATCTGGTGGCCGACTTGCTTGGAAACGTTATCGAGGCGGATCATTCGAATTCTGGGGGATTGAGGGTTTGCGGCCTCTTATTCGATCTCGGACCCGGGTGGAAGCCCATTCCCATGGGTTTGGTGCCGTGCGCCATGCATGCCACGATTGCTGCCGGTGGAATATGACAGGAAACCCTTCGGCGATCGATTTGAGGCATCACATGCAAGTCTGGCTTCTCTATCTCCTCGCGCTCGGCGCCGGCATCAGCGTCGCCACGCAGCAGGTCCTCAACGGCAATCTCAGGTCCGCGCTCAACTCGCCGGCTTGGGCTGGCCTCGTCAGCTATCTCGGCGGGTTGCTGACGATGGCGGTCGTGCTGGTCGCAACGCGCGAGCCGATGCCCTCCTGGAAACTCGTGACCGCCGTGCCCTGGTGGGCGTGGAGCGGCGGCGTGCTCGGTGGCGTGTTCATCCTGCTGATGATCCTGCTATTGCCCTCGCTCGGCGCCGCGACCTTGCTGGCGCTGGTGGTCGCGGGCCAGATGACCGCGGGCATCGCGATGGATCATTTTGGCCTGTTCGGGCTGACGCAGCATCCGGTGTCGATCTCGCGACTGGCGGGCATCGCGCTGATCATCGGAGGCGTGCTTCTGATCAAGGACTGAGGCCATCGAGAGGCCCATCAACACGAATGATTCCCTGAATGAGAAAGCGTCGCTGAATGCGGCGCCGTATGACGAGATGACGCAACCACCTCGGTCATCTCGAAGTGTGGACAGCGGCCGATTCGTCACTTAGCTGTAGGCGCCCGCTCGCGTTGTGCTGCGTCGCGCGAGATCTACACTCCCTGTTCACCACTCTCCAGTTCATTGCGTCCAAGCATTTGCGCATTCCGCTAATGTTCGCGCGGTCGCATTCGACCGCGACATTGGCGCGAGGCCTCGAGGAGCATCACATGATCAATCGCTTTCGCCTGGCCGCCGCGCTGACATTGCTGCTCGCCGGCAGCAGCGCATCGCTGGCCCAGTCGCTGCCCGACTACATGGCGCCGATCGCAGGCAAGACCACATCGACGCCGGGCGATGTCGCGACCAAGGACGTGCTCGCGCTCAACACCGGCATGTTCGAGCTCTATGGCGATGCCGCGCGGATCTTCCAGAAGAACATCCTCGACAAGCATCCGGTGATCCTCGGCCTGTTCTCCGGCGCCGGCGGCCGGCTGATCCTGTACCGGCCGGGCAAGCAGCCGACCGAAGCGCCGCCTGTGCCGGTCGTCTATCAGCTGCTGAAGTCGGTCGGCCACAGCACGATGGCGCTGGCCGAGGTGGTCGGACCCTATGTCAACAATCCCGACAACAAATCGTGGCGCGGATCGATGCTCGCCTATCGCAGCCGGATGCAATCGGCACTCGATGGGCTCGATCAGACGCCGATGCAGGCGGACTGGCGCGACAATAACCGCGCGATCCTCACCAACAACGTCGCCTTCATGGATGAATGCCTGTCGGCCGGCGTCATCCCATTCGCCAAGCTCGAGGCGTTCGGCAAGAAGCAGGCGCCGCTGCTGGCCAAGAACGTCGCCTGGGCCGCGCAGACCCAGGTGGCGCACTGGATGACGGTCGTGGCCGACTGGAAGACCCAGCTCGGCGACGACTGGGACAAGACCTATGCCGCCAGCAACACGATCTACGTGGCGCGGCAGAACAACGTGATCTTCAGCGTGCTGGCGCAATTCTTCGGACCCGACGCCGTCAACAGCCGCCTGATGCTGATCGAAACCATCTCCTTCACCACGACGCCGTCCGACATGCTGGAGTCGCTGACCCGGATCATCGCCGACCGCTCGGTAGGCGCGCTGTTCTTCGGCAGCTATCACTTGATGGACTATGAACTGATGGGGGGCGACGCGCGCCAGGCGATCATCGCCGAGACCAAGAAGCGCGGCATGACGGCCTTCTTGCCGCCGCTGGTGCCGTTCGGCTCCAAGCAATGGCCGACCCTGATCACCCCGGGCCCGGGACCAGCAACGATCGCCGACCTCAAGTGAGGCCACGGCTTATTGCGGTATCGCGGTTGCGTTCGCTCTGCCGCAATACTTCCACGAGTATTGCACCAGTTGTTAAACCCCGGCGCGATATGCCGTCGAGGTGTCGATGAAAGATCAGACCATGCGGCCTTCGCGACGCGAATTCGTGAAGTGGTTGTCGGCGGGCGGCATCTCGGTCAGCCTGTCGCATCTGGCGCTTGCGAAGGAGCCGGCCTTCGCGAGCCGCGAGACGCTGCCTGGGCGCGGCCATTTCAATCCGGCGGCAAAAGGCGTTGGCCGCGTCGACGGCGTGGCCAAGGTCACCGGCGCGAAACTCTACGCCTCCGACTTCCGCGCCGCCGACATGCCGGGCTGGCCCGCGACCACCGCGCACGCCATCCTGGTCCGCGCCAATGACGCCACGCATGTCTATGCCGGCATCGACCTCGCCCGCCTCGATGGTCCGGCAAAGCCCTCGGTCGTCGTGACCGCTGCCGATCTCGACCGGATCGGCACCCGGGTGCCCGAGTTCTACACCGGCGATCTGTTCTGCCCGGTCGGCAAGACGCCGCTCTATCTCGGGCAGCCGGTCGCGCTATTGATCTTCGCGCAGTTCGACGCCTTCGACCGCGCCCGCCTCGCGCTGCGCGACGGCACGTTCGTCAAATTCGGCGACGAGACCGGCCCCGTGATCCTGCCGAACTACGGCGCATATCGCTTCACGCGCGTCGCTGGCGCATCACCCGATGCGCCCGACGTGTACTCGCCGATCCAGGCCGGCTGGGTCTCGCCGAGCCGGATCCAGAACGCGGCACTGCCGGTCTGGTTGCCGCTCGCCAAGGAGACCAAGGCGGACTACGCCAAGGCCGCAACCCATGGCGAAGCGATCCGCGCCCAGCTCGCCAAGGACGATCCGTCACAGCTCGTGCTCGATCGCGAGTTCGAGACCCAGTCGGTCGATCCGATGTTCCTCGAACCGGAGAGCGGGCTCGCCTGGTACAGCGACGACAGCGGCCAGCTCGAATTGGTGCTCGGCGTGCAGTCGCCCTATGAGGCGACCGAGTCGATCGCCTTCATGCTCGGCAAGGCCCGCGCGCCGTTCCGGCCCTCGCACATCAACGCCCAGTTCGCCCATGTCGGCGGCGGCTTCGGCGGCCGCGACCACACCCCGTTCGTGCTCTACGTGGCATTGGCGGCGATGTTCTTTCCGGGACGGCCGGTGCGGCTGGCGCATGACCGCTACCAGCAGTTCCAGGGCGGCATCAAACGCCACCCGATCAAGATGCGCTCGCGGATCGGCATCGACCGCGCCAGCGGCAGGATCACGGCATTCGCCGCCGATCATGTGCTCGACGGCGGCGGGCTCGCCAATTTCTCCGCCAATGTCGCGGTCGTTGCCGCGACCGCCGCAATCGGCATCTACGACATCCCGAAGGTCGACGTCACCACGGTGGCGTTGCATTCACGCGGCGTCACCGCGGGCTCGATGCGCGGCTACGGCACGCTGCAGACCATGACCGCGCTGGAAGTGCTGATCGACGAGGCCGCAAGCGAGCTCAAGCTCGATCCAATCGCGTTCCGCCGCAACAATGCGCTGAAGCAGAACGACCGGACCATGACCGGCAATCCCTACATCGTGTCGGTGCGCACGCCCGACATCCTCGACAAGCTCGAGAAGCATCCGATCTGGCAGCAGCGCGCCGACTTCAAGCGGCAAGCCCCCGAAGGACGGTTGGTCGGCACCGGCGTCGCCTGCGTCACGAAGGATTACGGCTCGGGCGCGGATTGCTCGCTCGGCCGGGTCGAGATCGATCCCGAGGGGCGGATCGCGATCCACTGCGATCATGTCGAGATGGGCAATGGCATCGGCACCGCGCTCGCCAACCGGGTCGCGAACCATCTTGGCGCCGTCGCCGACGAGGTCGCAGTCTCCCGGGTCGACAGCTACGACGCGCTCGGGCTCGTCACCTCGGGCGATCCCTACACGATGGATCAGAAGACCCAGGACCTCGCCGAGAAGAACCCGCGCTGGGTGCCCGCGATCAGCTCGGCGACCAGCGCCTCGATCGGCGCCCATGTCGGCACGCATTCGGCGGCCGAGGCCGCCCGCATCGTCTTCCGTTTCGGCCTGTGGCCGGCGGCGCTGGAGCTCTGGCGCATTGCGAAGACCGATCCGCGTGCCCGGCAATCGGACAGAGCGCGCTGGCAGGATGGGCGGCTCGCGCTCGACGATCTCGCGCCGCTGCCACTGCCGAAGCTTGCGGCGACCGCCCATGCGCGCGGCTTCGTCACCGGCGCCATCGCGCACAGCTTCTCGCGCTGGGCCTGGTCGCGCGGCCGCTTCCCCCTGTTCGGCGAGCAGGTTCGCGCCGAGATCGATGCGCTGGCAATCCGCCGTGGCCGCGGCAGGTTCGCGCGGATCGACCGAACCAGCGTGAAATTCCCGCCGACCGACAACAACCGGATCGGCACCGCCTACACCTCGATGTGCGGCACGCTGGTCCGCATCGAGATCGAGCGCGCGACCGGCATCTTGCGCATCGCCAAGGCCTACAGCGTGTTCGAATGCGGCCAGGCGCTGGTGCCCGAAGTGGTGCTCGGCCAGTCGCATGGCGGCTTCGCCATGGGTGTCGGCTACGCGCTGCTGGAAACCCTGCCGCCGTTCGAAGGCGGCCCCGGCAACGGGCAATGGAATCTCGGCCAGTATTTGATCGCGCGCGGCTCCGACCTGCCGCTGCACGATCTTGAGATCGAGATGCTGCCGCCGCTGACGCCGGACGAACCGCCGAAGGGCATGGCGGAGGTTGTGATGATCCCGATCGTGCCGGCGCTGCTCAACGCCATCAACGATGCCACCGGCCACCGCTTCCGCTCGTTGCCGGTGACATCGAGCCTGCTCAAGGGAGCGCTTGCGTGACGACGCTCAACCTCACCATCAACGGCCACAAGCACGGCCCGATCGAGGTCCGCGACGACCTCTCGATGAACGATCTGCTGCGCGAGATGCTCGGCATGACCGGCACCAAGTTCGGTTGTGGCGCCGCGCAGTGCCTGAGTTGTGCAATCATCGTCGATAATCCCGACGGCAGCAGCTACACCACGCCGACCTGCGTGGTGCCGGCGGCGAATTTCGACGGCATGGCGATCCGCACCGTCGAGGGCCACGCCAAGGACGGCGAGCTCTCCGCCTTGCAGCGCGCCTTCATCGACCACTTCGCGTTCCAGTGCGGCTACTGCACGGCCGGCTTCCTCAACGAAGGCCAGGTGCTGCTCGAACGGCTGGCGAAGACGCCGGTGGCGCGGGACCAGCTCGAGACCGTCATCGCCGATGCGCTCGACGGCCATCTGTGCCGCTGCACCGGCTACATCAAATATCACCAGGCGGTGCGTGACGTGATCCTCGCCGATTCCCAACGCTATCTGACCGCCAACAAGTGAGCCCGCGCGCGATGCCATCGGAAACGCGGTTTCGGATCATGGCGGTGCTGACGGCGCTCGCGACCAGCCTGGGTGCCGGCTACGCCGCGTCGGAGAGCGCAAGCCACGCCCTCGCCTCGCCGGAAAGCTTTGCCGGGATCGAGAATGTCGAGCAGCGCTCCGCGGCGATCTTCACCGAACTCGGCAAGGTCCTGACCCATCCGCGCTGCACCAACTGCCACCCCGCCGGCGACAGCCCCCGGCAAGGCGATATCAGCCGCCTGCACCAGCCACCGGTCACGCGCGGTGCCGATGGCCACGGCAAGGACGCCATGCGCTGTTCGATCTGCCACCAGCACGCCAATTTCGATCCCGGCCGTGTGCCCGGACATCCGGAATGGCACCTCGCGCCGCGCGAGATGGCATGGGCTGGCAAGACCGTCGGCGAGATCTGCGCGCAGCTCCGGGACCCCGCACGCAATGGCGGCCGCAAGGTCGAGGACCTGATCGACCATATCGGCAAGGACACGCTGGTCGGCTGGGCCTGGCATCCCGGCTTCGGCCGCTCGCCGGCGCCGGGCACGCAGGCGCAGGCCGGCGCCCTGGTCGAGGCCTGGGTGAAGACCGGCGCGGCCTGTCCCGCGCCGTAACGCATGATCAGGAGAATGCACTGCGCTCTTCCGATAAGATCATGCGCAAACAAAGAGCTCGTAAATTCAGTGGCGCTTGAAGTACTGCACGTCGCGCTCGTGCTTCTCGGCCGCGGCGCGTGACTTGAAGGTGCCGAGATTGCGGCGCTTGCCGGTCTTCGGACTGACCTTGCGGGAATACAGCCGATACTCGCCGGAACGCAGCTTGCGGATCATGACGTCGCCTCGCCAATGCCTTCGCGAGACAACGATACGCCAGCGTGAGCGTTCCTGCTTGATCAGAAGCAAAGATTGGTCACGGCATTGCCGCGCTTGTCCTTGATGACATAGGGACAGCGGGCCCGCTCCAGCGCCTTCTTGGCATCCTCGTCGCCGAGCGCGGCCGCCCGCTCGTAATAGGCCTTGGCGGCATCGGTATCCTTCGGCCCGCCGCGACCGGCCTGCGCGAACGCCCCCATCCGCTCCAGCGCGCCCGGGTGGTTCTGCGCCGCCGCCTTCTCGAACAACGCCCGCGCACCGGCATCGTCCTGCGCGCCGCCCTTGCCTTCGGCGAGCATCATGCCGAGCTGGTACTGCGCCTCGGCATTGGTCTCGGCGGACCTGGCGAGCAATTCGCGCGCACGTGCCGGATCCGCAGCCGCGCTGCCGCCGAGCGCCGCCAGATTGCTGACGCCGCGCGCATTGCCGGCCTGCGCCGCGCGCTCGAACAATTTGCGCGCCTGCGCCTCGTCCTTGGCGACGCCAGTGCCATTGCCATAGAGCACACCAAGTTCGACCATCGCCGACGTCGAACCCTTGTCGGCGGCCTTGCGCCAGGCACTTGCCGCTTCCAGCGTCTGCTTGTTGGCGGCATAGGCGCGGCCGAGTTCGTACATCGCCCGACGTGAGGACTTTGCCGCCACCGCGCAATATTTGATCGCGGTCGCAATATCCGCCGGCGCGATCTCGGACACGCCCTTCACATCGGCCGGCTTGTCGGGATCGCTGGGATCGGCGGCGAGCCGGTCGCATAGCACGAGGTCGGCCGATTGCGCGTGAGCGAGTGCGGGCAAGGCCAGCGCCGCGGCAAAGGCAATTGCATGGAGAGATCTGAACATGACCGGCAGGTTGCGTCGCGGTGCAGGCAAATTCAAGGCTCGAGGCCGGTCTCGCGCAGCACCGGCGCGATGTCAGCCGACGACAGATAGCGTAGCAGATGATCGGCCGCCGCAGCGCGTTGCGATGCGACCATACGGCCGGCGGAGAACACAGCGGGTGTCTGCAATTCCGGGGGAAGCGGCCCGACGACCTCGATGCCGTCGATCTGCTTCAACTCGCTGATCTGCTGGATCGCGAGATCGGCTTCACCGCTGATGAGCTTTTCGGCGGTGAACCCGACGGGAATGATCACCGCGCGCGCGTTGATTTCCGCGGCGATGCGGAGCTGCTCGATCAGCCGCGCGAACAGGATACCGCTGGCGCCAAGCCGCGAGTAAGCCACCGCCCGCGCGCCGAGCAGCGCCGAACGCAGCGCGGCTTCGGTTGCGATGTCGGGATGCATGGCGCCCGCCTGCACCGCGACGCCGACATAGGAGCGCGCGAGATCGATCGCGCTGTCCGGCGCAACGCGGCCCTCGCCGGTCATCTCGTCGAGGCCCTCGCGGGTGAGGATCACGAGATCGGCTACCTCGCCGCCGCGCAGGCGTTCGAGCAGCGCCAGCGTCGGCGCGAAGTCGGCATCGATCGCGACGCCGCTTGCCGCCTGGTACGCCCCGGCAAGGCGCGCAATCGCGCCCTTGAGCGCCAGCGTCGAGAGCACGCGGACCGAATTGTCTCTTCCGCTCATGCCCGGCGCATCAGCTTGAGCGCGGCGGTGAGGCGGAGGCTGCGCTTGCCCGCCAGCGCGGTCGCTTCCAGCACGGCGCCCTCCGCGTCGCAGGTGCCGGCAAAGCCGATGCCGACCTCATGGCCGCCGAAGATCGCATCCTCGCCGATTGCCGAGGTGTGCTCCTGGTTGAGGATCTGGCCCTTCCAGCGGCCCTGCTCGGAGGTGTAGGTGCCAAGATAATAGAAGAACGCATCGCCGCCGAGGATGCGGCCGTTGTTCAGCAGCATCACGCCGGTGAGGCCGCCATCGACACCGTCGAGCACGCGGATCCGGATCGCGTAGAGGCCGTTGACGATACCGCCCTCGCCGACCCCGCCGGCGATCGGGATGTCGTCTTCGGTGATCGGCGTCATCACCGACTGGAACGGCACGCCGGGCAGCTCCTTGAGTTCGCCGTTGAAACGGTAGAGCTCCCCGTCGGGTCCGCCGGTGGCGATGAGCGTTGCATCGTCGGTGCCGGCCATTGCCCGATAGTTCGGATCGGGGTTGTGGCGGACGGTCTGGATCTCGACCGCGACCACGTCGCCGTCCTTCTTGTAGGTGCCGATATGGGCGAATGCAGAGTTGCCGCCGAGCATCCTGCCGTCGCCGACATACATCACGCTGCGGCCGACCGCACCGCCCAGCTCGAACCGGACCTTGTAAAACCCCTCAAACAAGCGCCGTGTCCCCGGCAGCCAACATGCAATCGTTATCTAGCGCGGTTCATAACGTAGCGAAACCGCTTTCGCCGGCAAGCTGCCTGCAAAGGCTGCCGTTAAAATGCAAAGGTCCGCCAAGGCATTCGCCCGGGCGGACCTGATTGCGGTACCGGATGCCTCCACCCGGTTCGGAGTTGCTTAGGCCGCCGCCTTTAAGCCGCAGGCTTTAAGCGGCAGCCTTGGCGCCGGTCGGCACCTCGGAGATCGTCTTCAGGATCTGCGACGCGATCTGGTAGGGGTCGCCTTGCGAGTTCGGACGACGGTCTTCCAGATAGCCCTTGTAGCCGTTGTTGACGAAAGAGTGCGGCACGCGGATCGAAGCGCCACGGTCAGCCACGCCGTAGCTGAACTTGTTCCACGGCGCGGTCTCGTGCTTGCCGGTCAGACGCTTGTCGTTGTCCGGGCCGTAGACGGCGATGTGGTCCATCAGATTCTTGTCGAAGGCCTTCATCAGGCTCTCGAAGTACTCCTTGCCGCCGACTTCGCGCATGTACTTGGTCGAGAAGTTGGCGTGCATGCCCGAGCCGTTCCAATCGGTGTCGCCGAGCGGCTTGCAGTGGAATTCGATGTCGATGCCGTAGCTCTCGGTGAGGCGCAACATCAGATAGCGGGCCATCCACATCTGGTCAGCGGCGGTCTTGGAGCCCTTGCCGAAGATCTGGAATTCCCACTGGCCCTTCGCCACTTCGGCGTTGATGCCTTCGTGGTTGATGCCGGCGGCGAGGCAGAGATTGAGATGCTCTTCGACGATCTTGCGGGCGACACTGCCGACGTTCTTGTAGCCGACGCCGGTGTAGTACGGGCCCTGCGGCGCCGGATAACCCTCTTCCGGGAAGCCGAGCGGACGGCCGTCCTTGTAGAAGAAGTATTCCTGCTCGAAGCCGAACCAGGCGCCTTCGTCGTCCAGAACGGTTGCGCGCTTGTTCGAGACATGCGGCGTCTTGCCGTCGGGCATCATGACTTCGCACATCACCAGCACGCCGTTCTCGCGCGCGGCGTCGGGATAGCAGGCGACCGGCTTCAGCACGCAGTCAGAGCTGTGGCCTTCAGCCTGCTGGGTGGACGAACCGTCAAAGCCCCACAGCGGAAGCTGTTCGAGGGTCGGGAACGACGCGAATTCCTTGATCTGCGTCTTACCGCGCAGGCTCGGCGTCGGCGTATATCCGTCGAGCCAGATATACTCGAGCTTGTACTTGGTCATTGAACCTCTCTGTTGATGATGCAAAACCGTGAGGAACCGAAAGCCAGTCGGCCGCCGCACGCGTACCCGGCCACCATCGGCCGGCTCTTACTAAGCAATTAAAATGCCAGTCGCTGCACTGCGGCACCCGCCCTGGTCGCGGATGTCCACAGCCGACATCGCATTTTTAGCTGCGACATAGCAGCGCGGCTGGCATGCGTCCGGGACAGGCGGAATCCGCCTCCCGATGCTCCCGACCGCCTTTTTCTCCAGCAAATCCAACTGCGACACCGCCTGCCGATTAAAGCCGCAGCAGCGCCATGTGACAGTTCGTGTCCGGCTGCCCGACCTCCGGCAACCATGGCCGAGGCCCAAGCGTTGGTCAGCTGCATCCTGCCTTGCAGGAGGCAAACCCGGACTTGCACACAGATTAGACAGACAATGACTATTTCTTGGTCAACTTGCACCCTTCCGGGCCCGGGCCGATATCAAAATCACGGTAACCGCACACGAATGAGTCGGGCGCACCATGGAGGCTCGCACCGGCCAAAGGAGACTTTGACATGATCACCACGGGCCAAGGACAGATCCAGGGATCGGCAACGATCTATCAATTCCCGGTTGGGGGCCGCGCGGCTCTCGGCGGGCGCCGCTACGGCGAGGCGCGGACGGCGCATGAGCTTTCCGCCGAGGTCGAGACCTCCGCATGCAGCGAGAGCTGGTACCATCAGGCAGCGATCGACGACGCAAAGCCGAGCCGCGATCACTGATGTCGCGACAACAAAGGGGCACGACATCAAAACGTCAGACGGCGTCACAACACTAGCAAAGGGTCGGAACGAAACGTTTCGGCCCTTTTTTCATGCCAGCTCGCAGGCCGTCACCGGCCGCTTCGCATGCCGGAGCCTGATCGGGCCGGCACGGCTGAACGCCAGCGTGACACCGCTGCCCTTGTAGCGCGTGCCCGCCAGCGACAGGCGTTTCGTCAACGTCACCGCCTTGCCGTCGAGTTGCAGATGCGCGCGGGTATCCCCGTCGAAGAACGCCGCTATGAACTGTGTGCCGTCGGCGCAGCGATAATTCCGGAAGGCGGACTGCGCCGTCACCGTCGAGGAACCGAACACCCCGCAAAGAATTGCGCCGATCACAACGGCGCCCGCGCGATAAGTCATATTCTCCTCCCGGCGGGCCGGCTATAGACCTGTCTGCGCCGATCCATTCGCGCCAAGACTGAGCCAGGATATCAACAGCTGCAACAGGCCCGCCCGATGTCAGACGCCCCCGCCCGCCATCTCAATCTCGCCGGCGCCAGCAATTTCCGTGACCTTGGCGGCTACCAGACGCGCGACGGCCGGACGGTGCGCTGGCGGCAGATCTTCCGCTCCAACCATCTGGCACACCTCACCGAGCAGGACGTCGCCGTGGTGCGCACGCTCGGGGTCAAGAGCGCGTTCGATTTTCGCGGCGTCACCGAGCGCGCCGAAGCGCTGTGCGGCATGACCGACATCACCGTGCATTCGCTTCCCGTCGAGCCGACGGTGGTGGCCGCGCTGCGCGAGATCGCTGGCAACCGCCAGCTCTCCGAAGCCGACGCGATCGACGTGATGCGGGATTCCTATCGCGGCTATGTCCAGGACAACACCCAGCGCTATCGCACGCTGTTTGCACATCTGCTCGAAGACCGCGCGCCGCTGGTGATCCACTGCACCGCCGGCAAGGACCGCACCGGCTTCGCCTGCGCGCTGATCCTGCACGCACTCGGCGTGTCCGAGCAGGTGATCGCGGACGACTATCTGTTAACCAACCAGTTCTACAAGCGCGATCCCGCCCACAGCACCGAGCTGCCCGACGACGTCAAGCAGGTGCTCGGCACCGTGCGCGCGGCATTCCTGGAGGCTGCGTTCGAAGCAGTCGAGGCCGACTATGGCAGCCTCGATAATTATTTCCGGGATGGCCTCGGGCTCGGCCAGGCCGAACGCAAGGCGCTCGAAGGCCGCTACCTGCAAGCCTGATAGCTTGGCTCAGGCCGCGGCGGCCTCGAGCTCGAGCTCGGCATCGAGATCGGCGATCACATCCTCGAAGGCCGAGATGGCCTGCTGGATCGCCGCGATCTGCATCAACTCCCAGCTGCTCACCGGTCCGGTGCGATTCTGGAGCGCAACCACGAGGTCACGCCGCTGCTCCTTAAGCTGAACGAGCGGTAAACCGTGATCCGGAAGATATCCCATCGAAAACCCCTGGCTTGGCTGGAGTTCCGTTTCTACGAAAAGGGTTCTGCGAACGACTTACAGAACTGCCGAAAATTTTATCCAACCACCCCACCTCCGTAGTCTTACGTAGTCAGGACGACGCGCTGGCGCTGCGTGCCACCGCATCGTTGATCGCTCCGAGCAACGCCTGAGTGACGCAATCGGTCGCCCACTCGCTCGTATGAAGATGTTCCTGCGCACCATCGTCGAGTTCGGAGAGCGGAATTCCGGCATCGACCCATTGCCTCATCAGCGCAAAGCGGCAGAACAGGTTGGCTTTCCTGCTTGCAGCGACGTCAGCGATCATCGACATGAACTGGTTGGCGAGCTTCAGCACGTCCGGCGTGCCGACGATTGCCTGGGTGTATTGCGAATCCATCACCACGACGTCCAGCGGCAACCCGGCGAGCACATCGAGTCCTGCCTCCAATGTCGCTTGCACCTGATCGAAGTTGTAGTTCTTGTACACGGCGTTGGTGCCGACCTGCCAAATCACCATTACCGGCGCCTCGGCAATGACGTCGGACTCGATGCGCGCGAACTCTTCCGGCGCTTCCTGCCCGCCGATCCCCCGGTTGATGATGTCGATCATGCGGCCGAACGACTGCTTCTGGTTCCTCCACAACATCTCCAGCCGGGGCGGAAACGGGAGAATTCGGTCGGCTCCCGCGGTCGATGATGATCCGAGAGCAACGATCTTGACCTTGCGCTCGCGTTCGAGCGCCTGCGCAAGATGCGGCAATCCGTAACTGAACTTGACGAGTTCGAGATGGGTTTCGCACGGCCTCGGTGTCGGCATCGCAAACATCCTTGGGGTGAATGAACGAATGAATGCGCGCAGTAGGAGGCGAAATCGGCGGCATTGCAAATGAATTCCGCCTGATCATAGTGGTCGCAGTCAGTTGCGTTTACGGAGACCGCCATGAACGGAAAAGCCATCGTCATCACAGGCGCCCTCGGCGCGCTTGGCAAAGTGGTCGCCGCAGAAGCCCTGGCGCGCGGCGCGCGCGTTGCCGGCGTCGATCACGCCGCCTCGCAGCTTGCGTCGACGGCTGATCGTATCGAGCTCGGCGGTGTCGACCTCACCGACACCGCGCAGGCAAAGGCGGCGATCGACAAGGCGGCCGCGCATTTCGGCCGGCTCGACGGGTTGATCAACATCGCCGGCGGTTTCACCTTCGAGGCGGTGAGCGACGGCGATCCCGCGACCTGGCAGCGCATGTATGCGATGAACGTGATGACCGCGTTCAACACCTCGCATGCCGCGATCCCGCATCTCGTCAAATCCGGCGCCGGCCGGATCGTCAATATCGGCGCGCTGGGCGCGTTGCAGGCGGCGTCCGGCATGGGACCCTATGCGGCATCCAAGGCCGGTGTGCACCGCCTCACCGAGTCGCTCGCCGCCGAGCTCAAGGGCAAGGTCACGGTCAACGCCGTGCTGCCCTCGATCATCGACACCGCGGCCAATCGCGCCGCGATGCCGAAGGCCGATATCTCCAAATGGGTGACGCCGAAGGAACTCGCCGACGTCATCCTGTTCCTGGCCAGCGACGCCGCCAGCGCTGTCACCGGCGCGCTGCTGCCGGTCAATGGCCGGGTTTAGGCGGTTCGCCGATTGAACGCTTAGTCGGCAACCAGCAGCCGCAGCTTTGACCTGAAGCGAATGCTCTGCTTGCCGGCGAGTGCCATGCCGTCGCCCTCGGCGGTCTCATCGGTATAAGTTCCGGTGAAGCCGATGGTGACCACCTTGCGTTCCCATACCGGGCGCGCGCCATAGGTGGGCGAGTGCTCCTGGTTGGTGACCTCGCCCTTCCACTTGCCGTCGGCCGCCGTGTAGCTGCCATAGGCAAAGAAGAACGAGTCGCCGCCCCGCATCTGACCGTCACGCAGCACCATCACGCCCTGGTTTCCGCCAGAGACGCCGTCGAGGAATTCGACAGTGATGTGGTAGAGCCCGTTCCGGATCATGAAGATGCTTGCGCCTTCCAGGCCCGACAATAGCTGTCTGGCCGAGCTTTGGGCAATTGCATCCGCCTCGGCCGGCGCAATTCCGCGCTATGCTGCGGCACCGAGTCGCGGCCGACGCCGCAGGAGCCTGCCCGTTGGAAACCGCGCTTTATCTGCCCGTCAAACGCTTCCTCGAAAAGCTCGGCTTCACGGTGAAGGGCGAGATCGGTGGCTGTGACCTCGTGGCGCTCAGCGCCGACGATCCGCCCGTCGTCGTGGTCGGAGAGCTCAAGCTCGCCTTCAATCTCGAACTGATCCTGCAGGCGGTCGACCGCGCCGGCGCCGCCGACGAGGTGTGGATCGCGGCCAAGGTTTCAGCCCGCGGCAAGGGTCGCGAGAGCGACGCGCGCTATCGCAATCTGTGCCGGCGGCTCGGCTTCGGCATGCTCGGCGTCACCGACCGCGGCGACGTCGAGGTGCTGGTGCCGCCGCCGACTGCGGCACCGCGTCGCAATCCGAAGAAGCGCTCGCGGCTGATCACCGAGCATCGCAAGCGCAAGGGCGATCCCGCGATGGGCGGCTCGACACGGGCGCCGATCATGACCGCCTATCGCCAGCAGGCGCTGGCCTGCGCCTGTGCGATGTCGGATGGGCCCCGGCGGCTCCGCGACCTGCGTGTCGAGATTCCGGACGCCGGCAAGATCCTGCAGCATAATGTCTATGGCTGGTTCGATCGCGCCGAGCGGGGCATCTATGTGCTGACCGATGCCGGTCGCGCCGCGCTCAAGCGCTGGCCGCAGCAGCCGATCACTACGTCAGGGGCGGAAGCCGCCCCGTAAGGCATGATCCGGAAAAGTGCCAAGCGGTTTTCCGAAGAGATCACGCTCAAACAAGAGGGGGAGATCATGATCGTCGTCACCGGCAGCGTCACCGCCCGCCCCGACAGCTTTGACGAGGTACGGCGATTGAGCCTTGAGCATGTCCATCGCTCGCGCACCGAGCCCGGATGCATCTCGCACGCGGTGCATGTCGACTGCGAGAATCCGCTCAGGCTGGTGTTTTTCGAGCAATGGGCCGACCGCGCCGCGCTGGCAGCGCATTTTGCGGTCCCCGCGTCGCGCGACTTTGTCCGCTCGCTGCAATCCCTGGCGGCCGCCGCGACCACGATCGAACTTTATGACGCTCACAAAATTGAGAGACTCTAGCTGCATGGCTGGATTGCCATGCCACATTCATATTGCAATGCAACATTGGGCACCTTACGTATCTCCCGCGATTCAAGGATGAGGCGGCGATGAGCGGAGACTGGAACACCAAATACGGCACAAGGCGCGTGCGGCATGATCCGCCGACGCTGGAGGAAGCAATCTTCGCTGCCATCGGCATCACCGATGACGTCGAAGCCCAGGCCGAGATTGCCTCGTCCCTGATGGGGCTGCCCTATGACGAGGTGCTGGCCGAGGTGAAGAAGACCGCGCGCGTCAGCGCCCGCACCGGCACAGCGACCCGGGTGATCGCCGGCGAACAGGGCGCGCAGCGCTCCGTCGTGGTCGAGCGCCGCGTGGTCCGCCGCTTTGCCACCGACAAGCGCACCGGCACCTGAAAACAACATCCGTTGGTTCAAAGAAAAAGGGCAATCCACTGAGTGGATTGCCCTTTTTGCGTCGCGTCCGATATCTCAGCTTCAGGCTGCTCGGCCCCAGCCGGACATCTGCATCACCATTCGCCAATAGGCGCGGTTCATGTCGACGATCGCGCGTGCAGCCTCGACCGGCGTCACCGGAGCGATCGGCGGTGCCGGCTCAGGCTGGTGCTGCTCGGTCAGGTCGATGCTCCCGGTCGACTCACCGTGACGGAAGGTCAGCTGCGCACCGAACTTGGTGGCAAGTGCCCGCATCGCATCGTTCTGCGCGCCGGTGGTGATGCGCAGGCTGCCGTAGCCCTTGGCATGCGCCTCGGTGATCAGCTTGCGGAACAGCGTGCTGCCGACGCCTTTGCGCCGTGCCGACCGCTCGACGCTGAAAGCGATCTCGGGCTGCGCATCCGGTGACTGCTCCGGCGGGTGCAGCTCGGCCGCGCCGCGGACCACGCCATCCTCGAAATAGGCGATGATGACGGTGCCGTCGTTGGCGCAGCGCTCAGCATAGCGGCGGATAAAACTGTCGTCGATGAAGCCATGAAAACGATCATGACGGCTGGTTCGATCCAGTCTCAGCAGATGATCGCGCAGCAGGGGAAGCTCCTCCTGCTGGCTCAACGTCCGCACGGTACCCCGGGCAGAGGTCGAACTGATGGAATCGTGGTTCATTTCATAACTCCTCTTGGTAGCCCTCGAGGAGGCGTCGACTCCCTAACCCGTCCTATATTGTGCGCCGCACCATATAATTCAAGTACTGAGATTCATTTGAATAAACAATGATGTGATTGGCAAATCACATCATCACCTCATCATAATACCAGCTGGGTTTGGGTGATCACCGCAACGAGCTTGCCGTCTTCCGTCTCCAACCGGGTCTGCCAGACCTGGGTCCGCCGGCCCCGATGAACCGGTGTGGCCGTCGCGATCACGGTACTCCCCTCCTTGGCTCCGCCGATGAAGTTGGTCTTGCTCTCCAGCGTCGTGGTGCCCTTGGCGTCCTCCGGCAGGTTGATCACGGTGGCGGCAGCGCCGACCGAGTCCGCGAAGGCCATCACAGCGCCTCCGTGGATCGTGTTGCGGAGGGTGCAGAGGTCCGGCCGCACCAGCATCTTTGCGACCACGCGATCCTGACTGGCCTCGGTGAAGGTGACGCCCTTCAGTTCCGCAAACGGCATCTTCATCGACTGGATCTTTTCGAGCGGCGTCATGGGCACTCCCTGCCTGTGGTCTTCTTCGAGGTTGATAGCAGCATGATGGATTGCTCGGCCGGGCCCGGCAATGACGTCCGAGGTAATGGCGACCATGACGTTATGTCGTCCGTGACAAGGGGCCGCCGAGCCTGCATATCGTCGCCGATGCGCGACTTCCCTCCCCGCCGGATCGTCTGCCTGACCGAAGAGACGGTCGAGACGCTGTACCTGCTCGGCGAGCAGGACCGCATCGTCGGCGTCTCCGGCTACGCCGTGCGGCCGCCGCAGGTCCGCCGCGAGAAGCCGCGGGTGTCTGCGTTCATCTCCGCCGACATTCCGAAGATCTTGGCGCTCGACCCCGATCTGGTGCTCGCCTTTTCCGACCTGCAAGCCGACATCGTCGCCGATCTCGTGCGCGCCGGCATCGCTGTCCATGTCTTCAACCAGCGGGACGTCGCCGGCATCCTCGCGATGATCCGCACCCTGGCTGCGATGGTGGGCGCAGCCGATCGCGGCGAACAGCTCGCTGCGGGCTACGAACAACGGCTGGCCGCGATCGGGGCAACACCGCGGCCGGCGCCGCGGCCAAAAGTCTATTTCGAGGAATGGGACGATCCTCTGATCAGCGGCATCGGCTGGGTGTCCGAGCTGATCGAGATCGCCGGCGGCGCGGACGCGCTGCCGCATCTGCGCGCACACAAGGCCGCCCGGGATCGCATCGTCTCGGCTGAAGCCGTCCGCGAGGCGATGCCCGACGTGATCCTGGCCTCCTGGTGCGGCAAGAAGGTGGTGCCCGACCGCATCCGCAGGCGTGACGGCTGGAATGACGTTCCGGCCGTGCGCAACGACCGCATCGTCGAGATCAAGTCGCCGATCATCCTGCAGCCTGGCCCCGCCGCGCTGACCGATGGGCTCGATGCGATCGTGAAGGCGTTGTGGGGGAATGCTAGGTAGGTTTCACCCCGTCATTGCGAGCCAACGGGTCGCGCGAATGCGCGCCCGATGACAGGCTCCGCGAAGCAATCGATCTCACCGCAAGCGGCACTATGGATAGCTTCGTCGCTTCGCTCCTCGCAATGACGAGCAGAGCCTGCGAACCTACGCCTTCTCCACCCCGCACCATTCCGCGATGAACAGCGCGGTGGCCTTGGTCGACTGCCGCAGCGAGTGCAGATCGACATATTCGTTGAAGCCGTGCATCGCCGCGCCGCTGGCGCCGAAACACAGGCTCGGGATGTCGTAGTTCAAGCCGTAGAACCGTGTGTCGGTCAGTGCGGTGAAGGCGCGGTCCTCCACCGCCCCGCCATAGACCGCCTGGTGCGCCTTGGCGAAGGCGGCTTCCGGCGCCTCGGAGTTCACCAGCTCGTAGCCTTCCGACAGGAAGCCCGACCATTCCACCTGCGGCGGATTGTTGGAGAGGAAGCGGTGGTCGCGGGCAGCCGCCGACACGCAGGCCAGAATCTCCTTCTGGCACTCGGCGATCGACCAGCCCGGCAGCACCGCGATGCGGCAGTCGACGTCGCACCAGGCCGGCACGCTGGAAGCCCAGTCGCCACCCTTGATGATGCCGGGGTTGAAGTTGATCGGATGATTGACGTCCTTGAAATGCTTGTCGGCCCTGGCGCGCTCGTTCCAGGCGATCTCGAGCTTCTCCAGCGCATGCACCAGATGATATGCCGCCATGATCGCGTTCGAGCCGGCACCGGCCTCGAACACATGCACCGGGAAGCCGCGCACCTTCAGGCGGAACCAGATCACGCCGACCTGCGAGCGGATCATCGTGCCGTTGGTCGGCTCCGGGATGAAGCAGGCATCGGCGCGATAGCCGCGCTGCAAGGTCGAGAGCGCGCCGACGCCGGTGCTCTCCTCCTCGATCACGGACTGGAAGTGGATCCGCGCCGTCGGCTTCAACCCGGCCTTCTTGATCGCATCCAGCGCGTAGAGCGCGGCGATGGTGCCGGACTTCATGTCGCATGCACCGCGGCCATACATCTTGCCGTCCTTGATCACCGGCGAGAACGGCGGCGTCTCCCACATCTCGAGCGGGCCGGTCGGCACCACGTCGCAGTGACCCTGCAGGATCAGCGATTTGCCGGCATTGGTCGCCGGGCGGTAGGTGCCGACCACCGTACGGGCTTTCGAGAAATCATGCTCGATCGGGCCGAAGCCGCGCAGGTCCTTCAACTCGTCGAGATTGATGTGCCAGTCGTCGACCTCATAGCCACGCTCGCGCAGCAAATCGCCGATCATGTCCTGGCATGGCCCCTCGGCGCCGCGAGTCGAGGGGATCGCGACAAAGGCCTGCGTCGTCGCAAGCTGCGCATCGAATCCTTCGTCAACGGCGGCAAGGATTCGTTGTTGCGTCTCGGCAGTCATTCGGCAGCTCCATGGGGGACATCAGACAAGGCGGGAGCCGCAGCGTAACCTGATTTCACTCGGCCGGGTATTGCGCAAAATAGGCATCCCGCAATGCATCTTCGAGCAGGCGGCCTTCGGAATAGCCATCGAGCGTCTTCGGCCGAGTCACGCCGTCGAGCAGCCGCGGACACGGCTCGGGCGAGCCGAGCACGGTGCGCACCGGAATGCGCTCGGCATAGATCGGCAACTCGTAATCCTCATCGTCGTCGGCGACGCCCTTGGCGCGCACCTTGGCCGAGGCCTCCTCGATCTCCATCGCGATGAACGAGGTCGCCTTGATCTCCTGCTTGTTGCTGGCGCGCAGGCCCGCGGTGCGCTCGGGAAAAAAGCGATCGACCATCGCGACGACGGCACGCTCCTTCTCTGCGGGGTCGGTCACGAGATAGGCGGAGCCGAACGCCATCACCGCGCGATAGTCGGCCGAGTGGTTGAAGCCGCAGCGCGCCAGCACCAGGCTGTCGAGATGGGCGACGGTCAGACACACCCGCTGCCCCTCCGACTGGTTCTCCAGCATCCGGCTCGCGCTCGAGCCGTGCCAGTAGAGCCTGGTGCCCTCGCGCCAGAAGAAGGTCGGCGTGCAATAGGGCTGGCCGTCGATCACGTAGGAGACGTGGCACAGCATCGAGGCATCCAGGATCTTGTGCACGGTGGCGTGGTCGTAGAAGCCGCGGTCATGGCGGCGCTTCACCCTGTTGCGAGATGACAGCGGATAGGACGGAGTGGATGCACCTTCGGTCACGGCAGGCCTCGCATGGATTTGGAATCTTTCAAGAGTTGTAGCGGCCAATTTGGTCTGCGATAGTGCCAATTCCATGCGAAAAATTCCGACCAATTTGCGCAAGCCTTCGGCCGGCAAGGCCGACTTGCCGCTCGACCTCGCCGACCCCCACGTGACGCCGGGCGCGGCCTCGCAGCAGCGGCTGTATCAGGCGCTGTGCCGCGCGATCGTCGGCGGCCTGGTCAAGCCGGGCGAGCCGCTGCCGCCGTCGCGTGCGCTGGCCAGGCAGACCGGCTTCCGCCGTAACGCCGTCACCACGGCCTATGAGCGGCTGATCGCCGACGGCTTCGCGGTGGCGACCACCGGCTCCGGCACCTTCGTCGCCGCGCGCATCCCGGCGCAGGCCACCGCGCCGCGACGTGCGAGGATCGAGATCGAGCCGCCGCAGCACAATGCGCTGTCGCTCGGCTGCACCCATATCGACGAGCGCGCATTGCAGCGCTTCCGCGCCTTCGCCGGCAGGAGGCTGCGCGCCTTCGGCTCCGAACACCTGCACTATGGCGATCCACGCGGCAGCAGCGAACTGCGCGCCGCGATCGCGGATCATTTGCTGTCGGCACGCGGGCTGCGCTGCGACCCCGACCAGATCATGCTGGCGTCGGGCACACTGCACGCACTGCGCATCGTACTCGGTGCCATCCTCAAGCCCGGCGATCAGGTCTGGTGCGAGGATCCCGGCTATCCGGCAGCGCGGCGCGCGATCGAGCATTGCGGCTATCGGCCGGTGTCGGTGCCGGTCGATGGCTCCGGCATGCGCATCGACAAGGGGCGCGCATCCGCGTCGCAGGCGCGCGCCGCCTATGTCACCCCGTCACATCAATTTCCGCTCGGCGTGCAGATGTCGATGCTGCGCCGACTCGAGCTGCTGGACTGGGCCCGGGATGCCGGCGCCTTCGTGTTCGAGGACGATTACGACAGCGAGTTCCGCTATGACGGTGCGCCGCTGCTGTCGCTCGCCGGCATCGATCATCTGCGCCGCGTGATCTACATGGGCACGTTTGCGAAGACGCTGTTCCCGGGACTTCGGATCGGTTACTGCGCCTTGCCTGAAGCACTGATCGGACCGGTGACGGCGGCGCGCGCCGCGCTTGATCGGTTTCCTGGCACTCTGATGGAAGGCGCGGTCGCCGACATGCTGAACTCCGGCGCTTTCGCCGCGAACTTGCGCAAATCGCGCAAGCTTTATCGCGAGGCGCGCGATGTCCTGGCATCGACGCTTCAGAATGCATCCGAGGGCGAGCTTACGGTTCCCGTGCCGTCGCAAGGCCTGCATCTCGTGGCGCGGCTCGATCCCGCAACCGATCCGCTGATCGCGGCGCAGGCGAAGGCTAACGCCGGCGTCGGCGGCTGGCTGCTTGCCGAGACCTATCATCGCGCGCGTCCATTGCCGGGTTTCGTGCTGGGATTTTCCGGTCATCCGGTTCCGCAACTCGTCGCGTCGGCGGAACAATTGGCGAAGACAACGCTGACCGCATTGCGCGCGACGCACAAGCAATCCACGAAGCCGCGGCGCGCTAGGAGAATCACGGCCACCTGACTATGGTCGCCCGTCGTTCAGTGCGTGCCAGCTTACGGAGTTACCGGATGCCCGCCAATCGCAACGTCCTGTATCTCGTGATCGCCGCGCTGGTCGTGATCGCGGGCATGCTCGGCTACAATCTCTATCAGGCCAAGAAGCAGCCCGAAGGCCTTCAGATCAATGTCGGGCCCGACGGGCTCAAGATCCAGAACAAGTGAAGGAGGCTCGGATGCCGCGCATCGCATTGGTCGCGCTGGTCAGCGCCGCAGCATTCGTCGCGATGACCTACTCCGCCTCCGCGCAGCAGGCCTTGATGCGCGAAGGTGACATCGTCGACCTCAGGGTCGGTCAGCGCGTCCTCATCGACGACGGCTCGTGTCCGGCCGGGCAGATCAAGCAGGTCGTCGGCTCCAAGCTGAGCCAGAACGGCGTGGTGCGCACACATAGCTGCGTGCCACGGCTCGCCAAAAAATAAGCGCCCCGCAATCGCGAGGCGCTTCGTTCGTCACGATCCCGGCAACGCGCCGCTTAGTTCGAGATCGGCTCGAACATGCATTGCAGCGTCGGCTTGGCGATCTTGGTGAAGGTCGGGCCGATCTCGGCCTGCTTCGATGTCGGCACCCAATCGGACTCGATGGTCGGCACCCCGGTCTCGCTGATGCCGCGCAGCAGGGCGTGGCGAAGATCGGGATCATCCACCGTCGCGGCGGCGTGGTCGTGCAGGCAGCCGCAGACGGCTTCGGGATGCGTCCAGCGCCCGAGCATATGCGGCGCGCACTGGCGCACGAATTCGTCGCGCGGTTCAGCCGCCCGGTACAACGACCGGATCTGCATCGACTCGAGCGGAAGCTGGGATTGGGCCTGCGCGGAACCCGCCAGGAAGAACGATGCGAGCATCGCGGCGGAACATATACGAAGCAACATGGGGAGCCTTTGCCGGCAGTTCTGTCTGTCGCGTCAGTTGGCCTGTGCCACGATCATCGCGGCCGGAGTCACGACAGGCGAGCCATTGTAGGAGAAGGTACCGATCCCGGGCAAACCGCTGCCCGGGGCACCAGCCATCGACGAGCCGGCCATCACGAAAGCGACGGCGAGGATCAGGCTCAGGGTCCGCATGTGGCAGTCTCCGTCATTTACGGTCGGCGCCCGGCGCCGTGGTGTTGACGGTTTGATAACGATCTGCCGTTTCCGGAGTTCTGCGGAACAAGCGGAAAATGGTTTCGTCCGCGGGAGAATTGTTTCGTCGGCCGGCGGTCCACGAAACATTCGCCGAAAAACTCCAATGTTTTCAGTCGAGACGGGGCAGCGGGGACGTTGTTCAAGATTTCGCGCGTTAGGTCACCCGCTGGACGGCCGGGGCACCGACCGCGAATTATGCATGTAGACTGAGTGCGCTACCGCGCTTTCTTAACTTTCCTCTGCTGAGACAGGAAGCAACGGAGCAAGAGCTGCGTGAACCGCTCGAGGTTCCGGGCCGACTCATCTGGTGCCGTGCAACCATCCTCGCGGTGGCACGTTGTCGTGGTCCAGATCCAACCAACGAAGGATGTCAGTCGTGGGTAATGGCAACATCGGTGTTGGCAATCAGTCCGCGACCGGCAAATCCGGCCAGCAGCAGATGACGGCCGCGATGCCTCAGCAGGGCGCCTACGTGATGGGCGACAATGAATGCGCACCGCAGAAGCTGGTTCGCCTGATCGGTTGTCGCGACTCGAACGTCCGGCCGGGCCTCAGCATCCGCGCGAAGCAGTTCGGGCAAACCCAGCGCTAGCTCCCCTATCGCTTCAGCCGACGGGTTCAAGTCCCTGGTCGTGCTATTGAATGAACTCACCACACTTCTGGACGGCGGCAGCATCGGCCGCGCCCCATGGCATGATCGGCACCGACGATGTCGAGTTCTTCGGCGAGCCCTCGATCAGCTTGTCCGAATAGACCATGTAGACCAGCACGTTGCGCTTGGCGTCGCAGCCACGCACGATTTGCATTTTCTTGAAGAACAGCGAGCGCCGCTTGCTGAACATGTCGTCGCCCTGGCCGAGCTTGCCCTTGAAGCGGATCGGTCCGATCTGCCGGCAAGCCAGCGAGATGTCAGAGACTTCCTCGGCGAGGCCGAGCCAGCCCTTGAAGCCACCCCTCTCCGGCACCGTGAAGTGACAGGCGACGCCTTCGATCTCGGGGTCGTCGACCCCGTAGGTGGCGAGCTTGTCGTTGGGGCTCACCCATTTGAACACGGTCGAGCGGCGGAAGATCAGGTCGGGCTCGTCAGCCGCGGCTGCGGGGCCCGCCTGCCCCACGACCAACGTCGAGGCCAGCAACATCAGCAGCAACGCGGACCTCCATCGAGACAATTGTCGCACGTCACACAAGCTCACACTTCTCGATGTCATTGGGGTCTCCGCAGAATGGCTCCGCCTATGTAGTGCGCAAACGCCGCACGGGAAGGCGCTGACAGTTCGGTGATCGGACCTCGCGCTTTAACCTCTTGTGAGGCTTTTTTGCTACGCTTTCGTCGAAAAATACCCCCTCACGGAAGGGTTAGATCGCTTGCGCTGGTGAACGCGTTCTGCGTCTGCGACAACCAATGGATAGTTTGGACTGGGATTCGGAATATGCGCGCAAGCGGGCCTCGGATTTCGATTTTTAATTCTGCGAACGGGCGCTTCTGGCAATTTGCGATTTTGACCGCCGCCGGCACGATCGGCGCGTCGTCCAACGCCGATGCAGCGCTGTTCTACTGGAACCGCGACTCCGCCTATTACGGCGACGTCGAGCCGATGCCGCAGCCGGCCCGACCGAAGCCGAAGCGCAATCTCGTCAAGAAGAATCCGGCGATCGAGAAAGAAGCCGGCACCAGGCCGCAGGGCCCCCTGATCATCTCGGTCTCGATCGACCAGCAGCGGGTCAGCGTCTACGACGTCAACGGCCTCTATGCCGAGAGCCCGGTGTCGACGGGCATGAAGGGGCATTCCACCCCGATGGGTGTCTTCAGCATCATCCAGAAGCAGAAGTACCATCAGTCCAACATCTACAGCGGCGCGCCGATGCCGTACATGCAGCGCATCACCTGGTCGGGCATCGCGATGCACGCCGGCGTGCTGCCGGGCTATCCGGCTTCCCATGGCTGCATCCGCATGCCTATGTCGTTCGCGGTCAAGATGTACAATTGGACCCGGATGGGTGCCCGCGTGTTCGTGACGCCAGGCACGGTCTCGCCGGAGAGTTTCTCGCACCCGCTGCTGGTGACGCAGAAGGTCACGCCGCCGCAGCCGGTTGCCGACGACGTTCTGAAGATGGACGCGCCGCTCGGCGTGAAAAGCGACAAGGGCGCGGACAAGCCGCAGACCGGGCTCGATTTGCGCAGCAGCGTCGGCCATGACGCCGCTTCGCTGCGCGACAACCCCCACACCGCCGACGCCAGCGGCGCGATGCCTGTGGCGAGCGCGTCGTCGACCATGTCCGATGCGCCCTCCTCCGGCGATGCGATCGCGCAGAAGCTTGCAGCCGACACATCGGAGACCACGGCCGCCGCCGACAGCACCACCGCGTCCGACGACAGGACCGTCGGCGAAACCACCGGCAGCATCGACGCACCAAAGACCGAGGTAGCCTCGAACGATCAGGTGAAGGCCGAGGCCAGGGTCGACACCAAGGCCGACGAGCCGAAGGCGGACACGGCCAAGCCCGCCATTGCCGTGGCACCCAAGACCGACGCGGCAAAGCCTGAGGCGCCGAAGACCGACACGTCGAAGATCGATGCGCCGAAAGCCGATGCGGCCAAGGACACGGCAGGCAAGGACGCGACGGGCAAGGACGCGGCTAAGGCGACGGATGCGGCCAAGCCCGCTGAAGCCGCAACCCCAGCCGGCGCGTCGGACGCCAACAACGATGCGGCCAAGGATCCGGCTCGGCTGCCGGGCGCGGCCAGGATCGACGTGCCGAAGCGCACCGGGCAGATCGCGGTGTTCATCAGCCGCAAGGATTCCAAGCTCTATGTCCGGCAGAACTTCGCGCCGTTGTTCGAAGTGCCGGTGACGATCGCGGCGAGCGACCGGCCGCTCGGCACGCATGTGTTCACCGCGCAGGCCGACAAGACCGATACCAATCTGCTGCACTGGTCGGTGGTGACACTGCCGTCCCGCAATGCCGCTCGCATCGATGTGCAGGACCGTACCTCGCATCGTCGCAAGATGGCGGCCGCGGCGCCGGTCGAGGCCAAGCCGCAGCCGGCGACCAACACCCCGGCCGAGGCGCTCGACCGCATCTCGATCCCGGCCGACGCGATGGCGCGGATCACCGAAGCGCTTGGCACCGGCGGATCGATCATCGTCTCCGATCTCGGCGTCAACCAGGGCGAGACCGGCGAAGGCACCGACTTCATCCTGCCGCTGCGCTGAGCCCCCATAACGCCTTCTTGAAAGCCTGCGGCCGTCCGCTGGACTATGATGCCGTCGGCATCCGTTCCGGGGACGAGACCATGATGGACCGCAGGACACTGATCGTGGCGGCGTTGGCCGCGGCTGCGGGCTCCCGCGCCCTGCATGCGCAACAGCCGGCCATGAGCCGGATCACGGCCTACGCGTTCTCGTTCCCGGCACTCACCGGCGGCGACATTCGCCTCGCCGACTACGCCGGCCGTCCGCTGATGATCGTCAACACGGCTTCGCTCTGTGGCTTCACGCCGCAATATGCCGGCTTGCAGCAATTGTGGACCGAATTCCGCGACCGCGGCTTCGTCATCATCGGCGTGCCCTCGAACGATTTCGGCGGCCAGGAGCCCGGCGGCCCGACCGAGATCGCCGAGACCGCGCAGCATCAATACGGCGTCAGCTTCCCGATCGCAGCCAAGGCGGTCGTGAAGGGCGCCGGCGCCCACCCGTTCTATCGATGGGCGGCGGAGGCACGGCCGAAGGATGTGCCGCGCTGGAATTTCCACAAATACCTGATCGGCCGCGACGGCTACATCGCCGACGTCTTCTCTGAACAGGTCGCGCCCGACGACACCCGCATCAAGACTGCTATCGCGCGGGCATTGGCGGTAGCCTGAGAGGCGGCAACAATCCCCGGAATTAACTGATCCGACGAGGATTTTGGGCACGGACCCGCCCCGTTCATTGCCTTGGCGACGCCACTGCGACTAGGGTACGATCGGTTGGGGGCAGAAGCGGCCCGGGCGCGGCAATGCCGGCGCCGGGAGCGCGATCAGCAGGGAACACGCCATGCGCATTGCGGCAGGTCTGATTTTCGCAGGGACCGTATCGTTGCTCGCGTCGAGCGCAGCTTGGTCGCAGACGCCGCCCGCCAAGGGCACTGTGCCGGCGGCAGCTCCCGCAGCCGCAGCTCCAGCCCCTGCCGCCGCAGCGCCCGCGCCCGCTGCCACCGCGGTCGCTCCAGTGCCGCCGAAGCAACCGCCACAGCCGGCACGCGCCGCATGTAGCAATCCGAATGCGCTCGGCGTTGCCCGCACCGTCGAGATCGACACGACAGGCGGACCGGGCTTCGGCTTCGAGCATTTCAAGCAGCTCGACTTCCTGCGCGACCACGAAGTGGTGCTGACCTTCGACGACGGCCCATGGCCGGGCAACACGCCGGCGGTGCTGAAGGCGCTGGCCGACGAATGCACCACGGGCATCTTCTTCCCGATCGGCAAGCACGCCACCTATCATCCCGAGATCCTGCGCCAGGTCTATGCCGCCGGCCACACCGTCGGCTCGCACACCTGGTCGCATGAGAATCTGAACAACAAGAAGCTGACCGAGGATCAGAAGAAGGACGAGATCGAGCGCGGCCTGGCCGCAGTGAAATGGGCGCTCGAGACCTCACCCGCGCCGTTCTTCCGCTTCCCGGCGCTGCAACATCCGCCCGAGATGGTGACCTATCTCGGCAACCGCAACATCGCGATCTTCTCCTGCGACCTCGACTCGTTCGACTTCAAGTCGAAGAATTCCCAGCAGGTGATCGACACCGTGATGAAGAAGCTCGCCAAGCTCGGCAAGGGCATCATCCTGATGCACGACTTCCAGAAGCATACCGCCGAAGCGCTGCCCACGCTGCTGACGCAGCTCAAGGCTGGCGGCTACAAGGTGGTGGCGATGCGCGCCAAATTCCCGGCGACGATCCTGCCGCAATACGAGCAGGAGCTTGCCAAGGACGTCAAGCTGCCGACCGTGAGCTCGCGGCCAGTGAACAGCGTCGTCACCACCGTCGATCAGTAAGCGCGCCGGCCAAGTCCTGGTGGCTGGATTGCGTATCGAGGGTTTCGTCATCGTCTCCGCCGACGGCCGGCTGGCGAATGCAGACAATGTGATGCCGGACGAGCTCAAGATCGAGGGTGACAAGCGGTTCTTCACCGCAGCCCTCGACCGTGCCGATCTCGTCGTGCATGGCCGCCACTCCCAGGAAGAGCAGCCGAATGCGCCGAAGCGGCGCCGCCTGATCCTGACCGGCAAGGTCGCGGCCATCGCGCCCGACCCAGCCAATCCGAACGCGCTGTTGTGGAATCCCGCCGGCTGCCCGTTCGAGACGGCGAGCCGCGAGGCCGGCGTGACCGCAGGCATTGTCGCCATCATCGGCGGCCCCGGCGTGTTCGGCATGTTCATGGCGCGCTACGACACGTTCTGGCTGTCGGTCGCACCGAAGGTGCGAATTCCCGACGGCGAGCCGTGCTTTCCCGGCGTCCCTGCCCGCACCCCGCAGCAGGTACTTGCCGCTCACGGCCTCCACGCCGGCGCGCCGCAACTGATCGACGCCGCGCAGGACGTGACGGTCACGCCGTGGCGGCGCACGGGCTGACGGCGACGTCATCGCCAAGTCAGTTGGCTGAAACACGTCATCCGGCTGAAACTGGTACCGCCGCCGGCCAGTGAAAAACCGGCTCGCGTAATGTGCCAAGAGCCAATAATCGGCCCCGACGGCGGTCCAAAGCCGTAGCTGGTTCCATTTCTCAACGAACCACCACGCAGCCTTGCGTCGGTGTTCGACGCGCGCCCGCTATAACCGGCATGGAATGAATATCGTCAATACGGGCTGATGCTCGCGAAACGCCGCATCAATAGACTGAGACAAAACCGCAAGCAGCGGTCTTGCATCAGACCAGCGATCGCTCCCGCGGCGCTGTCGACGTCTTGATGGAACAGGACAACGGGTCGCGCCAAATAGCCGCGCGGCGGCTTTCTGTTCCGGCCGAGCCGACCTATACCCTGATCTTCCGAGACGATTCATCAAGGGATTGGCACGATCTGCCGCTATCCCCGGGTGGTCCGGCACGGATGCGAAGATCGAATCCAAAGCTGACTGTACGCCTGCGCCAATGACCGACGACCCCACAACCACCGGCCAGCGGGGAACCGCCGGAACAATCGACGACACCACCTCCGTGGCGTCCCTGCTGCCGACCTTCGGCTTTACAGCTGCTCGGATGGCTCCTGATGAAAACATCGCAGCCTGGCGGGAAGCCGTCGCGACGCTGTTCGACGTCGACGAGTTGGGGCGCGGCGAACCGGCGCCGTTCAGCGCGGACCTTTGTTCCTACGCCATGGGACCCGTGCTGATCGGGCTCAGCCGCGCCAGCGGTCAACGCTTCCTGCGCACCACCGCGACGGTGGCGCGGTCCGGCGTCGACCACATCATCCTGCAGCTCTATCTGAAGGGCGGCTTCGACGGCGTTGCCGGCGAAATGCCGGTCCGCGTGGGCGCCGGCGACATCTGCGCGTTCGACCTCGCCCAGACACTGGAGACCAGGGCAACCGCTTTCGAGAACGTGACGCTCGTCGTGCCGCGGCCGATGTTCGCGGCCCACATCGTGCAGGTCGACGCGCTGCACGGCCTGGTGCTGCCGGCAAGCGGCGTGGTCGGACGCCTGCTGGCCGGGCATCTCACCGCCCTGTTCGAGTTCGCGCCGCGCATGACATTCGAGGAGTGCCCCGCGGTGGTCGAGGGGACGATCTCGCTGCTGGCCGCTTGCCTCAGGGGCGAAATGGAGCGCGGCGATTCCAACCGTGGCCTCGCCGCGAACGCATCGCTGATGCGGATCAGACAGCATATCGAGGCAAAGCTCGACGACGGGCAGCTCTCGGCCGCGTCGCTCGCGGTCCATTTCGGCCTGTCGCGGGCTTCGCTCTACCGGCTGTTCGCACCGGCCGGAGGCATCGCCGAGTACATCCGCAGCCGTCGTCTGCATCGGGCATTCTTCGACCTTGCCGGGTCGGATGCGCGCAACCTGAGGATCAGCGAAGTCGCAAGGCGCTGGCATCTCGGCACCGACGCCCACTTCACCCGCTCGTTCAAGGCGGCCTACGGCATCACGCCCCGCGCGGCACGCGCGGCCGCGCTGCTGGGCACCGGCATCAGCCGATCGGCTGCCGGTGCCGATACCGCGACGATCTCACGGTGGATGCGGGAGATCGCCCCGCCCCGCGTCACGGACTGATTGCCCGACACACTCCCGGGTAGCGTGACCGGGGCCCTATACGTCCCCGTAGGCCGGCTCGTCGCGGCGCGGGCCGTGGCCGTAGCCTGCGATGATGAAGAGCGCGCCGATCAGCGACAGGTTCTTCAGCGCGTCGATCAGGGTCTTGAGGTTGTCGGGCGCCGGCTGATTCCAGAAATCATGGAAGTAGAAGGTCGCGAAGCATACGAAGATGATCAGCAGGATGGCGAAGAACCGTGCCAGGAAATTCACCGCGATCATCAGCCCCGCGACGATCTCGAAGCCACCGACCACGATCGCCAGCAGTTGCATGAACGGCATGCCGACGAAGGTTTCGATCTGCTGCGTATAGGGCGCGACGACGGCAGGGATGGTCACCTTGGCGGTGAGCAGATCCGCAGTCCCCTGGATGCTGAACAGCTTGCTCGCGCCCGAATACAGGAACAGCACGGCAAACAGGATGCGCCCGAAGGTGATGAACGCTGGCATGGGTCGGCCTCACTGGATGGCAGAAATCGGACGAAGCAGGCGGCGCGATTATGGCCGCCCCGCCTGTCACGATCAAATCGAATCCTTCCGGCCGAAAGCATGATCCGGAAAAGTGGGGAGCGGTTTTCCCCCGCGACAGACGCTGGCGTCTGCGCGGAGGTCATGCCCAAACGACCACTCAGCCGAACAGCGTCGGCTGTGCGCGGCCGGCACGCTCCTGGGCCTCGACCGCGGCGACCGCGGTCATGTTGAGGATGCCGCGCGCCGTCACCGACGGAGTGAGGATGTGCGCCGGACGTGCCGGGCCGATCAGGATCGGTCCGACCGGCAAGGCATCCGCCAGCGACTTGATCATCTGATAGGCGACGTTGGCGGCGTCGAGGTTCGGCATGATCAGGATATTGGCCTCGCCTTCCAGCCGCGATTGCGGCAGCACCAGCTTGCGGGCGACCGCCGATAAGGCGGTGTCGCCCTGCATCTCGCCGTCGGCCTCGATCTCCGGATGCTTGTCCTTCAGCAACTGCGTGGCGCGGCGCATCTTGCGCGACGACTCGGTATCGTAGCTGCCGAAGTCGGAATGTGACACGAATGCGACGCGGGGCTTGAAGGCGAAGCGCTGGACGTGGATCGCCGCGAGCGACGCCACCTCGGCGAGCTCTTCCGCGCTCGGGTTGGGCCGCACCTGGGTGTCGGCGATGAAATGGGCGCCCTTGGTCGTGATCATCAGCGACAGCGCGGCATAGTCGCTGATCCCAGGCAGGAAGCCGATGATCTCGCGGACATGCCGCAGATGGCTCATGTAGCGGCCCTCGACGCCGCATAGCATCGCGTCGGCCTCGCCGCGCGACACGGCGAGCGCCGCGATGACCGTGTTGTTGGTCCGCACCACCGTCCGCGCGGCTTCGGGCGTGACCCCGCGCCGGCCGGCGACGTCGATATAGGACTGTACATAGGAGCGGTAGCGCGGGTCGTCCTCGGGATTGACCAGGTCGAAATCGCGCCCGGCCTTGATCGACAGGCCGAAGCGCTTGATCCGGGTCTCGACCACCGAGGGACGGCCGACCAGGATCGGCCGCGCCAGTTTCTCCTCCAGCACCACCTGGGTCGCGCGCAGCACGCGTTCGTCCTCGCCTTCGGCATAGATCACCCGCACCGGCTGGGTCTTGGCCTTGGCAAACACCGGCTTCATGGTGAGGCCGGAGCGGAACGAGAAGCGCTCGAGCTGCGTGGTATATTCTTCGAAATTGGTGATCGGCCGGGTCGCAACGCCGGAATCCATCGCGGCCTTGGCGACCGCAGGGGCGATACGCAGGATCAGGCGCGGGTCGAACGGGCTGGGGATCAGGGAGCCCGGGCCGAACCCCTGGGTCTCGCCGGTCTCGAAACCATGGGCGACCGCATCCGACGGCGGATCGCGCGCGAGCTGCGCGATGGCGTCGACCGCGGCATGCTTCATCGCCTCATTGATCGCGGTGGCGCCGACGTCGAGCGCGCCACGGAAGATGAAGGGAAAGCACAGCACGTTGTTGACCTGGTTCGGATAGTCCGAACGGCCGGTGCAGATCATCGCATCGGGCCGCGCCTGGCGCGCCTCTTCCGGCATGATCTCCGGCACCGGATTGGCGAGCGCCATCACCAGCGGCTGGTCGGCCATCTGCTTGACCATCTCGGGCTTCAGCACGCCCGGCGCCGACAGGCCGATGAAGATGTCCGCGCCCGGAATGACGTCCGCCATCACCCGCGCATCGGTCTTCTGGGTATAGACCGCCTTCCAGCGATCCATCGTGGTGTTGCGGCCCTCATAGACGACGCCGTCGATGTCGCAGACCCAGATGTTCTTGCGCTGCGCGCCCATCGAGACCAACAGGTTGAGGGTGGCGATCGCCGCCGCCCCGGCGCCCGAGCAGACGATTTTCACATCGGCGAGGTTCTTGCCATTCAGCAGCAGGCCGTTGGTGATCGCCGCCGCGACGATGATGGCGGTGCCATGCTGGTCGTCGTGGAACACCGGGATCTTCATGCGCTCCTTGAGCTGGCCCTCGATCTCGAAGCACTCCGGCCCGCGGATGTCCTCCAGATTGATGCCGCCGAAGGTCGGCTCCAGCGCGGCGACCGTCTCGACCACGCGCTCGATCGTGTCGGCCTTGATCTCGATGTCGAACACGTCGATGCCGGCGAATTTCTTGAACAGCACCGCCTTGCCTTCCATGACGGGCTTCGAGGCCAGCGGGCCGATATTGCCGAGACCAAGCACCGCCGTCCCATTGGAGACCACGGCGACCAGATTGGCGCGGGCGGTCAGCGACGCCGCCTCCGCCGGGTTGTTGGCGATTTCGGTGCAGGCGGCGGCGACCCCCGGCGAATAGGCCAGCGCCAGGTCGCGCTGGTTGGCAAGCGGCTTGATCGCCTGGATCTCGAGCTTGCCCGGCCGCGGCAGCCGGTGATAGGCGAGCGCGGCGTTATGGAGTTCTTCAGACGATTGCGACATGCATGCTTCCCGCGTTTCCGGCCCAAATTTCTTTGTTTCTGTGCTAATCCAGGCGAAAGTCAGTTGTCCGGCAAATCGAGCCGGATGTGAAGCATGTCCCGCCGCTTGGATGCAACATCCGATAATGTCCCCGTCAACAGGCCCGGACGGCCCGTTCAAGGATGCTGCACTTTCCGACCGCGGATTGGCAATTTCTTTCCCTTGGTGATCCGGAGTTGACCGAATGAAGAAAATTCTGCTCGGCCTGATCGCCGTTGCCTTGGTGGCGGCGGCCGGCTATTTCGGTTTCGACTTCTACGCCCAGCGCCGGGTGACGCGCGAGGTCGAGGCCGCCTTCGAGCAGCTTCGCGCCGCCGGCGCCAAGGCGAGCCACGGCAAGATCGCATTCGACGTCAAGAGCCGCACCTTGACGATTTCCGACATTGTCGCTGAATCGGGCGCACAATCCCCAGCCAGCGTCAAGATCGCCCGCTTCACGGCCTCGGGCCTCGGTCAACTCGACCCGGCGCGGTTTTCCGCCGACAAAGTCGAGTTCGGCGACATCGAGGTCGGTGTAACGGGACTGACCCCGACGATCGCCTCCCTCACCTACAAGGCGCCGCAGATCACGGTAAAGGACTATTCCGGTCCCACTGGCCTGCCCCAGCTCCCGGCCTCGTCATCGATCTTCGAGCTGTATCGGTTTGCATTCACCCAGCTCGCGAGCATCAACGCCGCATCGGTCGCCGTACCCAAATTGACTGGAACGCTCACGTTCAGTGCGGCCGCGCATGTCGGCGACAATGCCGGTGGCACGTTCGACTATTCCGGCCTTGCCATCGAAAGCATCAAAGACGGAAAGATCGGGTCGAGCAAGACGGACAAGGTGACGTTCGCAATCAACCAGCAGGCCGCAGCCAAGCCGATCAAGATGACCGGCGACGTTGCCAATATCGTCGCGACCGATATCGATGTCGGCGCGATGGCTGCGATGTTCGACCCGGCCAAGGCCAACGACGACAGGGATTATCGGATTCAGGGACATCTTTCGGCTGGTCCCTATGTGATCACCGTGACGCCTGACGCCAGCACATCCACCCCCGGCCTGAACATGCGGATCGAGGGCGTGACCGCCGACGACGCCAGGATCAACCCGTCCCGGATGCAACTGCCGGCGCTGATGGCGATGATCCCGCCGCCGGGCAGCGCGCCGCCGTCGTCCGCCGAGGCACGCCAATTGCTGGAAAAGGTCGCCGGCCTCTATTCGGGTTTTGCCGTGGGCAATGCCGAGATGCACGGGCTCTCGTTTGAGACGCCGCAGGGGCCGCTCAAGCTGGCTTCGATGCAGTTCAACTTCGAGCATGGCAAGATCGGCGAGCTTGCGGTCGAGGGCCTCGATGCCCGCGCGCCGAACGGTCCCGTCAAGGTCGGACGCCTCGCGCTGAAGTCGCTCGACGTCGTCAACTTCATGCGGCTATCGGCGCAATTCGCCGGGCAGAAGCCTGCGCCCGAACAGTTGCTGGCGCTGTTGCCGCTGATCGAGGGGATCGAGGTCAAGGGTGTCGCCTCGCCGTACAAGGCCACCGGCAAGCCCGTCAACATCGACGTCTTCAGCCTCGACTGGGGGCAGTTCGTCGGATCGATCCCGAGCAAGCTGCGGCTGATCGCCAAGATGGCGGCGCCGCTGGATGCAGCCGATCCGCGGCAACAAGCGCTCGTGGCCGCCGGGATCGATCGGATGGCCATCGATGCCGATCTCGGCGCCGCATGGACCGAGGCGTCGCGCTCTCTGGCGCTCGAACCCCTCAAGCTCGACATGGCGGGCCTGCTCAATGCGTCGGCAAAGATCTCGCTCGCCAACGTCCCCCGCGACGCGTTTTCGGCCAACGTCGCCGAGGCCATGGGCGCGGTCGCGCAGGTCGAGGCCGGCACGATCGAACTTGCTGTCCACGACCTCGGCGTCCTCGATCTCGCGATCGCCCGATATGCGCGCAGCCAGAACATCGGCCGCGACGATGCGCGTCGCGCTGTCCTTGACAGCATCAAGGCGCAGGGCGACGCGATCGGCGGGAGCAATCCCGATATCGCCGCCCTCGTCACCGCCGTCAGCCAGTTCGTCGAGACGCCGGGACAGACGCTGCTGATCAAGCTGACCCCGCGCGCCAAGGCGCCGGCGCTGCAACTGATGCAACTGCTCAAGACCGATCCGCAATCGGCACTGGCGCAATTCCGGATCGAGGCCTCGACCGGGCTGTGATCGCCTTCGCTCCCCGTTCTTTGGGGAGAAAACATCACGTTCGAGACGGCGCGATCGACCGGCGATTGCGCTAAAGACAAAGAGGCCGCCCGAAGGCGGCCTCCCGGTCAAGCGGCACGATCGCGGTCAGGCGAAGCGCACCGTGGTCCGCTTGCGATAGGCCATGAAGCCAAGCCCGCAGAAGCCGGCGATCATCATCGCCCAGGTGGAGGCCTCGGGGACTCCCGCCGTGATGGTGCTCTGGGCGCCGTAGAAATAGGCCGTGCCACTTGCCACGGTGGTGTATCCCGACGCCTCGACCGCGCTGCTGCCGGTGTACTTGCCGCAGGTGTATCCCGGGGTGCTGCACGGAACGAATGTCGGATCGGCGAGGTTGCTCAAATTGTAGCTGATGACGATATCGTTGGTCCCGTCATAGACCAGATTCGTCCCGCCATAGGTTCCGCCGAACCCGAACAGTTTGCTGGTTGCATCGTAGCTGAATCCAAATGGAGAATCGACGGTGACGCCGCTGAAGGAATTGACGTGGATGTCGGTCGTGTCGTTGGTGTAGTTCTGTGTCGGATCGAAGGTGACGGTGAACGAACCGGTCACCAGATTTGACGGCGCCGTCGTGTTGCCTTGAATGTCGACGAAGCCGGTGAGCGAAAAGCTGTAGGTTTCGGTGACGGTCGCAGCGTTCGCGGTCAACGTCGTTGACGCGAGCAGCGCGGCACCGAACAAAAGTGTTTTTAGTTTCATGACACTTGATCCCTGTAAAAACTGGGCATTCAGTTCATGTCAATTGGTCGAACCGCCCAGATGTCCGACGATCTCAGAGCAAACTGGTTGCCGGGCAAAATCCGCCCGATCGGACGTCAGAAGAGCTTGACGACACAGCTCCGGTCAATCGGGCAAGGGTCCGGCCGCTGCGCCGAAGGACCTAGGACCTAAGTCCCGCTTGATGTGGAACCCGGCGGTTGAAATCGCTGGTATGAATAGCGCGGCAACAAATCCCGCCTCCGAGTGGAGAGCATGACAGCCTTGTCTGACCAGGCCCCCCCACCGACGATCGAGCTTCACTCGGAGCAGGTCGCGGCGCTGTTTCAGAATGTGGTGCCAGGCGTCGTTGCCGCCGCCGCAGCAGCGATTGTTCTGGTCGGCGCCCTGATCGATCTTGGCGTCCTGCAGCAAGGCGTCGGCATTGCCTGGGCGCTCTATATCGTAGCGTGCGCGGCTGCGCATATCACGCTGCGCATCTTCTACGACCGCGCAAGGCCGGACGCGTCGCGCTGGCAGCTCTGGGCAAACTGGTTCGTCGTCATCAGCCTGGCGGAGGGCATCGGCTGGGGCTGGGCGTCCGTCTCACTTGCGGGAAACAGCGGCCGGTTCGCCTCCGAGATGGTGGTCCTGATCGTCTCGCTCAGCGTGGCGGCCGGCGCAATCCCGGCGTTCAGCTCCTATTTGCCGGCCTTTTTCTCGCTCTTCCTTCCAACCACCATCCCCTGCCTGGTATGGGGCCTCGAATCCAGAACGGCCTTCCCCGAAGCCACGATGATGGTCCTGCTCATGATCATCTACGTGATCGGCATGGGCGTGCTCGGCGTTCGCGCCAACCGCGGCTTCAACGAGCTGGTGAATCTTCGGATCAAGGCCAGCGAACTTGCGCGGGATCTGCAGAAGCAGAAGGAAGTGGCGGAGCAGGCCAGCCTGGCAAAATCGCAATTCCTCGCGGCTGCAAGCCATGATCTGCGCCAGCCGGTTCACGCGCTCGGTCTGTTTGTCAGCGCATTGCGCGCGGTGTCGGGACTTCCGACGCCGGCGCTGCGTATCCTCGACCGGATGGAGCTGTCGACTTCGGCCATGGGGGACCTGTTCAGCGCCATCCTCGACATTTCCCGGCTCGATGCCGGTGTCGTCGAAGTGCGGCGACAATCCTTCGCGTTGCAGCCCCTGCTCCACCGCATCTGCCTGGACTTTGCCGACGAGGCCGCCGAGAAAACCATCGTCATTCACCAACACACCACCAGCGCGGTCGTTCATTCCGATCCGCTGCTCGTGGAACGCATCCTGCGCAACCTGATCTCGAATGCGGTGCGGCATTCCGATCAAGGTCGCGTTGTGGTCGGATGTCGGAAACGCGGCAAGACGATGCGGATCGAGGTCTGGGATACCGGGACGGGAATTCCGCCGGAGAACCGGCAAAAGATTTTCCAGGAGTATGTCCAGCTGCGGAATCCGGAACGGGACCGCACCAGGGGATTGGGCCTCGGCCTCGCCATCGTGCGCCGCCTGAGCGAGTTGCTGGACTGCGAGCTCAATCTGCGTTCGCAAGTCGGCCGTGGCTCCTGCTTCAGCATTTGCTTGCCCTCGACCAACCTGGTTCCGAGTTCGCTGCTCGCAGTCGCCGAGACCTCTCATGTCGTCGCCGAAGGCGCCTGGGTTCTGGTGATCGACGACGAAGTCGCCGTGCTCGAAGCGATGGATGCACTGCTGACAGGTTGGGGCTATCGCGTTCTCGCCGCGTCGTCAGGCAGCGAAGCACTGGCGGCGCTGTCCCGCGACAAGATATCGCCGCGCATCATCATTTGCGATTATCGCTTGCGCGGCGATGAGAACGGCATCGAGGTCATTCGCTTGCTGCAAGTTGCATGCAGGCAGCCAGTCCCCGCCATCCTGATTACCGGCGACACCGCCGAACACCGATTGATCGAAGCCCAGGCCAGCGGTTTGGTGATGCTGCACAAGCCGGTCCACAACAGCAAGCTCAGGGCTGCAATGGTCAACTCGATGCGTGTGTCCGATCAGGCCGGCGGCGGCGCGCCCGCCCCGCTCACGGCGATCAAATGAGCCCGGTCTCGCGCGCGGCCTTCGATGCCTGCATGCGGTTGGCGACGTTCAGCGCCTTGTAGATCAGCGAGATGTGGGTCTTGACGGTCTTCTCCGAGAGATTGAGCTTTGCCGCGATCGCCTTGTTGGGATTGCCTTCACAGAGCAGGATCAGCACTTCACGTTGCCGCGGCGTCAGCAATTTGCCGTTGGCTTTCGGCAGGTCGCCCGTTTGAGAATTGCTGTCGGAACTTTTCGACAGAACGAGCGGCGGAACGTACAGGTCGCCGTTCATGACGAGCTTGATGGCCGACAGCAGCACATGCTGGCTGGCCGACTTCGGAACGTAACCGAGCGCCCCGCTTGCCAGTGCCCTGCGGACGTCGTCGGAATCTTCGGACGATGACAAGACGATGACAGGGAGTTCGGGTCGCTTGAGACCGAACGCGGAAATCGCCTCAAAGCCATCTACGCCGGGGATGAAGAGGTCGAGGATGACCAGATCGAAATCACCGACCTGATCCAGCAACTGGAGACCCTCCTCTGCGTCTCCAGCCTGAAAAACTTCAAATTCGGGGCTGACCTGCTCGAGCAATGCAGCCAACCCATCCCTTACAATCGAATGATCGTCGACAACCAGCACCTTCATTCGAGAGAGTCTATCCGCTACAGCGAATAGTTGCCATCCCCGCGGCTTCAACCGTTCGCGCAGGACTGCATTGCCGTGGAACCCGCACCGGTGGCGACGGCGAGACCATGTCTCGCCATCGTAACGAACATCACACTCTGAGCTTTAGCTCTTGGCCGGCGGGTTGGGCCGGATGTGAAGTTCCTTGAGCTGCTTCGGCGTTGCCTCCGACGGCGCGCCCATCAGCAGGTCGACGTACTGCTGATTCATCGGGAACAGCGAGATCTCGCGCAGGTTGTTGGTGCCACACAGCAGCATCGCGATGCGCTCGATACCGGCCGCCATGCCGCCATGGGGCGGCGCGCCGTACTGGAACGCACGGTACATGCCGCCGAACCGGTCGATGACCTCCTGCTCACCATAGCCCGCGATCTCGAACGCCTTCACCATCGCTTCCGGCTTGTGGTTACGGATACCACCGGACGCCATCTCGTAGCCGTTGCAGGCGATGTCGTATTGGAACGCCTTGATCGTGAGCGGGTCCTGCGATTGCAGCGCCTCCAGGCCGCCCTGCGGCATCGAGAACGGGTTGTGCGAGAAGTCGACCTTCTTGTTCTCCTCGTCATACTCGTACATCGGGAAGTCGACGATCCAGGCGAACTCGAACCGGTCCTTGTCGATCAGGTTCAGCTCCTCGCCGAGCTTGTTGCGTGCGAGGCCAGCGAACTTCCAGAATTTCTCGGGGTCGCCGGCGACGAAGAACGCGGCATCGCCTTCCTTGAGGCCGAGCTGGTCGCGGATCGCAGCGGTGCGCTCCGGCCCGATGTTGTTGGCAAGCGGGCCTGCGCCCTCGCCGCCCTCGCGCCACATGATGTAGCCGAGGCCGGGCTGACCTTCGCCCTGCGCCCAGGAGTTCATGCGGTCGCAGAACGCCCGCGACCCGCCGCCCTTGCCCGGGATTCCCCAGACCTGGTTCTTCGGGTCTTCCAGCATCCGCGCGAACACCTTGAAGCCGGAGCCACGGAAATGCTCGGAGACCTCCTGCATCACGATGGGGTTGCGCAGGTCCGGCTTGTCGGAGCCGTATTTGCGCACCGCCTCGGCGAACGGAATCCGCGGCCAGTTCTTCGTGACCGGCTTGCCGTTGGCGAATTCCTCGAACACGCCGGTGATGACCGGCTCCAGCGCCGCGAACACGTCGTCCTGGGTGACGAAGCTCATCTCGACGTCGAGCTGGTAGAACTCCGGCAGGCGGTCGGCGCGCGGGTCCTCGTCGCGGAAGCACGGCGCGATCTGGAAGTAGCGGTCGAAGCCCGACATCATCAGGAGCTGCTTGTACTGCTGTGGCGCCTGCGGCAGCGCGTAGAACTTGCCGGGATGGATGCGCGATGGCACCAGGAAGTCGCGCGCGCCCTCCGGCGAGGACGCCGACAGGATCGGGGTCTGGAATTCGAAGAAGCCCTGCCCCTTCATCCGCCTGCGGATGGAATCGACGATCGCGCCGCGGGTCATGATGTTCTGGTGCAGCTTGTCGCGGCGCAGGTCGAGGAAGCGGTACTTCAGCCGGATGTCCTCGGGATATTCCTGCTCGCCGAACACCGGCAGCGGCAGCTCGGCCGCCGGGCCCAGCACCTCGATCTCCTTGATGTAGACCTCGATCATGCCGGTCGGCAGCTCGGGATTGTCTGTCCCGGCGGGGCGGCGACGCACCTTGCCGTCGATCCGCACCACCCACTCCGAGCGGAACTTCTCGACCTCGGCGAATGCCGGCGAGTCCGGATCGGCGACGCACTGGGTGATACCGTAATGGTCGCGCAGATCGACGAACAGCACGCCGCCATGGTCTCGGACCCGGTGGACCCAGCCTGAAAGCCGGACCGTCTGGTCGATATCGCTCTCTCGGAGCGCGCCGCATGTGTGTGACCGGTAGCGATGCATGGTAGTCCCAAAACTGATGTCGGAGGGTCGAATCGCGACAGGGCCAAATGCCCTGTCCGAAGTTGCGGAGGGTTTAGCCGACGAGGCCCGGTGCGGCAACCAATGGAACGCCCGGTTTTCGGGTCAAACGGCAGATTTTCCGGGCGGATGCCGCCAATCGTTTGCCTATTCTGCCCGCAGGCCTATCTTCTGGACATGACCATCCATTTCCCGTTCCAGAACACCTATTCGGCGCTGCCGGCGAACTTTTTCGCCCGCGTCGCGCCGACCCCGGTGGCCGCGCCCCGGCTGATCAAGCTGAACCGGCCGCTTGCGCTCCAGCTCGGGCTGGACCCGGACCTGCTGGCGACGCCGGAGGGTGCCGAGATCCTCGCCGGCAAGCGGCTGCCCGCCGGCGCCGACCCGATCGCCATGGCCTATGCCGGCCACCAGTTCGGCAATTTCGTGCCCCAGCTCGGCGACGGCCGCGCGATCCTGCTCGGCGAGGTCATCGACCGGGACGGCGTCCGCCGCGACATCCAGCTCAAGGGATCTGGCCCGACCCCGTTCTCCCGCCGCGGCGACGGCCGCGCCGCGCTCGGTCCGGTCCTGCGCGAGTACATCGTCAGCGAGGCGATGTATGCATTGGGCGTGCCGACCACCCGCTCGCTTGCCGCCGTCGTCACCGGCGAACGGGTCCAGCGCGAGATCGCGCTGCCGGGCGGGGTGCTGACCCGCGTGGCCTCCAGCCACATCCGCGTCGGCACCTTCCAGTTCTTCGCCGCCCGCGGCGACACCGACGGCGTGCGTGCCCTCGCCGACCATGTCATCGTAAGGCACTACCCCGAGCTGAAGGATGCCGCCCAGCCTTACCATGCGCTGCTCGCCGGCGTCGTCGTGCGGCAAGCCGCGCTGATCGCGCGCTGGCTGCTGGTCGGCTTCATCCACGGCGTGATGAACACCGACAACACCTCGATCTCGGGCGAGACCATCGACTACGGTCCCTGTGCCTTTCTCGATGCCTACAATCCGGCGCAGGTGTTCTCCTCGATCGACGAGATGGGCCGCTACGCCTATGCCAACCAGCCGCGGATCGGCTTGTGGAATCTGACCCGGCTCGCCGAGTGCCTGCTGCCGCTGTTCGACAGCGAACAGGAGAAGGCAATCGAACAGGCGCAGACTATCCTCGGCGAATTCCCCGAAAAGTTCACCGCGGCCTATAATGCCGGCTTGCGTGCCAAGGTCGGACTGTTCACCGCGCGCGACGGCGACGAGGCGCTGATCCAGGACCTGCTCGACGCGATGGCCAAGAACGAGGCCGATTTCACGCTGACCTTCCGCCATCTCGGCGATGCCGCGGCTGATGATGCCGCCGACGTCCGCGCCCAGTTCACCGAGCCCGCGGCTTTCGACGAATGGGCCTCGCGCTGGCGCGCCCGCCTCGCGCTGGAGCCGCAGACATCGGCCGAGCGCAAGGCCGCAATGCAGGCCGTCAACCCGGCCTTCATCCCGCGCAACCACCGCATCGAGGCGGTGATCCAGGCGGCGGTCGACCACGACGACTACGCGCCGTTCGAGGAGCTGGTGACGGTGCTGGCAAAACCCTACGAGGACCAGCCGCAATTCGCAGCCTATGCCGACCCGCCGCTGCCCGATCAACGTGTGATGCGGACGTTCTGCGGGACGTGAACGCAACTGTAGGATGGGTAGAGCGCAGCGAAACCCATCATTGCGTCTGCGCATGAGACCGATGGGTTTCGCTGCGCTCTACCCATCCTACTGATCCATCACACCGTCACCACGATCTTGCCGAACTGCACATTCGACTCCAGATACCGGTGCGCCTCGACGATCTCCTCGAACGGAAATGTTCTGGCGATGATCGGCTTAAGCGCGGCGTCCGCAAGCCCGTCGAGGATGAACGCCTTCGCCGCAGCGAGCCGCGCGGGATCTCGAACAATCTCGTGCACGCGGTAGCCGCGCAGGATGAGGCTCTTGCTCAGCACCGTGAACAGCGGAAACGGCGTCGGCTCCGGGCTGAGCCCGCCATATTCGATCAGGATGCCGCCGTGTGCCATTGCCGCCGTGAGCGGCACGAAGACGGGACCGCCGACCGGATCGAGCACCACGCGAACGCCGTCCGGCCCCGCGATCTGCTCCAGCCTCGATTGCAGGTCCTCCTCCGCGGATGCGATCACATGCGCGGCGCCGGCATCGCGCAACGCTTGCGCCTTCGCCGAGGTGCGCGTGACTGCAATCGGGATCGCACCAACGCGATTAGCGATCTGGATCGCGGCGAGCATCGGCGACGATCGCCCATGATCGTCCCCGCTTGAAGGGCGCACTGCATCCGCCCGGCCCGCACCGCTACAAGCTGCTGCATTCGACATACGGATTTGCAACGATTGATGGAGATGATCGTGCGCGCCCGGCAACCTTCGGCAATGAAAGCGGCCCGTGAGACCCGTCCTTGCGATCCTCCTGCTTTGCGTCCTGGCCGCGCCGGGCGCGCACGCTCAGGTGCTGATGCGCACCGACACCAATCTCGTCCGTGTCGCTGATTGCCCGATCGAAACGCCGGTCATGCCCGCGCCCGATCGCAGCCTGGCCACGCCCGACGCAGACAGCCTGTCCTATCGGCTCGACGGCTACGTATTCCGGCGCATCCAGTTCTCCGGGTTGCGCACACCCACCGACGTCGAACTGGTCTGGACGCCGGAAAATCCGACCTATCCGGACAAATGGCATCCGCCGATCGAAGCGGTCTGGACCGCGAAGACCATGCACATCACGATCGGAGGCAACGGCACCGAGTGCTTCGTCAACTGGTTTTTCGCGCCGAACAACGTACCGGGACACATCGAGGTCCGTGCCGCGGTCCCGCTTGCCGGATTGACCGTGTCGTTCTCCGACCGTCCCTGGGACAAGGAAGGCGAGTGCCCGGCGCGCGCGCTCTGTCCGCGACTTGCGAAGAGCCTGCGTGAATGCAAGTCGAGACATCTGCCGACGTCGTGCGACGCCTTCATCTCCACCGCCGATCGCCTGACGCCGGCGCATCAGTGCCGCAGGCGTGGCGATTTCGAGCCGGTGCCCGCCATCTGGGTTTGTGATGAGGTGGTGAAACCCCGCGTCGAGGGCGCGACACTGCTCGAGGACACCCTGCATCTCCTCGAGCACATGACATCAGCAAAGGCCCGCCGGTTCTATCGATCGGCGCAGTTCCGCGGCGTGCTGGATGGCGCGTTGGCTGAAGAGTACGTGGACGATCCACGGCGCTGATCGCGGCATCAGCCGGCATGAGGCCGCTCGTGAGCGTTAACTCACTCTCCACCATGCCGGGAGGCTAGCGGCGGTAACCATAAGGCTTAACAGCGCGTCAACGCTCCCCCAACAAGTCTAATTGTTTCTAATGGGGGAGATCGGCCCGTGGACGCGTTTGCATTCGAATTTATGGGATTGGCGATGATCGCGCTTTGCCTCGTCGTGCTGGCGATGCCCGCGGCGCGACGGCCGTCGAAGAACCTGCGCTGCGAGTGACGCGCCGGCTCGTCGCGACGGCGGCGGGGATCGATCCGTCATAGAGAGGCGCGCTGCTCCTTGTTTGAGTATGATCTTTTTGGAAAGCCGCTCCGCGCGTTTCCGGATCATGCGCTAGCGTCGTCAATCGAGGAGGTCGTTCATGTTGGACCACGTCTCCATCACCGTATCCAACATACGCGCCTCCGAGCCCTTCTACGACGCCGTAATGGCCGCGCTCGGCGTCACCAAGATGAGCAGTGGCGACACGTGGATCAGCTACGGCGAGCGCTGTGACGCAGACCATCCGGATCTGACCTATTTGCTGATACGTCCTGGACCCATGCCCGAAGCAGCCTATGGACGGCATTGGTGCTTCAAGGCGCGGCTCAGGGAGCAGGTTGACGCCTTCTGGCATGCCGGGCTTTCGGCAGGCGGATCAGACGACGGCGCGCCGGGCCTGCGTCCCGAATATCATCCACACTACTATGGGGCATTTCTAAGCGACCCGGACGGCAACCGCATCGAAGCGGTCTGCCATCGGCGTGTTGCATAACCCCGCATCCGGCGCTCCGGCGCCTCCACGCAACGTCGTTCGCCCTTCCCTCCGCACACCTCAGCCCTGTTCGTTCACGGCCACGCAACCACGTTCCGCGGTGCTATGGTCGCGGTCCGTCCTTGTTGCACCTGATTCCCAGACATGCCCGAGACCGCGACGTCCCTGATCCATCCCGGCTGGTTTGCCGCGATCGCCATCCTGCTGTGGGCGACCAGCCTGCTGCCCGAATACCTCACGGCGTTGCTGTTCTTCGCGGCGGTGGCCGTGTTCCACGCGGCGCCGCCGGACGTGCTGTTCTCCGGCTTCCAGTCGGAGGCGTTCTGGCTGGTGCTGGGCGGCTTCGTGATCGGCAGCGCGATCCGCAAGGTCGGGCTGGCCGACCGGATCGCGCGTGGCCTTGCCGCGCATCTCACCGGGTCCTGGTTCCGGATGGTGGGTGGCGTCGTCCTGCTGACCTATGCGCTGGCCTTCGTGATGCCCTCGAACATGGGCCGCATCGCGCTGCTGATGCCGATCATCCTGGCGCTGGCCGATCGCGCCGGCCTCGCCGAGGGATCGCGCGGCCGCTATGCGCTCGCGCTCGCGGTGGGCTTCGGCACCTATCAGCTCTCGGCCTCGATCCTGCCAGCCAATGTGCCGAACCTGATCATGACCGGCGCCGCCGAGCGCGCCTATGGCGTGCATTTCGACTACATGTCGTATCTGGTGCTGCATGCGCCCGTGATCGGCATTCTCAAGGGCGTCGTGCTGGTGGGTTGCCTGGTCTGGCTGTTTCCAGCCTCGCCGAAGCCGATCAAAGATCACGCCGAGGCCACGCCGATGAGCGCGGCCGAATGGCGGCTCTCGATCATCCTGCTTGCCACGCTCGCCTTCTGGATGACGGACAGCCTGCACGGCATCCGCCCGGCCTGGGTCGGGCTGGTGTCGGCGTGTCTGTGCCTGCTGCCGCGCATCGGCTTCCTCAATGGCGAGGAATTCGCCGCCGGCGTCAATGTTCGCACCTGCATCTATCTCGGCGGCATTCTCGGGCTTGCCGCGGTCGTCGCGTGGTCCGGGCTCGGCACCGCGATCGGCGATCTGATCATTCCGCATCTGCCGCTCGACCCGGCGCGGCCGGCGTCGGATTTCGCCTCGATGATCGGACTCGCCAGCCTGCTCAATTTCGTCGTCACCGCCAACGGCGTGCCCGCGGTGTTCACGCCGCTTGCCGCCTCGCTCGCCGCGCACACCGGCCTGAGCCTGCCGACCGTGCTGATGTCGCAGGTGTTCGCCTATGCGACGCCGCTGCTGCCGTACCAGGCCGCGCCGATCGTCGTTGCCGCCGGCATGGCGCGGGTGCCGACCAGCGCGGCGGTCAAGATGTGCCTGATCGTCGGGCTGATCTCGTTCGTGGTGCTGGCGCCGCTTTATCTGATCTGGTTCCGGCTGCTCGGCTGGATCGGCTGAGCCGCCCGCGCCTCCTCCAGGAACGGCCGCAACGCGGGATTGAGATTGCCCGGCCGCCAGGCGATCACATGCTCGATCGCCGGTGCCGCCTGCAAATCGCGCTGCACCAGATTATCGATGCCGAGCTTGCCCATCGATTCCGGCACCAGCGCGATGCCGAGATTTTCCGCGACCAGGCTGACGATGGTCTGTTGCAATTCGACCTCGAGCCGAATGGTCGGCTCGAAGCCGCCGGCGCGGCAATATTGCACGATCGCCTCGCGCAGCATCGGCGCCGCTTCGGTCGGTGTTGCGATCAGCGGCTGGCCTTTCAGTTGCCTGGCGTTGACGACAGCACGATTGGCAAGCGGGTGACTTGGATGCAGCGCGAGGCACATCCGCTCGCGATGGATGATGCGGGTCTCGAGCCCCTTGATCGGCCCGGGATTGAACATGATGGCCGCATCGAAGCGTCCGCTCAGCACCGCCTCGGCGAGCGCGCCGGGCACCACCTCGCGCAGTTCGACATGCACCTGGGGATGGTCGGCCATGTAGCGCCGCGCCAGGCCCGGCAGGCTGGTATAGGCCGCGTGCATCATGAAGCCGATCGCAAGCTCGCCGATCTCGCCGCGCTCGGCGAGCCGCGCGTTGCGGCAGGCCTGGTCGAAGCTCATCAGCACGGCGCGCGCATCCTCCAGAAAGCGGCGGCCGGCCGGCGTGAGGCGCGCGCGGCGGGACTCCCGCTCGAACAGACGGACGCCGAGCTCCTTCTCCAGCGCTGCGATCTGCCGGCTCAGCGGCGGCTGGCTGATATGCAGCCGCTCGGCGGCGCGGCCGAAATGCAGCGTCTCCGCCACGGCCACGAAATAGCGCATTTGCCTGATGTCGATCATGATACCGAAAAGGTATGAAATGGGGCTTCAATCAGTATTGGATGATATCAGAGCCGCAGCGTAGGACTGAAGCGTTTTCGTCACTCAGGCTTCCCTTATGCTCGCGACCCTCGCCGCCGTTCTTCCGATCTTCTCCCTCATCTTCGCCGGATGGCTGGCGCGCCGGATCGGCGTGGTCGGCCCGGCCGCATCGAGCGAACTGAACCGCTTCGTCGTCTACCTGGCTCTGCCCGCGCTGCTGTTCGACGTCATCGCGCACGCCAAATGGAGCGATGTCTGGCAACCCTGCTTCATCGCGGCGTTCGGCATCGGCGCCGCGCTGGTGTTTTGCCTGACCATCGTCGTTGCCCTGCTCCGTCGCCGGCATCTGGTCGATGCGGCGATCGATGGCCTCAACGCCGGCTATGGCAATACCGGCTTCGTCGGCTTCCCGCTCGCCGTCGCAGCACTCGGCCGCGAGGCGTTGGCGCCGACGCTCGTCGCCACCATCATGACGGTGTGCGTCCTGTTCGCGATCGCCATCGTGCTGATCGAGACCGGCCTGCAAACCGAGCGGCGCGGCAGGCACGTCGTCGTCAAGGTCGGCCGTTCGCTGCTCGCCAATCCCCTGCTGGTCGCACCCGTGCTCGGCGCGATCATTCCGCTCGCTGGCCTCGGCATTCCCGGCCCGGCCGAGAATTTCCTGAAGCTCCTGGGCGGCGCGGCCTCGCCCTGCGCGCTGGTCGCGCTCGGCCTGTTCCTCGCCACCAAGCGGGAGGCCGCCGAGCAGGACATCGGATCGGCGGCGCTGCTGGTCGGCTGCAAGCTCGTGCTGCAACCGGCGATCACCTGGGTGATGGCGACCACCGTGTTCGGCCTCTCCCCCCTGCTGACGCATACGGCGGTGCTGCTCGCCGCACTGCCGACCGGCACCGGCCCGTTCATGCTGGCCGAGTTCTACCGGCGCGAGGCCAACATGACGTCGAACGTCATCCTCGCCTCCACGGTCGTGTCAGTCGTGACCCTCAGCGGGTATCTCGCAATGGCCAGATAATATCGCGCCCAGCCGTCATCGAAAGGCGATATGGTCGGCCTGACGGGTCCTGACGGCGGGACGCAAGTCAGGGATCGGACGACGCTTGAACGACACCGACGTCCAGCACTCCGACACGGCGCCCTCCACTGCACATTCGCCACTTGAGGTGCTGCTGATTTTCCTCAAGCTCGGCGTCAGCTGCTTTGGCGGCCCGATCGCCCATATCGGCTATTTCCGCGACGAGTTCGTCACCCGCAGGCGCTGGCTCGACGAGCAGGCCTATGCCGATCTGGTCGCGCTCTGCCAATTCCTGCCCGGCCCGGCGAGCAGCCAGGTCGGCTTCTCGCTCGGCCTGATGCGTGCCGGCTACCTCGGCGCGCTGGCGGCCTGGACCGGCTTCACGCTGCCCTCGGCGATCGCGCTGGTGCTGTTTGCCTATGGCGCCGGCGGCTTGAGCGGCCTGGCCGGCGCGGGCCTGGTGCACGGCCTGAAGCTCGTCGCGGTGGCGATCGTGGCGCAGGCGGTCTGGGGCATGGCGCGCTCGCTCTGCCCCGACCGTGAACGCGCGTCGATCGCGACGGTCGCAGCGCTGATCATCCTCGCCAGTTCGTCGTCGATCGCGCAGATCGGCGCCATCATGCTCGGTGCCGTCGCCGGACTGTGGCTGTGCCGGGCGCAGCCGTCCAGCGGCACCACCCATATCGCGATGCCGGTGTCGCGCCGCGTCGGCATCGCCGCACTGATCCTGTTCCTGGCACTGCTGATCGGGCTGCCGCTGCTCGCCCGGATATGGTCAGGCCTCGGCGTGTTCGAGGCCTTCTATCGCTCCGGCGCGCTGGTGTTCGGCGGCGGCCATGTCGTGCTGCCGCTGCTACGCGAAGCGGTGGTGGCGCCGGGCTGGATCGGCGACGATGCTTTCCTGACCGGCTATGGCGCCGCCCAGGCCGTGCCGGGCCCGCTGTTCACCTTCGCGGCCTATCTCGGCGCCGTGATCGGCGGGGTGCCGGGCGCAATCGTCGGCCTGCTCGGCATCTTCCTGCCGGGACTGCTCGTCCTGCTGGCGGCGCTGCCGTTCTGGGATCAATTCCGCAAGCGGCCGGCCGCGCAGGCGATGATGCGCGGCGTCAATGCCGCCGTGGTCGGCATCCTCGGTGCCGCGCTCTACGATCCGGTGTGGACGACCAGCGTGCACCGTCCGCTCGACTTCGGCATCGCGCTGGCGGGCTTCGTCCTGCTCACGGCCTGGCGCGCACCGCCGCTATTGGTGGTGGTCCTCAGCGCGGCCGCCGGGATCGTCACCGGGCTCCTGCAATCGTGAACGACGACCCCGGCCCTCCACGGCCGGATTAAGAACGCCTTCACGGCTGGCCGCCAAAATGGCCGGTACATGCCAAATGTTTCCAAACATGCGGATCCGACCCGTGTTCCCGTGCTGGACCTGCTGCGGCTCGCCGCGGTCGGGGCCGTGATCCTGTATCATTACGGCTTCTGGGGCACCGCATCGCACGGCGTGCAGAAAGTGGCGTTGCCGTATCTCGCGCCGGTCGCCCAGTATGGCTTCCTCGGCGTCCCCGTGTTCTTCGCGATCTCCGGCTTCGTCATCGCCTATTCGGCCGAGGGCCGCACGCCGATCGGCTTCGCCATCGCCCGCTTCAGCCGGATCTATCCGACCTTCGTCATCTGCATGACGCTGACCTTCCTCGCCACGCTCTTCATAGGCCACACCTGGTTTCAGGTGACGTGGGGACAATGGCTGGCGAATCTGTTCATCGCGGCGCCAATGCTCGGTCAGCCTTACATGGACGACGCCTACTGGTCGCTGGTGATCGAAGTCGTGTTCTACGCCTGGGTCGCGCTGTTGCTGGCCTGGGGCATCTTCCCGCGGCGGATCGACACTCTCATCGTGGTGTGGATCGCGATCACCTTCGCCAACGAGTTGACGCTCGACATTCCGCTGTTCGAGAAATTGTTCATGGCCGATGACAGCGGCTTCTTCGCGGTCGGCCTGCTGATCTATGAGCATTACCGCGGACGGCGCGACAGCAGGCTGTACAGCCTTCTGACGCTGGCGATGGGCACGGCGACGTTCCAGGCCGTGCACAAGCTGGAGCGGCTCGGCGTCCACACCCATGGCAGTTTCGATCCGCGCGTCGTGACAGTGATCTGCATCGTCTCGCTCGGCATCGTGTTCGCCGCCACCCGCATCAAATCAGTGCCGCTGCCGGACGGCTTTGTGAGGGCCATCGGGGGCATCACCTATCCGCTCTATTTGCTGCATCTACAGCTCGGCTACGTGATCCTGCTGCTGATCACGCCAACGCCGGACGCGCTTTCGACCACGTTCGTCGTGGCGTGCATGGTGCTGCTGGCGTGGTTCGTCTGGCGCTTCCTCGAGGGCCCCGCGCATTATCGCGTCAAGGAACAGCTCACGATGCTGGCCTTGCGACACGGTTGGCCCTCGCGCATCGGCTCCAGTGACGCGCGGATTAATCCGGGCAACGTCGCCGCGCCGGCCGAGGCCGGGCGGCTCGCCAATCACTGACGTGCCGGGCGGCGCAAGCTGCAACCTCCTCCGTCATTCCGGGGCTCGCGAAGCGAGAGCCCGGAATCCATTCGACCACCTGTTCTGCGGCCAAGTGGATTCCGGGCTCGACGCTGCGCGCCGCCCCGGAATGACGGCGGTCAACGCCCGACCAGCGGGCACTTGCTCTCCTCGAGCGAGCGAAATGCCTCGTCGGGCTTGATCGCGGTGACGAGCTTGACCAGGTCCCACGGCCCCTTCGATTCCGCTGGCGTCTTGACCTGCACGAGATAGAGGTCGTGCACCATGCGCTGGTCGGCGCGGATCGTCCCCTGCGGCGTATAGGCGTCCACCACCGGCGTCGCCTTCATTCTTGCCATCACGACCTCGCCGTCGTCGGAATCCGTGTCCTTCACCGCCTGGAGATAATGCCGGACGGCCGAATAGACCCCGGCCTGGATCTGCGACGGCATCGCCTTGCGGCGGGCGAAGAACGCATCGGCCCATTTGCGCGCCGCGGGCGAAACGTCCTCGAAGAAACTGGTCGCGATCAGGTCGCCCTGCGTGACCGACAGCCCGGCAGCGACGATGTCGACGTTCTGGAACGTCATCGGCACCACTGCGATGCCCTGCTGCGCGAAGCCGAACTCCTGCGCCTGCTTCATGATCGTCACATTGTCGCCGGCGGCGTTCAGCGCCAGCACCTTGGCGCCGCTCGACTGCGCCTGTAGCAGGAAGGAGGCGAAATCGGCGGTGTTGAGCGCGGTCTTGACGCTGCCGGCGACCTTGACCCCGAGCTTGTCGAGCTTGGCCCGCGCGATCGCTTCCACTGCGTGTCCGAACGCATAATCCGCAGTGATGAAGAACCACGAGCCCTGCACGGTCTTCGACACGCCGGCGACGACCGCATTGGCGGTCGAAGCCGCATCGTGGGTCCACTGCACGCTGGTCGGCGCACAGGCCTTTTCGGTGAGCTCGACGGCGCCCGCGCCCGAGACCAGGAACACGCGCTTGTTCTCGCGCACCAACTCCTGCACGGCGAGCGCCGCGCCGGAGCTGCCGCCATCGGCAATGGCCTGCACGCCCTCGCGATCGAACCAGCGCCGCGCGATCGCCGACGCCACGTCGGCCTTGTTCTGGTGGTCGGCCTGCAAGATCTCGATCGGCTTGCCGTTGATCTTGCCGCCGAAGTCCTCCGCCGCCATCCGCGCCGCCTCGACCGACCCCGGCCCCATCGCGGTTGCGAAGATGCCGCTCATGTCGGTGAGCACGCCGATGCGGATCGCATCGCCCTTGATCTCGGCCGACGCGCTGCCCGACAGCGCCACAGCAATGAACATCGCGCCGCCCACCAAACGAAACATCAGGCTTGGTTTCCCGGCCATCAGTGCCTCCCCCGTTCTATGTTTTCTGGATGGATGTGCCGCGCCCCGTCACCGCGTCGAGCCACGGACAGTCCGGCACCGGCGCACGCACGCCGCGCGCGGCCGCCGACAGCCGCATTTCGCGCAGACGCGCGCGGCTCTCGGGCTCCATGTAGAGCCGGTCGTGGCCCCAGAAGCTTGGGCCGTCGAAGGTTTCATGCGGCTGCCAGGTGGCGGGATCGATGACGCGGCCGCCCCAGCCATACTCCACGAAGAAGCCGGAGGGCGTCGTGGCGTAGAACGAGGTCACGAAATCGTTGGTGTGCCGGCCGAGCGTGAAGGCAATTCGTCCTTCGTCGAGCTGCGCCAGGTCATAGCCTTGCCCGACATCGTCGAGGCTGTAGAGCTCGACCATGAAATGATGCAGCCCGCGCCGGCCGGAGCCGACCATCGCGAAGCTGTGGTGACGGCCATTGACGTGGAAGAAGTACAATTTGTAAGGCGTCAGCCCGTAATCGCTGACCTTGAAGCCGAGCAGATCGCGATAGAACGGCAACAGCGGTTCGACGTCCTCGACATTCAGCACGACATGGCCCATGCCGAGCGGCCCGGTCTTGAACCCCGAGATCGGCCGCGCCGGCACGAACGGCGTGTCCGCGATCGCGGGCCCATGGAACACCTCGAGCGGATTGCCGGCGGGATCGCGGAAGCTGATGAGATCGGCGACGTGGCGCTCGTCCGCGAGCTGACGGGTGCCACGACGAACCGCGGTGCCGTGCCGCTCCAGCCGCGCCGCCAGCCGCTCCAGCGCAGCCGCGTCAGCGACCTCCCATCCGAAGAAACCGGCATTGTCGCCGTCGCGATCGCTCACCACCAGCCGCTGCTTGCGGTCGTCCATCCGGAACGCCCGCGTGCCGCCGCCGCGATCCACCGGCTGCATGCCGAGCAGTCTGGTCGCAAAGCCGGTCCAGTCCTCGAGCCGTTGCGACTGGATGCCGATATAGCCGAGCGCGTTGATCTCCGTGTTGCTCTCCATCGCTGTCACACCGCCTCTGCCACCACCGGATTGCGCAGCACGCCAATCCCGGAGATCTCGACCTCGGCGACGTCACCGGGCTTCATCCAGAGCGGCGGGTTACGCTTGGCGCCGACGCCGCCCGGCGTGCCCGACACGATCACATCGCCCGGCAGCAGCGGCAGGATGGTCGAGATGTAGGCGATCAGATGCGGGATATCGGTGATCAGGAGGTCCGTCGTGGTGTGCTGCACCACTTGTCCGTTGATCCGCGTCTCCAGCGTGAGCTTCGACGGATCGGCGATCTCGTCGCTCGTCACCATCCACGGCCCGAATGCGCCGGTGCCGGCGAAGGTCTTGCCGGAGAGGAACTGGCTGGTGTGGCGCTGCCAGTCGCGAATGCTACCCTCATTGTAGCAGGCATAGCCCGCGACATGCGTCAGCGCGACGTGCGGTGCGATGTGCCGTCCGCCCTTGCCGATGATGACGGCGAGTTCGCCCTCATAGTCGAACTCGTCGGACACCCTTGGCTTCACCAGCGGCGCAAGATGCCCGATCTGGCTGCCGGCGTAACGCGCGAACAGCGCCGGCTTCTCCGTGACCGTGCGGCCGGTCTCGGCGACGTGGTCACGGTAGTTGAGACCGACGCAGATGATCTTGTCGGGGTTGGGAATGACCGGATCGAAGCTGACGTCGCTCAGGGCAAGGTCAGGTTTCGATGTCTTTGCAAGCGCCGCGGCCTCCTCCAGCAATCCGCCGGCCAACAGGTCGCGCAAGGTCGGCGCGCGATCGCCAAACGCGGCCGACAGAACGACAATGCCCTGATCGACCACGCATCCATAGCCGGGTCCCCTGGCAGTCGAGAACGATGCGAGCTTCATCCAAAATCCTCCTGGTTCATGCTGTCGACCAGCGCCGACAATTCCTGCGGGGTCCTCGCCAGTCCGACGATGTAGCGATCGGGCCGGACCAGCGCGGCGTGCGCGTCGACGCTGTCGAGCCAGTCCTTCAGCGGCCCCTGGCCGTCGCTGACGAGGACGATGCCGTGCTGGCGCCAACGCTCATGCGTCGCGCCGTCCAGTCCGTCGAGAAAGCCCGGCCGCGCCAGCGCGGCAAAGCGATAGCCAACCTGATCGTCGAGCCGGCGTCCGTTCGACAGCATCGGCTGCGGGACCGGCGTGCCCGCCACAGCGCAGCCATGCCTGAACAGGCCCGGTCCAAGCCGCGGCTTGATGGTCGCCATCCGCCGCGGCTCCGCGCCCGCCTCCGGGCCCTCGCTGCGCGTCGCGTTGATCAGGCTGCCGAGCCGGACCGCGAGCTCGATATATTGACGGACGTGGGGATGGCGTTCGGTCTGGTAGCTGTTCAACAGGCCATCGCCCGCTTCGCCGCGGGTCACGCGTCCAAGTTTCCAGGCGAGGTTGGCCACATCACGAATGCCGGCGCACATGCCCTGGCCGAGAAACGGCGGGGTCTGGTGTGCGGCATCGCCGGCGATCAAGAGACGCTGCCGGCGCCAGGTCGACGCAATCACCGAATGAAAGCTGTAGGATGCCGCGCGCTCCAGCTCGGCATCATCGGGCGTGATCCAGCGCGCCAGCAGCTTCCAGACAGTCTCCGGATCGGTGATCCGCCGCGCATCGTCATCCGGCATGATGGCGATTTCCCAGCGCCGGCGATCGCCGATGCTGCGGACATAGGTTGCCGGCCGTCGAGCGTCGCAAAACTGCACGCTGTAGTCGCCGAGCTCCGGCATCGGCCGCTTCAGGATCGCGTCGACCACCAGCCAGTGCTCGTGAAAGCCAAGATCTTCCATGCCTGAGCCGATCAGCCGCCGGACCAGCGAGCGCGCCCCGTCGCAGCCGACGACATAGCGGGCGCGAGCCTCGTCGAGCTTGCCATTGGTGAGGTTCTCAAAGCGGACCGCGACGTGATCGCCGTGTTCGTCCACGGCAAAGACGTCGGCGCGCAAACGAAGATCGACCGATGCATGGGCGCGCGCACCGGCGCGCAGCACCCGTTCGAGATCGGGCTGATGGAAGCGATAGCTCGTGTTCCATCCGTTCTGGCCGATTTGCAACGGCCGCGACCAGTCGAGGAACAGCTTGCCGTCGCCGTCGATGAAATGCATGCCCGGCGAGACATGCGTGAACGGCAGGATCTCGTCCGCCAGACCGATGGTCTGGAAGACCCGCATCACCTCGTCGTCGAAATGCACGGCGCGCGGCAAGGCATAGGGCGCGGCCTCGCGATCGAGCGCGATCACGCTGAGCCCCTGCAACCCCAGCAGATTGGCCAGCGTCGCGCCGACCGGACCGAACCCGACGATCGCGACGTCATAAAGTCCGTTGGCGCGTTGCGGCCCGTCCATGCGTTTCCCTTTCCGTTGCGATGAGGCTTGCCAGCCGGCCACCGACCGTGCAACGACGACGGCAATTCTGTTCACCAGGTGAACATGCCATGGACGTCAAACCGATCCGCGCGCTCGGGCGGGGCCTCGCCGTCCTCGCCGCGCTGAACCGCCACGCCTCCGCCAGCGCGCTGACGCTGGCGCGCGAAACCGGCCTGCCGCGAGCCACCGTGTATCGCTCGCTGAAAACCCTGATCGACACCGGCTATGTCATGCAGAGCCGCTCCGACGACCGCTTCACGCTGCTCTTGAAGGTGCGCGAACTGTCGGACGGGTTCGAGGACGAGCAATGGCTGGGAGCCGCGGCGGCGCCCGTGATCTTCGATCTCACGCATAAAATCCTTTGGCCGAGCGATGTCACGACGCTCGAGGGCGTGCGCATGGTGGTCCGTGAGTCCACCCACCGCTTCGCGCCGATGTCGATCGATCGGCGCATGGTCGGCATGCGCATTCCACTGCTCGCCAGCTCCGCCGGCCTCGCCTACCTCGCATTCACTACGGCGCGCGAGCGTACGCTGCTGCTCGATCTGCTACAGACATCAGGCGAACTCTCCGATCGCGCCGCCACCGAGAAGCAATTGCAGAGCGTCCGTCGCCGCGGCTACGCCGTACGCCAGGGCGGCCGGATCTGGCCTCACACCGGCACCATCGCGATGCCGATCCGCCGCGACAGGCAGGTGATCGGCTGCGCGTCGATCATCTGGATGACGAAGGCGCTGACCGCGACCGAAGGGATTGCGCGTTGCCAGGCCCCGCTGCGCGACGCCATCCGCGCCATCGAAGCCCGACTGCGCGCATTGTAGACGCCAATCATATTCCGATTATCAGACTTTTCCTCTGTCGCGAGAACGCAAGGATGTGTCCTCATCCTCGCTGTCAACGCCCGGCTCGACTGACGAATTCGCGGCAGGAGCAAGCCGAAAACACCCCCGAATCAAGCACAATCAATTCAAAAATGCCCTGCCCCTCGCCCCGTGCAGGGCCAAAATCCCTGCAAGACCCTTGACATAGTTGCCCTTTCGGCAGAACGCGTTGGGTCAAGCCGTCATGGACAGTTCATGGATCTGATTAGCACGACCTCCGACCTCGCCGCCGCCTGTGATCGGCTCGCCCAACACAAGGTCATCACCGTCGACACCGAGTTCCTGCGGGAGACGACCTATTACCCGCTGCTCTGCGTTGTGCAGATGGCAAGCGCCGATGAGGCCATCGTGGTCGATGCGCTGGCGCCCGGCATCGACCTCAAGCCGTTCTTCGAACTGATGTCGAACGAGGCCGTGCTGAAGGTGTTCCACGCCGCGCGGCAGGACATCGAAATCGTCTGGCATCTGTCCGGCACGATCCCGCATCCGATCTTCGACACTCAGGTCGCCGCGATGGTGCTCGGCTATGGCGACAGCATCGCCTATGACCAGCTTGTCGATCGCGTCACCGGCCACCGCCCCGACAAGACGCATCGCTTCACCGACTGGTCGCGCCGCCCGCTGACCGACGAGCAACTCCACTACGCGGTCTCCGACGTCACCCATCTGCGTGAAGTGTTCGCCGCCCTCGACGCCGATCTGAAGAAGCGCGACCGCAGCGACTGGGTCAGCGAGGAGATGGAGGTGTTGACCTCGCCGAAGACCTACGACTTCCATCCCGAGCGGGCCTGGGAGCGGCTCAAGACCCGCGTGCGCAAGCCGCGCGAGCTCGCGGTCCTGATCGAGGTCGCGGCCTGGCGCGAGCAGGAAGCGCAGGGCCGCGACGTGCCGCGCTCGCGCGTGCTCAAGGATGATGCGGTCGGCGATATCGCCACCCACGCGCCAACCTCGCTGGAGAAGCTCGGCAATCTGCGTTCGCTGCCGAAGGGTTTCGAACGCTCGAAATGGGGCGCCGACATCATCGCCGCGGTGCAGCGCGGGCTGGCCCGCGACCAGGCAACACTGCCCAAGCTGGAAAAGCCGCGCAACAATTCCAACGGCGCGGCGACCGTCGAGCTGCTGAAGGTGCTGCTGCGCATGACCTCGGAACGCCACGGCGTCGCCAGCAAGGTGATCGCGACCGTCGACGATCTCGAGCAGATCGCGGCCAGCGATCAGGCCGAAGTCGGCGCCCTGCATGGCTGGCGGCGTGAATTGTTCGGCGAGGCGGCACTGAAGCTCAAGCACGGCCAGGTCGCGCTCGCGATCGACAAAGGCCGCGTGGTGCGGGTGGACCGGGGTTAGAAAGACCCACCTGGTTCCGCCCCTCGCGAATGCCTGCGCCGGAGCTCGACCGACACAGACTGAGGTTGCGTCACACGAAACTGCCGCGCTTGCTAACGCGCAATTTTCGTGTTGCAATCCCTTCACAATCGGATCGCGGCCGTTCGACTGTGCGATTTGCGACGTTGCTATCCAAGCTTCGACGTACAAGGCTTCGGTGAACAAGGCTTCGAGAGGCGAAACTTCGGACTTGAAGACTTTGGATCTGAAGACCCGGAAACCGAACAGACAGCGCAAAGCCCGATCGTGGCGTGGCACGTGGAAAACGTCGCCGCGTCTTTTTTATGTCTAGCTAGACTGGGAGAGCGACGATGCCGAAGGGTACCGTCAAATGGTTCAACCCGACAAAGGGTTACGGGTTCATCAAGCCGGCCGTCGGCGACAAGGACGTGTTCGTCCACATCTCGGCGGTCGAGCGCGCGGGGCTCTCGACACTCAACGAGAACCAGACCGTCGAATACGATCTGGTCGAGAACCGCGGCAAGGCGTCGGCAGAGAACCTCAAGGTTCACTGAACGGCGCTAGCGACGGAAGCCGTCCTGATGCCTTCCCCGGCGCCTCCGGGGACTACTCCGGCGCAAGCGCTCCTTCAACCGCCGGCGCGATCAGCGTGCGATCGGTCGCGGCGCTGCCTTTCGTCGTGCAGCGGTCGCCGTCGAGCTGGAGCCGGCCGGTCGCCAGAAGCCGCAACGCTTCCGGATAGATGCGATGCTCGATTCTGATCACGCGCGCGGCGAGCGTCTCGGCCGTGTCATCGTCGGCGACAGTCACGGCGCCCTGCATCACGATCGGCCCGGCATCGGTCTCCGGGATGACGAAATGCACGGTCGCTCCGGACAGCTTGACCCCCGCCCGCAAGGCCTGGCCGTGCGGATCAAGGCCGGGGAAGCAGGGCAGCAGCGAGGGATGGATGTTGAGCATCCTCCCGTACCAGCGCCGGGCGAAGTCCGCGGTGAACAGCCGCATGAAGCCGCCGAGGCAGATGAATTCGACCTTGTTGTCGTCGAGCGCCTTCTGCAGCACCACCTCAAACCCGGCGCGATCCTTGCCGAACGGTTTGCTCGGGATCACGACAGTCGGAACGCCGTGCGCCGCGGCCTTCTCCAGCCCGGGCGCATCGGCGCGGTTGGAGATCACCACGGCGATCTCGGCCGGATAGTCCTGAGCCTCGGCGGCCTCGATCAGCGCGGCCATGTTGGAGCCGCGGCCGGAAATCAGAATGGCTGTCCGGCGCTTCATCGCGAGAGGTCGAGATGGCCGTTATAGACCACGCGATGCTCGCCCGTGTGTTCCCCCTTGGCTTCAATCACCTCGCCGAGCAGCGTCACAGTCTCGCCGCCGGCGGTGAAGGCCTCGGTCACCGCATCGACCGCATCGGGCCTGACGATCGCGATCATGCCGATGCCGCAGTTGAAGGTGCGCAGCAGCTCGAGCTCGGCAATCCCGCCCTGCTCCGCCAGCCATTTGAACACCGGCAGCACCGGCAGCCGCGCCAGATCGATGCCGACACCGAGATGCTTCGGCAGCACGCGCGGAATGTTGTCGGTGAAGCCGCCGCCGGTGATGTGGGCGAGCCCCTTGACTGCGCCGGTGTCCCGGATCGCGCGCAGGCAGGACTTCACATAGAGCCTGGTCGGCGTCAGCAGCGCCGCGCCGAGCGTCATGACCGGCGCGAACGGCGCCGGCGCGTCATAGGCAATGCCGGACAGCTCGACGAGCTTGCGCACCAGCGAATACCCGTTGGAGTGCACCCCCGAGGACGCGAGGCCGATCACGGCGTCGCCCGCCGCGATGTCCGCTGTCGGCAGCAAAGTGCCGCGCTCGGCCGCGCCGACCGCAAAGCCGCCGAGGTCGTAATCGCCATCCTTGTAGAGGCCGGGCATCTCGGCGGTTTCGCCACCGATCAGCGCGCAGCCGGATTCGCGGCAGCCCTCGGCGATACCCGCCACGATCTGCGCGGTGGCCTCCGGATGCAGCTTGCCGCAGGCGAAATAGTCCAGGAAGAACAGCGGCTCCGCGCCCTGCACGACGAGGTCGTTGACCGACATCGCGACCAGGTCGATGCCGATGCCGCTGTGGATTCCGGTCTCGATCGCGATCTTCAGCTTGGTGCCGACACCATCGGTCGCCGCCACCAGAATCGGATCCTTGAAGCCCGCGGCCTTGAGGTCGAACAGGCCGCCGAAGCCGCCGATCTCGGCGTCAGCGCCCGGCCGCGCGGTGGCGCGCACCATCGGCTTGATCAGATCGACGAGACGGTTGCCGGCATCGATATCGACGCCCGAATCCGCGTAAGTGAGCCCGTTTTTGCGCTCGGTCATGCCCAATTCCAGATGATCAGGGGCTGGTTACGAGGAATTCCGCCCCCGCGCAATGGCTCGCGGCCAGCTCGCCGCGATACTATGTAGATAACACCCGGCCGCCACGCAAAAGAGCCGGATATCGAGTAAAATCAGGCTTCTAGCCGGGAAGCGATCCAAAGTTGAGCATTCCGAACATCATTACCCTTGGCCGCATCATCCTGGTGCCGGTGATCGTCTGGGCCATCGTGTCGAGCCAGATGGAGATCGCGTTCGCGATCTTCGTGATCGCCGGTGTCTCGGACGCCGTCGACGGCTTCCTCGCCAAGCGCTTCAACATGACAAGCGAGCTCGGCGCCCTGCTCGACCCGCTCGCCGACAAGGCGCTGCTGGTGTCGATCTATGTCGCGCTCGGGATCTGGGGCGCGGTGCCGCGCTGGATCGTGATTCTCGTGGTGTCGCGCGACATCATGATCGTCTCCGCCGTGATTGTGTCATGGTTGTTCGACAAGCCGGTCGAGATGAAGCCGTTGATGGTGTCGAAGCTGAACACGGTGGCGCAGGTCGGCTTCGCCGCCTTGGTGCTGGCCTCGCTCGGTTTCGGCTTCCAGCCGCACCCCTACGACCTGATCCTGATGGGCCTGGTCACGATCTTTACTTTGGGTTCGGTGTCCCTCTATCTCGTGGAGTGGGTGCGGCACATGAGCACGATCGAGGCTCGGTAGTTTGCTTTGGAGATCTGCGTGGCCGGTAGCGTTCAACCTCGTCAATTGGCCTTGGCACTGCCGCACGAGGAGAAGCTGACCCGCGACGATTTCCTCGAGGGGCCCGCCAATGAAGCCGCATTGGCGCTGATCGATCGCTGGCCCGACTGGCCGAACCGAATCATGCTGCTGGTGGGACCGGACGGCGCCGGCAAAAGCCACCTCGCCGCGATCTGGGCAGACAGCGCGGGTGCGCGCGCGACCGCTGCGCACGCCCTGACCGCCGATGCGGTGCCGACGGCGCTGGCGACCGGGGCGCTGGTGGTCGAGGATTTGAGGCCGGGCGATTTCGACGAACGCGCAATGTTTCATTTGATGAATCTCGCGCGTCAGGACGACGCCTTCGTGCTGATCACGGCGCGCGTACCGCCCTCGGCGTTCGAAGTCGAATTGCGCGACTTGCGGTCGCGGCTGCGCGCGGTGCCGACGGTGACCTTGCTGCCGCCCGACGACCAGCTGTTCCGCGGCCTGATCGTCAAATTCTGCGCCGACCGCCAGATGAGCGTGGACGAACCGCTGGTCAGCTACCTCTGCAACCGGATCGAGCGGTCCTATACCGCTGTCCGCAAGGCGGTCGAGCTGCTCGATACCGAGGCACTGCGGCTCGGCCGGCCGGTCACACGGGCGTTGGCGGCCGAACTATTGCGCGATGCCTGAGCCGTGCCGCGGCTTGACGGCGCAGGCTGGCGGAACATCAATGTCATCGAAACGTCATTGCAATATCACATGGTCGGCGCGGCCTTCGGCTAGACCGCTCCGGCCCCTGCCCCGAATTGGACCAGCACTTGATGGACTCGGCACAAGCACCTGAAATCAAAGAGAAAGAGGCGGAGCTCCCGCCCGTCCCCGCGATCGCGACCAGCCCGGAGCGCTTCATCAACCGGGAGCTTTCCTGGCTGCATTTCAATCGCCGGGTGCTCGAGGAATCGGTCAACACCGGCCATCCGGTGCTGGAGCGGGTCCGCTTCCTGTCGATTTCGGCCAACAACCTCGACGAATTCTTCATGGTCCGTGTCGCCGGCATCAAGGCGCAGGTCCGCGAGGGCATCGCCGAGCGCAGCCCGGATGGCCTGCTGCCGGCCGAGCAGCTCGTGATGATCAACAAGACCGTGTCGCAGCTCGCCTCCGACCAGCAGGCGATCTGGAGCGACCTGCGGGATATCCTCTCCAAGGTCGGCATCCAGCTGGTCGACGGACGCGACGTCACCAAGTCCGAGCGCACCTGGATCGAGGATCACTTCCTCCACAACATCTTCCCCCTGCTGACGCCGCTGGCGATCGACCCCGCGCATCCGTTCCCGTTCATCCCGAACCTCGGCTTCACGGTGGCGCTGCAATTGTCGCGGATCTCCGACGGCAAGGCGATGAACGCGCTGATCCGCATGCCCGGCAAGATCGACCGCTTCATCCGGATCCCCTCCACCAAGGAAGGCGCACCGGCGCGGCTGATCACGCTCGAGCAGGCCACCGGCCTGTTCATCGGCCGCCTGTTCCCCGGCTATACGGTCAAAGGCCAGGGCGCGTTCCGCATCATCAGGGACTCCGAACTCGAAATCGAGGAAGAGGCGGAAGACCTCGTTCGCCTGTTCGAGACCGCGCTGAAGCGCCGCCGACGTGGCTCGGTGATCCGGCTCGAGATCGAGGCCACGATGCCCGAAGAGCTGCGCGTCTTCGTGCAACACGCATTGTCGGCAGCGGACGATGAAGTGATCCTGGTCGACGGCGTGCTGGCAATGAACGAGCTGTCACAGCTCACCCGCCTCAATCGCCCCGACCTCGAATTCCCGCCCTATGTGCCGCGCCACCCCGAGCGCGTACGCGACCACGGCGGCGATATCTTCGCTGCGATCAGGCAGAAGGACCTCGTGGTCCATCACCCTTACGAATCCTTCGACGTCGTGGTCCAGTTCCTGCAACAGGCGGCGCGCGATCCCGACGTGGTCGCGATCAAGCAGACGCTCTATCGCACCTCGAACAACTCGCCGATCGTGCGCGCGCTGGCCGAAGCCGCCGAAGCCGGCAAGTCGGTCACCGCGCTGATCGAACTGAAGGCGCGCTTCGACGAGGAAGCCAATATCCGCTGGGCCCGCGACCTCGAGCGCGCCGGCGTGCAGGTGGTCTACGGCTTCATCGAGCTCAAGACGCACGCCAAGCTGTCGATGGTGGTGCGCCGCGAGGGCGGCAATCTCACGACCTACATCCACACCGGCACCGGCAACTACCATCCGGTGACCGCGCGCATCTACACCGACCTCTCCTACTTCACCTCGGATCAGATCATCGGCCGCGACGTCGCGCGTGTCTTCAACTACATCACCGGCTATGCCGAGCCGAGCGACATCGAGAAGATGGCGGTATCGCCGCTGACGCTGCGCAAGCGGATCATCGAGCACATCCATGGCGAGATCGCCCACGCCAAGCACGGCCGGCCGGGCGCGGTGTGGATGAAGATGAATGCGCTGGTCGACCCCGATATCATCGACGCGCTGTATGAGGCATCGCAGGCAGGCGTCTCGGTCGAGCTCGTGGTGCGCGGCATCTGCTGCCTGCGGCCCGGGCTTCCGGGATTATCGGAGAACATCCGCGTCAAATCGGTGATCGGCCGGTTCCTGGAACACGGCCGAATCTATTGCTTCGGCATGGGCCAGGGCCTGCCGAGCACAAAAGCTGCTGTGTATATCTCGTCCGCCGATATGATGCCGCGCAACCTCGACCGCCGCGTCGAGGTGCTCTGTCCGCTGCAAAATCCCACGGTGCATCAGCAGGTTCTCGAACAGATCATGGTCGCGAACCTGAAGGACAATGAGCAGAGCTGGCAATTGTTGCCGGATGGATCGTCAACGCGTATGAAGGCCGCGAAAGGCGAAGAGCCCTTCAATCTGCATGACTATTTTATGACAAATCCGAGTCTGTCCGGCCGTGGTAAGTCTCTCAAGGAATCTTCACCGCGCCGTCTCACGCGTCGCAACGAGCGTCAGCAGCCATCGTCTTAAGGGGGCCTACCGGTGAAGCGGCCGCGGAAGCGCGCTTCCAGCGTCGCTGTGATCGATATCGGCTCGAACTCGGTTCGTCTCGTGGTCTACGAGACGATGGCGCGCAGCCTCATCACCATCTTCAACGAGAAGGCGCTGTGCGGCCTCGGGCGCGAGGTGCAGAGCACCGGCCTGCTCGCGACCGATGCGGTGAACAAGGCGCTCACCGCGCTTCGGCGTTTCCGCGCACTGTGCAAGATCCAGCAGGTCGGCCGCGTGTACGCGATCGCGACCGCGGCCTGCCGCGATGCCAAGAACGGTCCGGACTTCATCGCCCAGGCCGAGCGCATCTGCGGCGCCAAGATCGAGATTCTCACCGGACCGCGTGAAGCGAAGCTGTCCGCGCTCGGCGTCGTCTCGGGCATACATAATCCGAACGGCATCGTCGGCGATCTCGGCGGCGGCTCGCTCGAACTGATCGACGTCAAGGGCAACCGCGTGCGCAGCGGCGTCACGCTGCCGCTCGGCAGCCTCGCGCTGCAAGACCTCTCGAACAAATCGCTCAAGCGCGCCGAACGCATCGTCAAGAACGAGCTGCTCGGCGTCGCCCAGCTCAAGACCGGCCGCGGCCGCACCTTCTACGCGGTGGGCGGCACCTGGCGCGCGCTGGCACGGATCCACATCATCCAGAGCGGCTACCCGCTCAAGGTCATGCACGGCTATTCCATCCCGGCCGTCGACGCGCTCGACTTTGCGCAGCGGCTGCGACGGCTGGCGGCCACCAACATGCTCGCCAACATCGAATCGATCGCCGACGCGCGGCGGCCGCTGTTGGCCTACGCCGCGCTCGTGCTCGAATACATCATCCGCGTGGCGCAGCCGAAGACCATCGTGTTCTCGACCTTCGGCGTGCGCGAAGGCCTGCTCTACGAGATGCTGCCGCCGGCCGAGCGCGCCAAGGACGGGCTGGTCTGCGCCGCGCAGAACCTCAACGAATTGCTGTCGCGCTCCGCCCGCCACGCCCAGGAGCTCACCTCATGGACCGACCGCCTGGTGCGCGTCGTCAGGCTGCGCGAGACCGAGGAAGACCGCAGGCTGCGCCACGTCGCCTGCCTGCTCTCCGATATCGGCTGGCGGGTGCATCCCGATCATCGCGGCGAGGAAACCCTCAGCCTGATCATGAACGGCAATTTCGGCTCGATCACGCATCAGGGCCGCGCCTTCGTCGCGCTGTCGGTATTCTATCGCTATGCCGGCCTCAGCGAGGAGAACGAGCCGCCGCCGCAGATCCGCGCGCTGGTGACGCCGGCGATGGACGAGCGCGCACGGGTGCTGGGCGCCGCGTTCCGCGTCGCGCACCTGATCACGGCGGCGCGCACCGGCGTGCTGCCGTTGACCCATTTCCGCACCCAGGGCCGCAAGCTGATGCTGGTGTTCGAGCATCGGATGGTGGATCTGGTCGCCGACCGGGTCGGCAGCCGCTTCAGGCAATTGGCGCGACTGGTCGGACGCGTCGGCTCGATCGTGCGGCGCTGAGGCTCTTTTTCAGCGCGCTTCTTGACGCGAACCGGCGTCCACTTGGCTCGAAAACGCTTCTCGCTCACGCCGCCTTGGCGGCGTGCTTGGCCTTGCGGAGCGCGTGACGGCGCCAGATCGATCCCACGGCCAGCACCACGACGATCCCGAGCACGGCGAGCGAAATCTCGCCGCCGCTGCCGCCATGGGCGAATTGCGGCGACATCCCGATCGACGTCAGCCAGGAATCGAGCTTGGCGCCGAGTGGCCCGGCAAACAGCGCATCGAGCTTCGGGTGCACAGCCGGATCAGTCGCGATGACATCGCCCGCGATCCAGCCGAGCAATGCGGCACCGGCCCAGACCAGGATCGGCAGCTTGGTGAGCAGCGCCATGATCAGCGCCGCGCCGGCCACGATCAAGGGCACGCTGATCGCAAGCCCGAGCACCAGCAGCGGCACGCTGCCATTGGCGGCGGCGGCGACCGCGATCACGTTGTCCAGGCTCATTACGATGTCGGCGACCACGACGATCTGGACCGCGGCCCACAGATGCGAGGCCGCCTGCACGCCGTCCTCGTCTTCCTGCTCCGGCACCAGCAGCTTGGCGGCGATCACGATCAGCACCAGTCCCCCGACCAGCTTCAGGTAGGGAAGCTCCATCAGGCTGGCGACGATACCGGTGAAGATGACGCGCAGCAGCACCGCCGCGGCGGCGCCGAGAATCATGCCCCACAGGCGCTGGCGCGGCGCCAGCCCGCGGCAGGCGAGCGCGATCACGAGCGCGTTGTCGCCCGACAGCAGGACGTTGATCCAGATGATCTTGCCGACGGCGACCCAGAAGGTCGGCGTCGCCATCTCGTTCTTGAACTCGGTGAAGAACGCGCCGATGTACGCCGGATCAAAGATCTGCCACAGCCAGTCCACAGCGAGTCCTATTCGGCCTTGCGGCCGCCCCTGGCGGCGGTCGTCCGCCGCTCCCCAGTTTCTTTCGGCCCGGTCTCCATCGGAGACCGTGCCATTGTCGACAATTCGGCGTTAGCCGACGATCTCGTTGCCGGCGAAGAACTGCGCGATCTCGATCGCCGCGGTCTCCGGCGCATCCGAGCCGTGCACCGAGTTCTCGCCGATCGACTTCGCATAGAGCTTGCGGATGGTGCCCTCGGCCGCCTTCGACGGATCGGTCGCGCCCATCACGTCGCGATACTTCAGGATGGCGCCCTCGCCTTCCAGCACCTGCACCACCACCGGGCCCGAGGTCATGAAGTCGACCAGTTCGCCGAAGAACGGACGCGCCTTGTGGACGGCGTAGAAGGTCTCGGCCTGGCCGCGGGTCATCTGGATGCGCTTCTGCGCCACGACCCGCAGGCCCGCCTTCTCGATCACGGCGTTGACCGCGCCGGTCAGGTTGCGCTCGGTGGCATCGGGCTTGATGATCGAAAAGGTGCGTTCAATCGCCATGATTTCGTCCTTGTAAACGGTGGCTGGGAGTTGCGGGGGCTTATATCGGCGCGATGGGACAACGGCAAGCGACCCTGTGACGCGTTAGCCTTTAGTTTTGATGGATTTTCGCGACGAAAGCCGCGGTTTGGGAGGCGTTCGGACGGACGCCGGACCGGCCGACTTACCGCGATTTCACCTAGGTGAACCCATTCTGTCAGCGCCGTGCCGCTGCCGTTCAGTTCTAGCCGCCTAGGCTCTGCATCGATCGGACGCCTTGCTGACCCATCCGCAAGCTTCACAGGACGTCTCGGGAAACGATGTCACCGCGGCGCGCCACGCGCGCCCACAGCTCGAGGAGACGATCATGTTACGCAAGATCTCGCTTGCCGCAGTTGCTGCAATTTCGCTCGGTGCGGCCGCGCTCGCCCCGACCTCCGCTTCCGCCTGGGGTGGTTGGCATGGCGGCTGGCACGGTGGGTGGCACCACGGTTGGTGGGGCGGCCCGCGCATCGTGGTCGGCGGTCCCGCCTACTATGGCGGTTACGGGTATGGCTACGGCGGCGGCTGCTACGTGCGGCGCGTCGTGCCGACCCCATGGGGCCCCCGCTGGCGCCTGGTCAACCGCTGCTACTGATCTGCCCACGACCTCCCCTGACTTGCTCAGCCCCGGCGCCCGCGCCGGGGCTTTTTTCAAGCCATTCGGGAACTGCCGCGCACGGCTCGAAGGCGAAACCAAGGCGGACCGGAAACCAAATTCGGGGGTCGCGACTTGTCATGGCGAGAGTTGACTCGAACACGCGAGGTGGAACTCGCCGAAAGACGCGCCATGACAATGACCCAGATCGATACCGATCCCGATCAGATTGATCACAAGACATGCCGTTACATCTGCGATGCCGTGGGTGAACGGCTTCAGCAAAACATGCGGCCTGAGCCCGCACTTTCGTCCCGCTTGCAGCAATTGCTCGACGAGATGCGCCGACGGGAAAACGATCGCCATTAGGTGTTATTGGGCTGCCGAGCAGCCCAAACGTGCTTTCGAGACCGCGACCCGGAGAGATTTTACAAGCAGACGGGTTGCGTTTGGCAGCGGGTCCGGTGACAACGCTGCATGCTTTCCATCACTGACATCTCCGTCCGGATCGCCGGACGGCTGTTGATCGATCACAGTTCTGTGCAAATCGTGCCCGGCGCGCGCGTCGGATTTGTCGGCCGTAACGGCGTCGGCAAGTCGACGCTGTTTCATGCCATCCGGGGCGATCTTCCGACCGAGAGCGGCAGCATCGCGCTGCCGCCGCGCTGGCGCATCGGCAGCCTGGCGCAGGAAGCGCCCGACGGCCCCGAGAGCCTGATCAACGTGGTGCTGAAGGCCGATCTGGAGCGCGACGCGCTGCTGCACGAGGCCGAGACCGCGCACGATCCGCACCGGATCGCCGAGATCCAGACCCGGCTGGTCGACATCGACGCCCACTCCGCTCCCGCCCGGGCGGCTGCGATCCTCTCGGGCCTCGGCTTCTCGACATCAGACCAGGCGCGACCGTGCGCGGAATTCTCCGGCGGCTGGCGCATGCGCGTGGCGCTGGCGGCAACGCTGTTCTCCGCGCCCGATCTGCTGCTGCTGGACGAACCGACCAACTATCTCGATCTCGAAGGCACCTTGTGGCTGGAGAACCATCTCGCCAACTACCCGCGCACGGTGATCGTGATCAGCCACGACCGCGATCTGCTCGACACTTCGGTCGACCAGATCCTGCACCTCGATCGCGGCAGACTGACGCTCTACAAGGGCACCTATTCCTCGTTCGAGGAACAGCGCGCAGCGCGCGAACTGCTCGACGCCAAGCATGCCAAGCGCCAGGCCGATGAGCGCAAGCGCTTGCAGGACTTCGTCGACCGTTTCAAGGCCAAGGCCTCCAAGGCGCGGCAGGCACAGTCGCGCGTCAAGATGCTGGAGCGGATGAAGCCGATCACCGCATTGGTCACGCAGGACGTGCGCGAGATCTCGTTTCCGGCGCCCGAGAAACTGCTGTCGCCGCCAATCATCGCCGTCGACGACGTCTCGGTCGGCTACGAGCCCGGCAAGCCGGTGCTCAATCGCGTGACCTTGCGCGTCGATCCCGACGACCGCATCGCGCTGCTCGGCTCCAACGGCAACGGCAAGTCGACGCTGGTCAAGCTCCTGGCAGGCAAGCTCGCGCCGTCCGCGGGCAAGATCACGAAGGCCGACAAGCTGTCGGTCGGCTATTTCGCCCAGCACCAGGTCGACGAGCTCAACCTCGACGGCTCGCCCTATGACCACATCCGCAAGCTGATGCCCGATGCGCCCGAGAGCAAGGTGCGCGGCCGCGTCGGCGCGATCGGCTTCTCCGGCAAGGCCGGCGACACGCTGGTGAAAAGCCTGTCGGGCGGCGAGAAGGCACGGCTGCTGCTGGGGCTCGCGACGTTCTACGGCCCGAACATGATCATCCTGGACGAGCCGACCAACCATCTCGATATCGACAGCCGGGCCGCGCTGGCGGAGGCGATCAACGAGTTCCCCGGCGCCGTCATGATGGTCTCGCACGATCGCTATCTGATCGAGGCCTGCGCCGATCGGCTGTGGGTCGTGGCCAACCAGACCGTGACCTCCTATGACGGCGATCTCGACGAATATCGCCGCATGATCCTGTCGGCCAATGACGGCCGCCAGGCATCGCGCGAGCGCCTCAAGGAACCCGCGAAGCCCGAGCGCGTCCGCAACGAGAAGCGCGTGTCGCCGCAGCAGCGGATCGCGCAGGCCGAGGCCGAGATCGAGCGCATCAACGGCATCATCGCCAAGATCGACGCCGCGCTCGCGCTGCCCGATATCTTCACCCGCGACCCCAAGCAGGCCGCGCAGCTCACCAAGGCGCGCGCCGGCGCCGAAAGCGCATTGCAACGCGCCGAGGAAGAGTGGCTGGAGGCCAGCGCCGAGCTCGACGAGGCGGCGAACTAGATCGCGCGCTTCCCAACGACACGGGATATCCAACTCCGCATCATTCCCATATGCTCACCTCGACGGGCGTCGGCGCAAACCCAGCCGCGGGATTGTCCGTCTGCGGGCAGTTGGAGATGACGACGATGACGGGCATTTCTGCCACCAGTGTCACATAGTCGCCAGGCTTCGACACGCTGTCGGCAATCTCGATCTTGCCGCTGTCGTCAAACGGCACCCGCATGAAGAAGTTGATGTTCGAGACGATCTCGGACGGACCGAGCGCCCATCCGGCGAGCTCGGCGATGAAATTCGTCCTACAGCTTTCGTGCTTCTCGACGCCGTACCTGACCCTGTCGATCTCGCAGCTACAGCATCCCGCCAGCGTATCGTGAAACCCGCAGGTGTCCTCGACGACCGACATCATGACCTGTGCGTGGTCGGAATAAATCTTTGATCCTTTGGTGATGTATAGCGACTTGTTGAGCTTGACGGTGTTGGGGAGGTTGATCCTGTCGAGCGGCATCGTCGCGCTGAAGCAGAGAAAATCGATCGCCTGCTGCCCCTTCAAATCGACCAGGGTCAGCTTCTGCCCGCGATCGAGCCGGGCTGACCACCTGCCCTTCGCCTCGACCGTCTCCCGACGGACGATCGTCTTGCCGTCCAATTCGAACTTGCCCATTGCGCTTTCTCCCGGAAACGAACCCGCGTGAATGACATCGTCATGCGAGCGATGGCCCCATGCGCGAACAGGGCAGCGCCCACCCGGGAGCAGATCGTCGATTCAACCTCCGGAAAATAGTGGTATGGTGATCTTCACATCAGGATTATTGGTGTATCGATGAAGACATCCAGCTCGGACCTGGCTTCCCTTGTCGTGTTTCATGCCGTCGTCAAGCATCGGTCGTTTGTGGGCGCGCAGGTTGCGCTCGGTCTCAGCCAATCCGCCGTGAGCTTCCATATCAAGGCGCTTGAGGAGCGCTTCGGCTTCACACTGTGCCAACGGGGACGGCGCGGATTTGGGTTGACCGATCGCGGGTCGGTCGTCTTCGAGCAATCGAAGAAGGTCTTCGAGGAGCTCACGTCGTTCGAGAACGTCGTCGGCGCACTGAAAAAGCGACTCTCCGGGACGATCCGTCTGGGACTGGTCGACAACACCATCACCGACCCGCAGATGCCGGTTCATCGGGTCATCGCCGCGCTCAATCGAAAGGCGCCTGATGTCATCGTCCGCATCGAAGTCCGATCGCCGGAATCCCTGATCTCGGAGCTTGGAAACGGCGGACTCGATCTCGCCATCCTGCCCGAGCCCGGTCGTTATCCGGGCATCCGGTGCATTGCCCTCAGGCAAGAGGTGCATTCGCTCTATTGCGGGTCGACCCACCCGCTGTTCGGCCGCAGGAGGACCGAGATCGTGCGCGAAACGGTCGAACGTCATGCCTTTGTGGTTCGTCCCTACGCCAGGATGCTCGAACTGGAGCATGTGCCGAATGCGATCGCCCGCGTCAGCGTTTCAAGCATGGAGGCGCAGGCCATTCTGGTTCTGAGCGGGCTCTATCTGAGCTACCTTCCCGAACATTATGCAAAGGCCTGGGTGTTGCGCGGCGAGATGAGGTCGTTGTCGCCGAGCATTCCCCGCGTGTATTCGAACTTCTTCATGGCGACGCGAATGGAGAAGCGAGTGTCTCCATTGCTTCAGCTTGCCATCAGGGAGTTCGAATCCGCCTTGCGATCGTCAGGCAGATGAGCGTGCATTTTTCGGAGAACAGCGTCGCTGGTCTCCGGATCGTGCCTTAGCCGTGCGCGGTCTTTTTCTTCTTCGGCTTCGCCGGTTTCGGCTCCGGCGCAGCGTCTGGGCCACGCTCGACGGACGTCAGGCGCCCGCCGGAGAACGTGTAGATACCGGCACGCGGGCCGCGCGACCAGGTGACGACCGCGACGCGCTCGCCGCCGGGGCCGTTCGACAGGTTCACACTGTCAGGGGCACCGATGCCGCGCACGACATCGCATTCGGTGTGACCGAGCGCGACGCTGCCGCCGGTCGGCTGCGGCAGTGCGCCACCCGGAGCCTGGGCGTTGGCATCGGCGGCGGCGGCCGGCGGCGCCATGCCCGGACAACCGCCGTCGGCACTGACCAGATCGTCGTTGGTCACCGGCTTATCGGGTGTCAGCGGCGGCGATTCGATCGAGATGTTGCGGATGAACACCCGCCCGGGGCGCGAGAACCAGTCGGCGTCGCGCGAGAATATGTCGGATGCCGCGCCCGAGCAGCCAGCAAGACCGGGTGCAAGCACCAGCAACGCCAGCAGCGACTTCCGACTGAATGTTCCATCACGCACGATCGACCAGGCTCCTAACCCCTTTACCTAAGAGGTTGTCCGAACATCACTTTGCGGCATGACCGTGACCCACACCGAGAAACCTCGGATTATCATTAATTAGTAGATATCGCTATTGGCGCCGCTGCCAGCGACCCCGCTCGTCGGTCTGCCAATAGGTCACCTCGAAGCCGCGCGCCTTGCAAGTGGTCCAGCTCTCCCTCGCCGCGGCCACCGCGTCGGGGTCGTCGCCGTTGAACACGAGGACCACCCGTTCGTAGCTGTCGCAGTCGGCCGGGAGCGCGGCGTTGTCGACCAGAAACCGGACATTGGCCCGGTTCGGATTGCCCTCCTCGATCGACAGGACGATCGGCTGGTCCTGCGCATCGGCAACGCGCGACGACGCGTGCGGCAGGAACGAATCGTCGCTGTAGGTCCACAGATGCGCGTCGAGCGTCTCGGCGCGCTCCTGCGACGTCGATTGCACGACCACGCGCCAGCCGCGCTCGAGCGACTTCTCGAGCAGCGGCGGCAGCACGCTCTCCAGCGTCATGTTCTGGAGATGGTAGAACAGCACTTCGGTCATGCGCCGGCGAGCATCCTACTTCTTGGCTTCATAATAGTCGGAGACCAACCGCTCCAGCAGCCGCACGCCGTAACCCGACCCCCAGCTCTGATTGATCTCGGTCTTCGGCGCGCCCATCGCGGTGCCGGCGATGTCGAGATGGGCCCATGGCGTGCCGTCGACGAAGCGCTGCAGGAATTGCGCCGCCGTGATCGAGCCGCCGTTGCGCCCGCCGGTGTTCTTCATGTCGGCGAACTGCGAATCGATCTGCTTGTCGTATTCCGGCCCGAGCGGCATGCGCCACACTTTCTCTCCGGTCTCGAGGCCGACCTTGGCCAGGCGCTCGGCGAGTTCGTCATTGTTGGAGAACAGGCCGGCGTGATCGGTGCCGAGCGCGACCATGATCGCGCCGGTCAGCGTCGCCAGATCGACCATGAATTTCGGCTTGAACTTCTTGGCGACGTACCAGAGCACGTCGGCGAGCACGAGGCGGCCCTCGGCATCGGTGTTGATGATCTCGATGGTCTGACCGGACATCGAGGTGACGATGTCGCCGGGACGCTGGGCATTGCCGTCGGGCATGTTCTCGACGAGCCCGATGGCGCCGACCGCATTGACGCGCGCCTTGCGCGCCGCCAGCGCGTGCATCAGCCCGACCACGCAGGCCGCGCCGCCCATGTCACCCTTCATATCCTCCATGCCGCCGGCGGACTTGATCGAGATACCGCCGGTGTCGAAGCAGACGCCCTTGCCGACGAAGGCGACCGGTGTCTCGCTCTTCTTGCCGCCGTTCCAGCGCATGATCACGGTACGGCTCGGCCGCGCCGATCCCTGGCCGACGCCGAGCAGTGCGCCCATGCCGAGCTTCGTCATCGCCTTGACGTCGAGCACCTCGACGGTGACGCCGAGCTTGCGCAGCTGGCTGGCGCGGCGCGCGAACTCTTCGGGATACAGCACGTTCGGCGGCTCGTTGACGAGCTCGCGGGCAAGGTTGACGCCGTCGACGATGGAAGATTCAGGCGCGAACGCCTTCCTCGCCGCCGCGACATCGTCGACCGCGATGGAGACCTCGGCCCGCACGGTGCCGTCCTCGCCGTCCTTCTTCCTGGTCTTGTAACGATCGAATTTGTAGGCGCGCAGGCGGATACCGGCGGCGATCGCGGCCGCCTGGCCGGCTGCCATCGCGGCATCGGGCAGTTCGGCGATGACGGTCATCGCGGCGCTGCCGGCATTGAGCTTGCCGGCCACCAGCCCGCCAAACTTGAGAAAATCCTTCTCCTTGAGGTCGGCCGGCTTGCCCGCGCCGATCACGATCAGCCGCTCGGCCTTGATGCCCTCGGGCGCCAGAATGTCGAGCGCTGCCCCGCTTTTGCCCTTGAACTGGTTGGTCGCCGCGGCCCGCTTGATCGTCTCGGCTGCGACGCCCAGCGCCTTTCGGGTCGCGGATCCCAGCTTCAACTGCTCGTCGCAGAAGACGACCAGAATGCCGCGAGCGGCCGCGGAGAATGGGGCAAAGCCGACCTTGACGGCGTCGGGCATAGGAAAATCCTCCAGAACTCAGGGTGTTGCCCGAACCTGAGGCGGTCCTTCCGGCACTCGGGGTGAGCATGGCGATGGCGGTCCGGAACATCCCGGACCGGGTTTGTCACACACTATGACCTGTCGGCTGCGCCGCTGCCAAGCACCGCAGTGGCCGGAAGGTCACAAAAGCGAATAATTAACCATAAATTAAGCGCGCCTTGGCGTGGCCATTTTGTTGACGGATCAAAGGGATGGTAGTGAGAGAGTGAGCCAGGTGCGTTCGCGGCTCGACCATTGGGGAACCCGGGTTGACGGGATTGGTCGAAAGCCGTGCGTTTGGCTGCGTACTAGGGGTCTTGGGGGTCGTACGGGTAGCGATGGGGTCGATCGACAAGTACATCTTTAAAACGACGCTGGCGTCGTTTGCGCTTGTGCTGGTCAGCCTCACCGGCGTGATCTGGATTACGCAGGCGTTGCGCGGTATCGATCTGATGACGAGCCAGGGCCAGACCATCCTGACCTTCCTCGGCATCACCGGCCTCGTGATTCCGGCCCTGGTGCTGATCATCGCCCCGATCGCACTGATGATTGCGATCTCCCACACGCTGAACAAGCTGGCGACCGATTCCGAGATCATCGTGATGAATGCGGCGGGGTTCTCGCCGTTCCGCCTGTTCCGGCCGTTCTTCTTCGCCACCTGCGTGGTGGCAGCGCTGGTCGCCTTCATCGGCGCCTATCTCGCCCCCGACGGCATGCGCCGAATCAAGCAGTGGGATGCCGAGATCACCGCCGACGTCCTGACCAACATCCTGCAACCCGGCCGCTTCGCCCAGCTCGACCAGAATCTGACGATTCGGATCCGCGAGCGGCTGCCCGGCGGCGTACTCGGCGGCGTCTTCGTCGACGATCGCCGCGATCCGCAGCAGCGCGTGACCATCGTCGCCGACCACGGCACCGTGCTGAAGAACGAGAGCGGGTCGTATCTCGTGCTGGAGGACGGCAACCTCGAGCGATTCGAGGTCGGCAAGCGCGATCCGACGCTGGTGGTGTTTCAGCGCTACGCTTTCGACATGTCGAAGTTCTCGCAGGGCCGCGACGTCACCCTCGGGATTCGCGAACGCTATCTTTGGGAGCTGATGTCGCCGGACGAGAAGGATCCGACCTATCAGCAGCTGTCGGGCCAGTTCTTCGCCGAGCTGCACGATCGATTCATGGCACCGATCTATCCGTTCGCGTTCGCGGCTCTCACCTTTGCTTTCCTCGGCGCGCCGCGCACCACGCGGCAAAGCCGCAATTTCTCGATCGGCGGCTCGGTATTCGCGGTGTTCGGCCTGCGCATGGTCGGCTTCGCCTGCTCGGTCATGGCGGTGAAGACGCCGATCGCGGCGCTGGTGCAATATGTGATGCTGTTCGCCGGCATCGGCATCGGGATCTGGATGATCGTCGGCGGGGTGGTCGTCGAACCGCCGGCGGCGCTGATCGAAGCCATCAACCGAAACAATGAGCGCATCGCGCGCCTGTTCCGGAGGCCCGCAACCGCATGAGCATGGTCACCAACACGCTCGGGCGTTATTTCGCCGGTCGCTTCGTGATCGCGGCGGTGGGCGTGTTCGCGGGCATCTTCGTGCTGCTCGTGCTGGTCGACTACATCGAGATGGTGCGCAAGACATCGGGCCTGGTCGATGCGTCCGCCATCACCGTCGCCGAGACCTCGCTGTTCCGCGTGCCGCAATTGCTCGAGAAGCTGATGCCGTTCTGCGTGTTGATCGGCGCGATGACCTGCTATCTCGCGCTGTCGCGGCGGCTCGAGCTCGTCGTGGCGCGCGCCGCCGGCGTCTCGGCCTGGCAATTCATCTCGCCGGCACTGGTCAGCGCCATCGTGCTCGGCATCTTCGCGACCACCGCCTACAATCCGATGTCGGCCAATCTGCGCGAGCTCTCGAAGCGGATGGAGGCCGAGCTGTTCGGCTCGGCGCCGGGCGGCGGCATCCAGGACGCGTCCGGCTTCTGGTTGAACCAGATCAACGACGAGGGTCAGGCGATCATCAACGCGGCGCGCAGCGAGCAGCAGGGCGTCCGGCTCACCGGCCTCACCGTGTTTCGATTCGATACGGCATTGCAGTTCAAGGAACGAATCGAAGCGCGCGAAGCGGCGCTCGAAGACGGTCGCTGGGTGTTCAAGGGAGTACGCCGATACACCCTCGACAAGGCTCCGGTGGATCAGGACACCTTCTACCTGACCACGACTCTCACCCCGGCACAGGTGCGCAACAGTTTCTCCACCCCCGAAACTGTGTCCTTTTGGCAACTGCCGACTTACATCCGTTCGTCGGAGAGCTCAGGGTTCGCGACGGCCGGCTATCGATTGCAGTATCACAAGCTCATCGCACAGCCGTTTTTGCTGGCTGCGATGGTGATGTTGGCGGCTTCTGTGAGCCTTCGCTTCTTCCGGATGGGCGGCGTGCAGAAGATGGTTTTGAGTGGCGTGGGCGCAGGCTTTCTGCTCTACGTGCTTTCGAAAGTAACTGAAGATTTGAGCAAGGCTGAGTTGATGCATCCCATCGCTGCGGCGTGGTTGCCCGTCGTTGTGGGTAGCCTCACCGGCTTCTTAGCTTTGCTGTACCAGGAGGACGGGTAGTGGCTACTGTCGCCGCCCGCCAGTTGAGGTCGCCTGCTTGCGGGCGGCGCAGTGCTCTGCGCCGTCAACGGAGCCGCATGGCCGCGTTTGGCGTTTCGATCTCAGCTCTCCTCGCCGCGCTCGTCGTGGTCAGCGCACTCGACGTCGTCGCGTCGACGCCGGCTGCCGCGCAGGCATTCACCTACAATCCGCGTCCGCCGAAGCCGCCCCGTCCGCCGGCCAAGAACGACGGGCAGATGCTCGTTCAGGCGACCGAGGTCGATTACGACTACAACAACTCGCGCATCTCGGCGGTCGGCAACGTCCAGATGTTCTACAACGGCACCAGCGTCGAGGCCGACAAGGTCATCTACGACCAGAAGACCAAGCGTCTTCATGCCGAAGGCAACATCCGCATGACCGATGCGGAAGGCAAGATCACCTACGCCAACATCATGGATCTCAGCGACGACTACCGTGACGGTTTCGTCGATTCGCTGCGCGTCGACACCGAAGACCAGACCCGCATGGCGGCGACCCGCGCCGATCGCTCGAGTGGCAATTACACGGTGTTCGACAACGGCGTTTATACCGCCTGCGCACCCTGTAAGGATGATCCGAAGAAGCCGCCGCTCTGGCAGGTCAAGGGCGCGCGCATCATCCATAACCAGACCGAGAAGATGCTCTATTTCGAGAACGCCCAGCTCGAATTCTTCGGCGTTCCGATGGCCTATCTGCCGTACTTCTCGACGCCCGATCCGACCGTGAAGCGCAAGAGCGGCTTCCTGATGCCGGGCTTCACCAGCTATACGGCGTTCGGTTACGGCGTCGAAATCCCCTATTACTGGGCGATCGCGCCGGACATGGACGCGACCTTCAATCCGCGCATCACGTCGAAACAGGGCGTGCTGCTGCAAACCGAATTCCGCCAGCGCTTCGCGGACGGCTCCTATCAGATCCGGCTCTACGGTATCGATCAGCTCGATCGAGGTCAGTTCACCGGCCAGCCGGGCGACCGCGACTTCCGCTGGGGCGTCGACACCAAGGGCCAGTTCGCGCTGAACGACAAATGGGTCTGGGGCTGGGACGGCGTGGTGCTGTCGGACTACTTCTTCATGTCCGACTACCGGCTCGCCCAGTACAAGGACCCGTTCGGGTCGTTCCTGTCGCTGCCGACCGAGGCGATCTCGCAGCTCTATCTGACCGGCGTCGGCAACCGCAGCTTCTTTGACGCGCGCGCGATCTACTATCTCAGCTACTCCGGCAACCAGAGCCAGGTGCCGGTGGTCGCGCCCGTGATCGACTACAACAACGTGATCAACAGCAATATCCTGGGCGGCGAGTTCAGCTACAAGATGAACTTCGTCAACCTGACCCGCGAAACCGCGGTGTTCGATCCGATCACGACGACGGCCAACACCAACAGCCTGTGCCTGACCACGTCGGCCGATCCGATGGCACGCACGCCGTCGCAGTGCCTGCTGCGCGGCATGCCCGGCACCTACACCCGCCTGACCGCCGAGGCGCAGTGGCGCAAGTCCTATACCGACCCGTTCGGCCAGATCTGGACGCCGTTCGCCAGCATCCGCGCCGATGCGATCAACGCGGATGTCTCGAACCAGCCGGGCGTTTCCAGCTACTTGCCGATCGGCGACACCCAGACGGTCCGCCTGATGCCGACCGTCGGCCTCGAATACCGCTACCCCTTCATCAATGTGCAGCCGTGGGGCACCACCACCGTCGAGCCGATCGCGCAGGTCATCATCCGGCCCAACGAGCCCAATGCCGGCAAGCTTCCCAACGAGGACGCGCAGAGCCTGGTGTTCGACACCTCGAACCTGTTCTCGGTCGACAAGTTCTCCGGCTATGACCGCGTCGAGGGCGGCAGCCGCGCCAATGTCGGCGTGCAGGCCACCACCCAGTTCGACCGTGGCGGCAGCGTCAAGGCGATGTTCGGGCAGTCCTACCAGATGTTCGGCCTGAACTCGTTCGCGGTCGCCGACGTCACCAACACCGGCATCGATTCCGGCTTGCAGAACCCGCGCTCGGATTACGTCGCGAGCCTCGCCTATTCGCCCAACCGCACCTATACGTTCAGCGTCCGCACCCGGATGGATGAGGCGACCTGGAACATCAACCGGTTCGAGGCCACGGCGGCCGCGAATTTCGACCGCTGGTCGGTCGCCGTGACCTACGGCGACTATGCCGCCCAGCCGGAACTCGGCTACCTGACCCGCCGCGAGGGCATCCTGACCAGCGGTTCGGTCAAGGTGGCGGCGAACTGGGTGGTCCAGGGCGCGGCGCGCTGGGACCTTGAAGCGAACAAGATCAACCAGTATGCGGTAGGCGCGGGCTACGTGGACGACTGCTTCGTGCTGGCCGCCAACTACGTCACGTCCTATACCTATCAGGCCGGTTCGCAGCCGCCCGTCCTCAGCCACGCGTTCATGTTCCAGATTGGGCTGCGGACGATCGCGCAAACCTCCACCACCAGCAGTTCGGCTGGCGTGCAGTAGCAAGCGAGGGGCGCCAGGCGAGAGAGCTTGGCGAGGGGCTTAAATTGCCCGCGGGCCTGTGGCTCCGGCTTGAATTGGTTTAAACGGCTGACATGACAATAATGACGACCGCTAGCCTGCCACCCCGCCGCCGTTCGCTCATACTGGGTTCCCTGCTGGCTCTTGTCCTCGTGTTCGGGGGCAGCGCGCGATTGCACGCCCAGAGCATCGCCGTGATGGTCAATGGCGAACCCATTACCGCTTTCGACATCGAGCAGCGCGCGAAGTTGAACGCCCTGACCGGCGGCAAGACTCCCGATCGCAAAGCCGTCCTCGACGAGTTGATCGATGAGAAGCTGAAGATCAAGGAAGCCAAGAAGTATGGCGTCGATCCCACCGCCAACGACATCGAGCAGTCCTTCGGCGGCATGGCGCAGCGGATGCGGCTGTCGGGCGACCAGCTCACCAAGGTGCTGGAGAGCAAGGGCATCCGACCCGATACGCTGAAGCAGCGCATCAGGGCCGACATGGTCTGGACCAGCCTGGTCCGTGGCCGCTTCAAGGAAAGCCTGCAGGTCGGCGAGAGGGACGTGGCGACCGCGGTCAAGGAGACCGGAGACGCTCCGGACGCCGAAGCGTTCGAATACCGGATGCAGCCGGTGGTTCTGATCGTGCCCCGCGGTGCTCCGCAGTCGGAGTTCGAGGGACGCCGCAAGGAAGCCGACACCCTGCGCGAGCGGGTGACCAGTTGTGAGGAGGCCAACTCCTACTTCAAGTCGATGCGCAATGCCGCGATCCGCGAAATCGTGGTGAAGACCTCGGCCGACCTGCCGCAGTCGCTGCGCGATATCCTGGACAAGACCCCGGTCGGCCACCTCACCCCGCCTGAGATCACCAAGCAGGGCGTCGAAATGGTCGTCCTCTGCGGCAGGAAGGCGACCACCGTGGACACGCCGAAGAAGCGTGAGATGCGGGACAAGATGTACGTGCAGAAGTACGAGGCGAAGTCCAAGGCCTATCTGCAGGAAGTCCGAAGAGCCGCGATGATCGAATATCCAGGCGGGAAATGATCGACTATCGTTGATGCATGGCCCAACCTCTCGCACTGACATCCGGCGAGCCCGCAGGCATCGGCCCCGATATCACGCTCGCCGCATGGCTGCGCCGCCGCGAGCTTGATCTTCCGCCGTTCTATCTGCTCGGCGACCCCGCCTCCCTGGCTGAGCGCGCGAAGGCGCTCGGGCTTGCCGTCGAGTTTGCCGAGGTCGGCGCGGAAGAAGCCTGCGCAGCGTTTGCCCACGCCCTCCCCGTGGTCGCGACCGGCAAGCTGGCAACGGCCCGACCGGGCCAGCCCGACGCGACCAGCGCTGACGCGGCGCTGGCGTCGATCCGCCAGGCCGTCGCCGACGTCGCCTCCGGCAAGGCCAGCGCCGTCGTCACCAATCCGATCGCCAAGAATGTGCTGTACCGTGCCGGATTCCGCCATCCCGGCCATACCGAATTCCTTGCCGAGCTTGCCGCCGCCCGCGGCGGCCCGGCACCGCAGCCGGTGATGATGCTGTGGTCGCCGGCCCTCGCCGTGGTCCCGGTGACCATCCACGTCTCGGTCCGCGAAGCGCTGGCGCAATTGTCGACCGACCTGATCGTCTCGACCGCGCGCATCGTGGTCGCCGATATGAAGGCGCGGTTCGGCCTGGCGGCGCCGCGGCTTGCCATAGCCGGCCTCAATCCGCACGCCGGGGAGGACGGCACGCTCGGCATGGAGGATGTCGAGATCGTCGCGCCGGCGGTCGACATCCTGCGCCGCGACGGCGTTGCGGTCCGAGGTCCGCTGCCGTCCGACACCATGTTCCACGCAGCCGCGCGCAAGACCTATGATTGCGCGATCTGCATGTATCACGATCAGGCGCTGATCCCGATCAAGACCGTCGCGTTCGAGGACGCCGTCAACGTCACGCTCGGATTGCCGTTCGTCCGGACTTCGCCCGATCACGGCACCGCGTTCGATATCGCCGGCACCGGCAAGGCCAATCCCTCGAGCCTGATCGCCGCGCTGCGGCTCGCCGCGCGCATGGCCGCGGCCTCAAGCTAGGTGAGCACGATCGACGATCTGCCGCCGCTGCGCGACATCATTCGCGAGCATTCCCTGTCGGCGCGCAAATCGCTCGGCCAGAATTTTCTGCTCGACCTCAATCTCACCGCACGGATCGCCCGCGCCGCAGGCCCGCTCGAAGACTCCACCGTGATCGAGGTCGGGCCCGGCCCCGGCGGCCTGACGCGCGCGCTGCTTGCGATGGGCGCCAAGCGCGTGATCGCCATCGAGCGCGACGAGCGGGCGCTCGCCGCGCTCGACTACATCGTCAAGCGTTACCCCGGCCGCATCGAGATCGTGCACGGCGACGCGCAGCATTTCGATCCACGTCCCTTCCTTGACGGCGGCAAGGCCAAGATCGTCGCCAACCTGCCCTACAACATCGCGACCCAGCTTCTGGTCGACTGGCTGTCGATCGAGCCGTGGCCGCCCTGGTACGACACCATGGTATTGATGTTTCAGCGCGAGGTCGCCGAGCGTATCACAGCCCATGAGGACGAAGAGGCGTATGGCCGGCTCGCGGTGCTCGCCAATTGGCGCGCCGAGACCAAGATCCTGTTCGACATTTCACCCGCGGCCTTCGTGCCGCAACCCAAGGTCACGTCGTCGGTGGTGCGGTTGATACCGCGCGCCGCGCCCGAGCCGTGCGACCGCCGCATGCTCGAGCAGGTCGCGGCCGCCGCCTTCGGCCAGCGCCGCAAGATGCTGCGCCAGAGCCTGAAATCGCTGTCGGTCGATCCGGCACGGCTCGCGGCCTCAGCCGGCATCGAAGCGACGCGGCGCGCCGAAACCATTCCGGTCGCCGGCTTTGTTGCCATGGCCCGTGAATTGGCCGATATACGGTCCACAAAATAGAACAACAGGAGAAAACGTAATGGCGCGTATGGTTCGCCAATCCCTCGTCAAATTCGATGCACCGCTGTGCGAGACCATCGTGGACACACCGAAGCCACAGGGACGCGAAGTGCTGGTGCGCATCGAGCGCTGCGGCCTGTGCCATTCCGATCTGCACATCCAGGACGGCTACGCGGATCTCGGCGGCGGCAAGAAGCTCGACACCACCCGCGGCATGACCCTGCCCTTCACGCTCGGCCACGAGATCGCCGGCGTCGTCGACGAGGTCGGCCCCGATGCGCCGAACGATCTGGTCGGAACGAAGCAGGCGGTCTTCCCCTGGATCGGCTGCGGCCAGTGCCGCGACTGTCTCGCCGGTGACGAGAACCTCTGCGTCAAGCAGCGCTTCCTCGGCGTTTCGATCGACGGCGGCTTCGCCACCCACGTGCTGGTGCCCGACGCGAAATATCTGCTCGAATACGATCCGCTTCCGGTCAACCAGGCGGCCACGCTGATGTGCTCCGGCGTCACCGCCTATGGCGCATTGAAGCGGCTGGTCGATCGCCCGCGCCAGCGCAATCTGCTGCTGATCGGACTTGGCGGCGTCGGCATGATGGGCCTGTCTTTCGCGCAGGCGATGTTCAAGCAGCCGATCACGGTCGCTGATCTCAGCCCCGCGGCGCGCGAGACCGCACTGAAGAACGGCGCAGCGGCCGCCTATGACCCGGCGGAGCCTGACGTCGTCAAGCGCATGCTGAAGGAGAGCGATGGCGGCTTCGACGGCGTGGTCGACTTTGCCGGCAACGAGAAGTCGATGGCGTTCGCGGTCTCGACCGTCGCGCGCGGCGGCAAGATCGTGGTGTCGGGCCTGATGGGCGGCAACTTCTCGCTGCCGATGGTGCAGTGGGTCTACAAGCGCATGACCATCGAAGGCTTCATGGTCGGTACCCTGGCCGAGGGTCGCGAGCTGATGGCGCTCGCACGCGCCGGCAAGATCAAGCCGACGCCGATGAAGGAAGAGCCGATGGCCGACGTTCAGAAATGGATCGACGAGCTGCGCGCCGGCAAGGTCGTGGGCCGCATCGTCCTGAAGAACTAGCACCCAGGTCCCGCCGGCGTGGCCGGCGGGACTTGCCCTTGCACCTGCCCTTGTGTGACGTCACTGAGCGCGATTGGTCGCGCCCCGTGACCTTGACTGCTGCTTTTGTCCTCTCGCGCCCGCTGGTAATCTACGCTCCGGGCTGAGAGGTCACAGGGCATGCGCGGGGCGGTGCAAGGCAGGAGCTTGGCGGCTGCGGTGCTGCTTGCGCTGTTGTGGCAGGCGTTCATCGGCGTGGCACAGGCGGCCACCGAAAAGCGCGTCGCGCTGGTGATCGGCAATTCCGCCTACCAGAACGTGACGCGGCTCGACAATCCGCGCAACGATGCCGCCCTGATGGCCGAGACGCTGGCAAGCCTCGGCTTCACTCTGGTCGGCGGCCGCGCCCAGCTCGATCTCGACAAGCCGGCGATGGACATCGCAGTCCAGAGCTTCGGCCGCCAGGTCCAGGGCGCCGACGTCGCGCTGTTCTACTATGCCGGCCACGGCGTCCAGGTCTCCGGCGCGAACTATCTGGTGCCGGTCAGCGCCAACGCCACCCGCGAGGCCGACGTCGATTTCCAGATGCTCGACGTCAATCTGGTGCTGCGGCAGATGCAGGGCTCCGGCACGCGGCTCAACATGGTGATCCTCGACGCCTGCCGGAACAATCCGTTCGGCGGACGCGGGCTGCGCGCAGCCGACGGCGGTCTTGCGCAGATGCGCGCTCCCGAGGGCACGCTGATCTCCTACGCCACGCAACCCGGCAATGTCGCGCAGGACGGCAGCGACGGCCACAGCCCCTACACCAAGGCGCTGGCCGCCACGATCCGGCTCGCCGGCCTCGACATCTTCCAGACCTTCAATCAGGTCGGGCTCGCGGTGAAACGCGAGACCGGCGGCTCGCAACAGCCCTGGGTCTCATCGTCGCCGATCGACGGGACGTTCTATTTCGTGCCGCCCGCGGCGCCGGCCGGGCCGAAGGTCGCGGTCGCGCCGCAGCCCGAGCCGCAATTGCCGGGCTCGCTGCGGCCCGATCCCGACCGCATCCCGATCAAGGATGGCGCGCTGCTGCGTGAATTGAGCGACCGGCTCTACGAGCACAATTTCGATCCCGAACCGAACGACATGCGCGCGGCGATCAGCAAATTCCAGCAGAAGGTGGCGATGACGCCGACCGGCGAAGCCACCGAAGGCGTGCTGACGCGGCTGCGCAAGATGGAGGACTTGCAGCCCTGGGGATCGATTGTCTACGGGCCCGACATCGACAAATGGGGCATCTCCTGGAAGCATTCGTCGCGCCGTGCCGCGGTCGACGACGCCCGTGCCAAATGCGGCGGAGCCAAATGCACCCTCGAGCTTTCCTTCTACGGGACGCGCTGTGGCGCATTCGCGATATCGAGCAAGTCCTGGTCGCTGATCCAGCGTGATGCGCTCGATCGCGCCAAGAGCGCCGCGCTTGACGAATGCGGCAAGGCCGGCAAATCCTGTCGCATTATCGATGCCGTCTGCGCCGACGGCACCGGACATTGATTGATCACATTGGATAGACCTGAAAATGAAAAGCATGTTTTGCTCATCGGCAGGCCCCGCCCTGCTTTCGACCCTGCTCCTGTTCGCGCTCGGGTCGACGTCCGCATTTGCGCAATCCGGCAGCAGCGGCGGCAGCATCGGCAATGACGAGAAGTCGCTGTCCGGGACCCGTACCGCGCCGCGCGCGGTGACGCCCTCGAAGCCGGAGCGAAGCAAGAATTCGGAAGCGCCACGCCGCGCCACCAGGAAAGGTGGCAGCGAAAGTAGCGGCGGTGGCGGCAATTTCGATGGTTCGTGGGTCGTCGTTGCGGAAGGCTCGCCTTGCGGGTCGAGCACGGAGCGACTGGTGATATCCGGCGGCAGTATTTCCGGAGAGATGAGTTCCGGACAGGTCAGCCCCAACGGCGCCACGACCGGAGGCGGATCCGCTGGAGGTCTGACCTGGACCAGTTCGGGCCGGTTCTCCGGCCGCAGCGGTTCCGGGTCGTTCGTCCGCTCCGACGGATGCAGGGGCCACTGGACCGCATCAAAGCGATAGTCCGCCTCTTCCCTCGCCCCGGAAGTTTCCTGCCCCCGGCGCGCCGCAATCGCGGAGCGCCGCAAGCCCCAATTAAGCCCTAACCGCTCCGGATTTGCGGCGCATTGCGACCCAACTCTTTGCCGAGATTGGTATCGCCAGCGCTTGCGTAAAAAAAGAAATACCGGGGACGTGTATGTCAAATCGTTCAGCGAAATTCGCTGCGGCGCTAGCCGCCAGCATCATGGCCGGCGCCAACTTCGGCGCCATGGCCCAGAACGCCGCCACCACGGCGGGCACCGGCACGGCCACTGCCAGGACGGCGGACAGTTGTCAGTCCGCACCGAAGGGAACCGCGCCGGCAGGAAGTCACTGGTTCTATCACCTCGACCGCAGCACCCAGAAGAAGTGCTGGTACCTCGGTGACGCCAGGAACAAGGTTGCCAAGACCGCAGTCGCGCAGCCAGCAGCCGTGCCCGACACGGCGACGGCCGACGCAACACCACCACAGGGCCAGCCGGCGCCGCCGCCGGCAATGCGCAAATCCATCGCCGATGCGCGTGCTGAATGGCCCTCGCCGCAGGCTGGGACCGCGCCCAGCGCGGTCGCCGGCGCCGGTCAAGCCGACAGCGCAGCGCCAATTCCGGCGGCTCCGGCAGCGCCGCCCGAAGCGAACGCCCAATCATCAGACGCGAATGCGAGATGGCTGGACGCCTCGAGCATGGCCGGAACCAACGGGACCCGGCACGCAGCAGACCAGCCGACCGTGGTCGCGCAAGCCGATGCAACGCCGCAGCAGGCCGCCGCGCCCGCACCTGCGGTCCCCGTGGCAGCCGAGACGCCTGCCGAGAAGTCTGCATCCTCGACGCAGATGCTGCTGTTCGTGATGGTCGGTGCACTGGCGCTGGCCGGCCTGGTCAGCGCGCTGGTGTTCCGGCTGACGCGGACGCGGACGCCGCCCTACGAGATCAGTGACGAGTGGCGCGCACCGTGGGATTCGCTCCACACCGAGCCGGCGCCGCCGATGGCCGTCGTCAACCGGGACCGTCCGCTACGGCTGTCGGAGGCCACTCCGCGGCGTGCGGAGACCCAGGTGCCGCGTCGTGCCGAGACACCGGCGCCCCGCCGTGAGATCGCGCGCAAGCCAGATCAAACCGAGCAAGACAACCAGCAGATCGCCGCGATGCTGCAGCGGCTGGCGCGCAGCGCGGCGAACTAGCGTCCGTTCTGGAATAGGAACAATGAGACGTGATGCGATCGGTTGCGATCGCATCACGGTTGCGGCGCGCTACTTCTCGAGTTGGCGCTGCAGGCCGCGCACGAATTCGGTGAGGCCGGTGCGGCGCTCCCGCTTCAGGCGCTCGGCCTTCAGGATCGACTGCACCTCGGCAAAGGCATCGTCGACGTTCTGGTTGACGACGATGTAGTCGTACTCCGCCCAATGGCTCAATTCGTGCGTGGCGCGGTTCATCCGCCCGCGGATGACGTCCTCGGAATCCTGCGCGCGGGTGTGCAGCCGCTTCTCGAGATCGGCGGCCGACGGCGGCAGGATGAAGACGCTGACCACGTCGGCCCGCGCCTTCTCGCGCAATTGCTGGGTGCCCTGCCAGTCGATGTCGAACAGCACGTCCTGACCGGCCGCCAGCGCGGCCTCGACCGGCGCGCGCGGCGTGCCGTAGCGGTTGTCGAACACGGTGGCCCATTCCAGCAGCTCGCCCTGCTTGGCCATGGCCTCGAACTTGGTCTTGTCGACGAAGAAGTAATCGCGGCCCTCGACCTCGCCCGGCCGCTTCGAGCGCGTGGTCGCCGACACCGACATTTTCAGGCCCGGCATGCGATCGATCAGCATGCGTGACAGCGTCGTCTTGCCGGCGCCCGAGGGCGACGACAGGACGAACATCAGTCCACGCCGCTCAACGCCGTCAAACCCCTCCGCCGTCATCATTCACTCCAGATTCTGAACCTGTTCGCGGAACTGCTCCACCACGTTCTTCATTTCAAGTCCGGTGTTGGTCAGCTCGACGTCGTTCGACTTCGAGCAGCAGGTGTTGACCTCGCGATTAAACTCCTGCGCGAGGAAGTCGAGCCGCCGCCCGACCGGCCCGCCCTTGCCGATCATCTCGCGCGCCTGGGCAATGTGCGAGGCGATGCGGTCGAGCTCCTCGCGGATGTCGGCCTTGGTGGCGATCAGGATCGCCTCCTGGCTGAGGCGGTCGGCATCGAAGCGATCGGATGTTTCCAGCAGCGCCGCGATCTGCTCGGCAAGCCTTGCCTTGATCGCCTCCGGCTTACGACCAGGCGCGGTCTCGGCGCGCTTGGCGAGCCGCTCGATCTCGTCCATCCGCTGCATCAGGATCTGGCCCAGCGCGTCGCCCTCGCGGCGGCGCATCTCCACCAGGCTGCCGAGCGCCTGCTCGAACGCCTTCGCCGCCGCTTCGCGCGCCGCCTTGTCCTCGTCCTCGTCGCTCTCAGGCTCGACCACTTCGATGACGCCCTTGATGCCGAGCAGTCCGTCGATGCTCGGCGCCACCGCGTCGATCCGTTGCGCGAGCTCACCTGCGACCTTCACGACCGCGGCCAGCACGTCCTCATTGATCCGGATCGTCTGCGCCGCATCGGTGCGCTTGACGCTGAGATTGGCATAGACCGTGCCGCGCGACAGCAATTCGCCGGCGCGCTTCTTGGCCAGGGCCTCCAGTTCGTCCCAGCCCGGCGGCAGCCGCAACCGGAGGTCAAAGCCCTTGGCGTTGACCGATTTCAGCTCCCATTCGAACGTGTAGGGACCGCTTCCGCCATGGCTTCGGGCAAAGCCAGTCATGCTCGACAGCGCCATCGCGTGCAACTCTCCAACAGAAGGATATGGGACTCACCCGGAGCCTACGAGACTCGTCCGGAGCCGGTTCGACCTTAAAACGGATTCCGTGAAAGTGGAATTACGTTCCACCCCGGAAAATGCAGGGCTCAAGCGATCCGGCGAAGCCGTTGCGCGGCGTTCCGGAGCGTCGGACAAGAGGCCGATCTGATCGCGCGCGTGTCAGCGCTGCACGACGGGCGGCGAATTGGTCTGCTGCTGGGCGGCGCCCTGGCGACCGCTGCGCGGCGGCTTCTTCTGATTGGTCGGCTTCGGCGGCGTGGTCGCCGTTGGATTGGTGTCGGCCGCGCCGGGCGCCGCGGCGGCGGGCGCCGTCTCGTCGGCGGGCTCGACGGTGTCGTTCTGGATCTGCTTCTCCGACGCACGCAGCTTGGCGACGTTCTTGGCGTGCTGGTCGTAGGTTTCGGTAAAGGCGTGACCGCCGGTTCCGTCAGCCACGAAGAACAGGTCGCGCGTGCGCGCCGGGTTGGCGGTCGCCTCCAGCGAGGCGCGGCCGGGATTGGCGATCGGTCCAGGCGGCAAGCCGTCGATCACATAGGTGTTGTAGGGCGACGGCTGCGTGATCTCGCTGCGCTTGATCGGACGTCCGAGCGTGCCCTTGCCGCCCACCAGTCCGTAGATGATGGTCGGATCGGATTGCAGCTTCATCCGCTGGCGCAGGCGGTTGACGAACACGGCGGCAACGCGGCTGCGCTCGTCGGCGCGGCCGGTTTCCTTCTCGACGATCGATGCCAGCGTCACCAGCTGGTCCGGCGATTTCAGCGGCGTGTCGGTGTTGCGGCGTTCCCAGATCTCGGCAAGCACGCGCTTCTGCGCCTGCTGCAAGCGCTGGATCACCTGGTCGCGCGTGGTGCCGCGCGGGAACTTGTAGGTCTCCGGCAGCAGCGTTCCCTCGCGCGGGATCTCGCGCACCGATCCGGTGAAGATGTCGTTGTCGGTGAGCCGCGACACGATCTGCTCCGAGGTCAGGCCTTCGGGAATCGTGATCGCGTGCTGCACCACCTTGCCATCGACGATGGTGGCGATGACGTCGCGCAGGCTGGCATTCTTCTGGAACGAATATTCACCCGGCTTGAGGTCGGAACTTGCCTTCAGCGCAAACACGCTGCCGATGAAGATCCACGGATTGACGTTGATCACGCCCTCGCGCGAGAGCACGTCGGCGATGTCGCGCTTGCCGGCGCGCGCGGGGATGTTGACGATCTTGTCTTCCTGCAACGGTCCCGGCGATTCCAGGGTCTGCTTGCCGTAATAGTACGTGGCACCGGCACCGATCATCAGGATGATCAGGATCGTGAAGATGGCATTGCCGACGATCACGAAGGGATTGCGGGCGCGATCCGAGCGCTTGGGCGGCGGCGGAACCTGCTCGGGCTCCAGCGCGGCACGTGGACTCCTCGGTGAAATGGGCGGCCTCTCACTCATCGATGCAAACCAATATCCTGCCGGTTCAATCGTGGCCGGACAAACCCCTGCCCTGCCAATAGCATACGCCCGCTAATAGGAGTCACCGCGGAATACGGCAAAACGGTGGACTAGTTCTAAAGTCCCGTTCCGATCACATCGGAACGGGACTTTGGATTCTTATTCTGACGCGTTTTCTTCACGCGAACCGGTACCCACTTCGCTCGAAAACGCTCTACCGACCTACTAATTGGTCACGCGCTGCACGATCACGGAGGCGTTGGTGCCGCCGAAACCGAAGGAATTGGACAGCGCCACATTCACGTCACGCTTGCGCGCCGTGTGCGGCACAAGATCGATTGCCGTCTCCACCGACGGATTATCGAGATTGATGGTCGGCGGCACCACGTTATCGCGAATCGCCAGGATCGCGAAGATCGCCTCGATCGCGCCGGCCGCACCGAGCAGATGCCCGGTCGCGGACTTGGTCGACGACATCGAAACCTTGGAGGCCGCATTACCGAGCAGCCGCTCGACCGCGCCGAGCTCGATCTCGTCACCGACCAGCGTCGATGTGCCGTGGGCATTGATGTAGTCGAGATCGGCGGCGGCGAGGCCGGCGCGCTTCAGCGCCATGCTCATGCTGCGAAAGCCGCCATTGCCGTCCGGCGGCGGCGAGGTGATGTGGAAGGCATCGCCCGACAGGCCGTAGCCGGTGACCTCGGCGTAGATCTTGGCGCCGCGGCGCTTCGCATGCTCGTATTCCTCGAGCACGACGATGCCGGCGCCCTCGCCCATCACGAAGCCGTCGCGATCCTTGTCATAAGGACGCGACGCCTTTTGCGGGGTGTCGTTGAAGCCGGTGGACAATGCGCGCGCCGCGCAGAAGCCCGCGATGCCGATGCGCGAGATCGGCGATTCGGCGCCGCCCGCCACCATCACCTCGGCATCGCCGAGCGCGATCAGCCGCGCCGCGTCGCCGATTGCATGCGCGCCGGTCGAGCACGCGGTGACAACAGCATGATTGGGACCCTTGAGGCCATGCTCGATCGAGACGTAGCCCGATGCCAGATTGATCAGGCGGCCCGGGATGAAGAAGGGAGAGATCCTGCGCGGGCCACGCTCCTTCAGGAGCACCGCGGTCTCGGCAATGCCGGTGAGCCCGCCGATGCCGGAGCCGATCATGGTGCCGGTCGCGAACTGGTCCTCATCGGAGGTCGGATGCCAGTTGGCGTCGTCGAGCGCCTGCTTGGCCGCGCACATCGCGTAAAGGATGAAGTCGTCGACCTTGCGCTGGTCCTTCGGCTCCATCCACTGATCGGCATTGAAGGTGCCATTGGCGCCGTCGCCGCGCGGAATGTAGCAAGCGACCTGGCTCGGCAGGTCGGACACCTCGAAGGTGTCGATCTTCTTGCCACCGCTCTCGCCGGCGAGGATCCGCGTCCAAGTTGCGTCAACGCCGCAGCCGAGCGGTGAAAGCATGCCCAGCCCCGTGACGACAACTCGTCTCATTTCAACGTCTCCGGCCAGCAATGCGCGGCTAATAGTAAGAAGCCGGGGGACCGCTCGATCGCGGTCCGTCCGGCCCTGTCAACTTCGCGATCGGCGTTAGCTCTTCGCGTTCTTCTCAAGAAACTTGGTCGCGTCGCCGACGGTGAGAATGGTCTCCGCCGCGTCGTCGGGAATCTCGCAACCGAATTCTTCTTCGAAGGCCATCACGAGCTCGACCGTGTCGAGGCTGTCGGCGCCGAGGTCATCGATGAAGCTCGCGCTATCGACCACCTTCTCGGGCTCGACACCAAGGTGCTCGACCACAATCTTCTTAACCCGCTCGCCAATCTCACTCATCGTTCAACCTCGTTGTTCCATTGGACCCGACCCCAAGACGATACGAGCCATCGTGGTCGTCTCGATTACTCAATCGCGCATAGTCTTGATTCGGCCCGGTCGTAGCCGACTAAGCCCCGGCGAACGGCAGGCGTCGCCACGCCAATATACAGGGATTCAAAATCCTGCAATGGCGTTCTTTGCCCATCCATGGGGGGTTCAGCTATCATACTTCCCAAGCCTTGACTACACGCCTGAACCGGCTCCCGAAAACGGCTTTTCGCCGCATTGCGAGAGCCGGCAACAGCTCAAATCATAGCCATTCCACCGTTGACGTGAATCGTCTGTCCGGTGACGTAGGCGGCCTCGTTCGAGGCCAGATAGACCGCCGCGGCAGCGATATCCTCGGGCGTTCCAAGCCGCGCCGCAGGAACCTTCGCCAGGATGGTTTCGCGCTGCTTGTCGTTCAGCGCGTCGGTCATCGGCGTCTTGATGAAGCCCGGCGCGATGCAATTGGCGGTCACGCCGCGCTTGGCGTATTCGGCACCCAGCGTCTTGATCAGGCCGATGATGCCGGCCTTCGACGCGGTGTAATTGCCCTGCCCCGGATTGCCGGTGACGCCCACGATCGAGGTGATCGCGATGATGCGGCCGAAGCGCTTGCGCATCATCAATTTGGTCGCGGCGCGCGCGAGCCGGAACGTCGCGGTCAGGTTGACCGCAATCACGTCGTCCCAATCCTCATCGCGCAGCTGGACGAACAGGTTGTCGCGGGTGATGCCGGCATTCGCGATCAGTATGTCGACCTGCCCCATCGCAGCTTCCGCCGCCGGCACCAGCGCCTCGACATCATCCTTGCTGGAGAGATTGCACGGCAGCACGTGTACGCGCTCGCCGAGCTTGGCCGCGAAGCCGTCCAGCACCTCGCGCCGCGTCCCCGAGATCGCCACCGTCGCCCCCTGCGCATGCAGCGCCTGCGCGATCGCGCCGCCGATGCCGCCGGTTGCACCCGTCACGAGCGCGGTCTTGCCAGTCAGATCAAACATCGAATTCTCCTCCCGGCTGCATTAAGCCGAAGCTGCCAGCGCGTCCTTGGCCGCAGCGATATCGTTCGGGCCGCCGACGGACACGCCGACCGCGCCATCGGCGATGCGCTTGACCAGGCCGCTCAGCACCTTGCCGGCGCCGATCTCGAAGAACCGCGTCACCCCCTGCCCAGCCATATAGGCGACCGACTCGCGCCAGCGCACGGTCCCGGTGACCTGCTCGACCAGGCGGCGGCGAATCTCGTCGGGATCGGTGATGGCGGACGCCAGCACATTGGAGACCAGCGGCGCGGCCGGCGCCTTGATGGTGACGCCCGCGAGCGCCTGCGCCATCGCATCGGCCGCCGGCTGCATCAGCTTGCAGTGGAACGGCGCCGACACCGGCAGCAGCATCGCGCGCTTGGCGCCCTTGGTCTTGGCGATCTCGACGGCGCGATCGACCGCGGCCTTGTCGCCGGAGACCACCACCTGTCCGCCGCCATTGTCATTGGCCGCCTGGCAGACCTGACCCTGCGCCGCCTCACCGGCAACCGCCACGGCGGTCTCGTAGTCGAGCCCAAGCAGTGCGGCCATCGCACCGACGCCGACCGGCACCGCCTTCTGCATCGCCAGCCCGCGGGTCCGCAGCAGCTTTGCGGTGTCGCTGATCGTCAGGCTACCGGCCGCGGCCAACGCCGAATACTCGCCGAGCGAGTGCCCAGCAACGAAGGCCGCGTTGCGGCCGACCGAGAAGCCGGCTTCGCTCTCAAGCACACGCAAGGTGGCGATCGAGACCGCCATCAGGGCCGGCTGGGCATTCTCGGTCAGTTGCAGCGTCTCGCCCGGACCATCCCAGATGATCGCGGTCAGCTTCTCGCCGAGAGCCGCATCGACCTCGTCGAACACCGCCTTGGCGACCGGAAAGGCGTCGGCCAGGGCCTTGCCCATGCCAACCGCCTGCGAGCCCTGCCCGGGAAACGTAAAAGCTGCCGTCATCGGCGATCCCTACCTTGTTGAGCGTGATCTCCGCGCAGGCGCCGCGCCTGCCGCAGGGGAAAACGGTATCCGCGTCGCGCGAACCGCGCCACGGCGGGTCCGGGCAATCCCTTGCAATCAAGCCTTGCAACCGGCCCCGGACCGGGCCGTAAGACACTGATGGGAGGCGCGATGTCAAGCCGCGCTGGCGGAACCCTGGGGATGCCGGGCCGGTTCGGCCCTAGAATCCACCGGCATTCTGGTCGGCGTTGACCTCGGCGCCGGCCCGCGCCCGGCGCGCGCTGTTGACCAATTGGCCCGGGCGGTCTTCCCGATCGGGCTTTGCGGTCGCAAGCCGCAGCACAGCCGTGTAGCCCGGCTGCACCTCCATCCGGTCGGCATAGCGGCTCCCGCTCAGGATGCGGTGCACGCGCGGCAGGTTGTAGCAGGGCACGTAGAACAGCAGATGATGCTCGAGGTGATAGTTCACGTAGTACGGTGCGATGAACAGACGTTCGAGGACGTTGGCCCGCGTGGTGCGGGTGTTGCGCAGCGGATCGGAGCTGTCGGGCACGACGGCGTGTTCAGCGATGTTGCGGATGCGCGTGATCACCATCATCCAGGTCAACAGCGGCACCAGCCACAGCAGCGGATAGGCCCACCACACGCCGGCAGCGGCTAAACCCGCGAACAGCAGCGTGTTGGCGACGCATTGCGGCCCGAGCTTCTGCCAGAAGTTGGCGGCGCGCCGTGACAACGGCCACTCCTTCGGCCCGATCGCATTGAGCAGTTGCGCCTTGCGCTGCTGGTAGCCGGTCTGCCCGGTGATATCGCGGAAGAACTTGCGGCGGTAGCTCATCCTGGTGATCGGAAACGGCGCCGACAGCACGAGATCCGGATCGTCCTCCTGCTGCGTGCGGGCATGATGCTGCAAATGATAACGGCGATAGCCACGGGTTTCGGCGAAGATCGGATAGGCGCAAAACCACTGGCTCAGCGCGAGATTGGTCCTCTCGTCCGCAGAGAGACAGCCATGCGCGCCGTCATGCATCAGGATCGCAAGGCCGAGCTGACGCGAGCCGATGATGGCGACCGCGAGCAGATAGGTCAGCGGGTTGGGCCACCACGCGACCAGCGCGATCGCGCCCAGGATCAGCGCCCAGGCGTGCACGATCAGGGCGACGCCCTTCCACGTCGTGCGCTGTCGAACCGAAACCAGTTCGTCTTCGGTGAGGAAATCGCGGGCACGCATGCGAAGCGCGGTCATGAGCTGGTCTCCCCGTCCGGAGCGGATGAAGTATCGCGGTCGCCAACCAGGCGCAGGCGCGTCGTCTCAGCAGCCGATGTCGATGTTGCCTGCTCGCCGAGCGCGCGCAGCAATTCGCGGCACATCTCCTCGGCGCCGCGGCCCATCGCAAAACCTTCGACGATCACGCCAATCGCAATTGCCCAGAACCGCCGCGAACTCTCCTCCGGGGCGCGCAGCGAACGCCAGCCATGCCGCTCGACCTGGCCGGCATAGGCGCGTGCGCCTTCGCTATGCAGACGCTCGATGGTGCGCTCGACCAGTGGCGCGAGATCCTGCCGGCGTCGCGTCAGCGTCAGGGCCTCGGCGAAGAAGGCGACCGTGTCGGTCGCCGTCACGGTCGCGGCGAGCGCATGGGTGTAGTCCCGCGGCGTGCGGGCCTGAAGAGCGGCCTGCTCAGTGGCGCGCGCGAGGTAAAGCATGTCGCGGCTCGCGGCTTCGACGAACAGCGCCTCCTTGGTGCGGAAGTAGTAGGTGATCTGGCTTGGGAAGGCGTCGGCGGCCGCAGCGATGTCGGAGATCGAGGTACCGGAGAGCCCGCGCTCCTTGAACAGCCGGCTGGCGGCGTCGAGCAGCAGCGAACGCATCTTGCGCCCAGCCGACCGCGTCGCGCGCACCGCGTGCTTCGGATCGGGCGCAGACATGCCGCTGGCGGTCTCCGAACCCATCTGATCGTCCTCCCGATATATTTGTATGATATACAAACAAAGAAATCAAGGCTGAACTGGGAAAAGTTGCGTTGATTGGCCTCGAGAGACTAAGCCCTATTGCCAATCCGGTGGCGGGCAAGGCTTGCCTTCCCAGCCAAAATCCGTATAAAGCGCGCCATTCGTGGGCTCCGGCCGGGAGCTGAACGGACGGTCTCAGCAAATTCACCCGTTGATTTTGATGTGGCAGGGCCAGTCGGCCCGTCGTCCCGTGCTCCCGCCTTCTGAGCAGCTCGAGTCCTTTCCGAAGGTCTCGAAGGGCTTGTCGCCGGAACCCGCGCCAACACAGGAAAGGACAACCATGCCTCTTTATGAGCATGTTTTTCTCGCGCGTCAGGATGCGAGCACCCAACAGGTGGATGAACTGACGGCCCAGATGACGGGTATCGTCGAACAGGGCGGCGGCAAGGTCACCAAGACCGAGAGCTGGGGCGTGCGCTCCCTCACCTACCGCATGAACAAGAACCGCAAGGCGCATTTCGTCCTGATGAACATCGACGCTCCGTCGGCTGTCGTCACCGAGATCGAGCGCCAGGAGCGGATCAACGAAGACGTCATCCGCTACCTCACCGTGCGCGTCGAAGAGCACGAGGAAGGCCCGTCGGCGATGATGCGCAAGGCCGACCGTGACCGCGAGCGCGATGACCGCGGTGGCGGCTTCCGTGGCGACCGTGAAGGCGGTGGCTTCCGTGGCGATCGCGAAGGCGGCGGCTTCCGCGGCGATCGTGGTCCGCGCCGTCCGCGCGACGAAGAAGCTGCGACCGAGGAGTAAAGAATCATGGCTGATGCTGGTGCCCGCCGTCCGTTTTTCCGTCGTCGCAAGTCCTGCCCGTTCACGGGCGCGAATGCGCCGAAGATCGACTACAAGGATTCCAAGCTGCTGATGCGTTACGTCTCCGAGCGCGGCAAGATCGTGCCGAGCCGCATCACGGCCGTCTCCGCCAAGAAGCAGCGTGAACTCGCCCGCGCCATCAAGCGCGCGCGTTTCCTCGGCCTCCTGCCCTACGTTATCCGCTAATCGTCTTCGGCCGGCGGTACACCGCCGGCCGCGCATTCTCATAAGGCTTCCGGGTCGTCCGGTCGCCGATGGTTGGGGTTCTCGATGCAGGACCCCTAACCGCTCGAAGGGGGCGGGACAGCTGATGATCGCGATACTCACCATTGGACTTGCAGCCGGCGCCGCGTCGGCGCTGATGTTCGCCTCGATCATTTCGGGCGCGGCGATCTCGATATTGCTGTTCTATCTCGCGCCGCTGCCGCTGATGGTGTCGGCGCTCGGCTGGGGCCCGCTGGCCGCCGCGATCGGCGGCGTCGCTGCGGCCTCGGTGCTCGGCGCGATCTTCGGGCTTCCCTACAGCATCGCGTTCGCCATGATGGTTGCCCTGCCCGGCTGGTGGCTCGGCCACCTCGCGCTGCTCGGCCGGCCGATCGAGAGCCCGGCGGCGGGCAATGGTGTCGGCCAGCAGCAGCCTGCATTCGAATGGTTCCCGGTCGGCCGCGTTCTGCTGTGGATCGCGGCTTTCGCTGTGATCACGACGAGCGGCGCGCTGCTCACCCTCGGCACGGATACCGACACGATCACCAGCACGTTGCGGCGCGGCTTGCTCAGAGTGCTCGGCGCCGGCGAAGCGCAAGCCAGCGGCGAGGTCGAGCGGCTGGTCGACATGCTGGTGATCTTCGCGCCGCTCGCGGCGACGGTCATCGCGATGGTCACGCTGACGCTCAACCTGTGGCTGGCCGGAAAGATCACGCAGACCTCCGGACGGCTGAACCGACCGTGGCCGGAGCTGCGCAGCACGGCGCTTCCCGCCATGACGCTGGTCGCGCTGCTGGTTGCGGCCGGGCTCAGCTTCGTCGGCGGCATGCTCGCCATGCTGGCCCAGCTCGTCACCACGGCGCTGGTGATCGCCTATGCGCTCGTCGGCTTCGCGGTGCTGCACACCCTGACGCTGTCGCTCAGCAATCGCGGCTTCTGGCTCGGCGGCATCTACGCCGTCGTCGCCATGTTCGGCTGGCCGCTGGTGGCGATCTTCGCGCTTGGCATCGCGGACGCCGTGTTCGGACTGCGCCAGCGCTACCTTCAGACAAGACCGCCGCCGCTGCCCGCGGCATGAGATTTTCGATCCAACCACTTCAACCCGATACTTAAACATCTAAAGGAGAATCAACATGGAAGTCATTCTGCTGGAACGCGTCGCCAAGCTTGGCCAGATGGGCGAAGTCGTGCGCGTCAAGGACGGGTTCGCCCGCAACTTCCTGCTCAAGCGCGGTAAGGCGCTGCGCGCCACCGAGGCGAACCGCGCCAAGTATGACGGCATGAAGGCCGAGCTCGAGGCCAACAACATCAAGGCCAAGGGCGAAGCCTCCAAGGTCGCCGAGAAGATCGACGGCCGCGACATCGTCATCATCCGCCAGGCCTCCGAATCCGGCCAGCTGTTCGGCTCGGTCTCGGTGCGCGACATCGTGCTGGCGCTCGCCGCCGACGGCATTACCGTGGCGCGTCCGCAGGTCTGGCTCGACTCGCCGATCAAGGTGATCGGCCAGCAGAAGGTCACGATCGCGGTCCACCCCGAGGTCGAGACCAGCGTCAACGTGACGGTCGCCCGCTCGGCCGAAGAGGCCGATCGGATCAAGCGCGGCGAGGACATCTCGACCCGCCAGGAAGACCAGGACGCGGCCGCCGAGGCGCTCGCCGCCGCCGGCGAATTCTTCGATCCGGAAGCCCAGCACGACGACGAAGAGGCGCCGGCTCCGGCTGCCGAAGAGAAGTAAGCTTTCGCTCCATCGCCCTACCAATCGAAGCCCGGCCGATCAGGCCGGGCTTTTGATTCGCGCCGCCGTCTTGTCATCGAGCATCGCGATCGACGCCCGCGCCGTCGCGGCATGCGTCTCCTTGCGGTCGACGACGCGGAACACCGCGGTGAGCGCTGGCTGGCCGCGCGACGTCGCTGCCGCGATCGTGGTGGCGTTAGTCGGCCACGAATCGGTCAAATGAAAACGCCGGACCTTGCGGCCCGGCGTTGGCGATTACTTCGAGGTCGGAGCCTCCGGCGGACCGGAACCTGCGGTCGGCGCCGGTGGCGGCGGCGGGGCAGTCGCAGTCACCGGCGGCGCGGCGGGCGCCGGCGTGGGAGATGCGGCCGCGGCCGGCTCAGGCGCGGGCGTCACTTGGGGAACCGGATCCGACCGCACAGGCGCGGTCTCGCTGCTGCTCTTGGGCTCGGTCTTGGGCGCATCGACTTTCGCCGTGTCTGGCTTGTCGGCCCCTCCGGCCGACTCGCCCTTCGGCGTCTCGTCCGACTTCGGCTCCTCGGTGGGCTTGCCGCGGCGGCCGTGCTTCTGACGCGACGGCTTGCCCTCGCTGGCGGCCTGCGGCGTCTGGCCGTCCTCCGGCTTGGCGCCCTCCGGCGTCTCGCTCGGACGCGCCATGTGCTTCCCGCGGTGATGTCCCTCGGCCGGCGGGTTCAACCCGTCCGCATCGGGATCGGGCTTGGCGCCTTCCGGCGTTGCCGCGCCCTGCCGCTGGCGGCGCGCCGGGCGCTCGGACGGCTGTTCGGGCGATTGGGTTGCCTCCTGGCGGCCTTCCCTGCCCTTGGCTCCCTTCGGCTGATCCTTGGCCTGATAGCGCGGATCATTGGCGCCGTTCGACATCAGATAGGTCGCAAGCACACCGGCCATGTCGCTGGACGTCGTGTAGTGCTGGCGCAGGAAGCCCGGCAACGAACCGGCCGGCACGGTCTTCAGGAGCCCGCGCGGGCTCTTGTGGCACGCCGTGCAGGTGTTCGCGAAAATCTGGGACGGGCTTTTGCCGGCTTCGAGGTTTTGCGCACGCGCCGATCCAGCCGACAGGCCAATCAGAAGCGTCACCGTCGCCAGACTGAGGGCTCGGCTCAACATTCCTTAAGTCTCCAGATTCCGGAAAAATCGCCGCCCGCGCCTGATGGATCGGCCGCGGCGGTCACCTTTTAGCCGATTATCCTGCGAATGGAAGCGCACGCGTGACGCATCCACGCAATTGTCACATTTTGGAATATCGGCTTTGAGCACAACGCAATAGCGCGATCCAATTCCTAACCTATGTTTCGTGTGGGGACACATTGGGGTGATCAGCTCCGATGGTGTCGGTGTGCAGCGTGCCGTTCCGTTGGTGTCTCGATGGACCGATTGTTGCGATACTTCTTGGGGCGTTTCATCCGCCGCGGTTCGATCAAGTTCACGACCGCGAGCGGCGCTCAATTCAACTGCGGTGACGGGACTGGCGTTCCGGTCGCGGTGCGCTTCCTGACCAGGGCGGCCGAAGTCCGCGTCCTGGTCGATCCCGAACTTTACCTCGGCGAAGCCTTCATGGACGGCACGTTCGTGGTCGAGCAAGGCACCATCGCCGACGTATTGGCCGTCCTGATGGGCCAGGCCGCGATGTTGCCGAATTTTGCCCGGCTACAGGCCTGGCTGCGCTTCCTCGGACGGCGCGCCCAGCAAATCAACGTACGCGGCCGGTCCAAAAGCAACGTCGCGCGCCATTACGATCTGGATGGCCGGCTCTATTCCCTCTTCCTCGATGCCGACAAGCAGTACAGCTGCGCCTATTTCGAGACACCGGATGCGACGCTGGACGATGCCCAGCTCGCCAAGAAGCGCCACCTCGCCGCGAAGCTTCTGATCAAGCCCGGCCAGCGCATTCTCGACATCGGCTCCGGCTGGGGCGGCCTCGGCCTCTATCTCGCCGAGATGAGCGGCGCCGACGTTACCGGGGTCACGCTGTCGACCGAGCAGTTGCAGATTTCCAATGCCCGTGCCGCCGAGCGGGGCCTGGCGCATTCGGCGCGCTTCCTGTTGCAGGACTACCGCGACATCCCGGGCCCGTTCGACCGTATCGTTTCGGTCGGCATGTTCGAGCATGTCGGGGTCGCCTATTACGAAACCTTCTTCAAGCGCTGCGCCGAGCTCCTCAGCGACGACGGTGTCATGATGCTGCATTCGATCGGCCGCTCGACCGGTCCCGATGTCACCAGCCCCTGGATCCGGAAATACATCTTCCCCGGCGGCTATATTCCGGCGCTGTCCGAGGTGATGCCGGCGATCGAGAAGGCCGGCCTCTTGATCTGCGACATGGAGATTCTACGTCTGCATTATGCCGAGACGCTGAAGGCCTGGCGCGAGCGCTTCATGGCGCGGCGCGAAGAGGCCGTGCGGCTGTACGACGAACGCTTTGCCCGGATGTGGGAATTCTATCTGGCGGCTTCGGAGATGTCGTTCCGGGTGCAGAACATGATGAATTTCCAGCTCCAGCTCACCAAGCGCCAGGGCGTGGTGCCGATGACACGTGACTATATCGGTCGCGAGGAGGCCCGCCTGCGGGTGAAGGAAGCCGACGCCGCCAAGCCCCGGCTGCAACTCGCCGGCGAATAATCCGAAACTGCGGAAACGGTCAGTTGCGCAGGCTGTAGGCCGAGCCGTGATGCGCGAAGGTCGTTGGGCGCGCCAGATGGGCCTTGGCGGCCGAGATCAGACCGCGATCGCAGGAAACGCTCCGGACCTCCGGGCGCGCCGCCTGCTCCATGGCGCCGACCAGCGCCACGAGCCAACGCCGGTCTCGGCCACTCGGGCGGCCAACTGCAAATTGCGCCGTCTGAAACTCTTGAGCCATCGCCACCGTATCTTTTCTTTCGTGAGCGAAGACAACCCGGAATTCGCCGGGTCGTTCCCGCCTACTTGCCGCAAAGAAAATGCGGCACGTGTGACCTGCTTCACAGAGGTCCGTTCCGGTTTGTCGTAGTGGTCCGGAATGACCCGAGAAACGCACCAGACGATGTTGGACCCGCAGCGCGACCTCGTGACCGACTACGCCCTGATCGCGACCGGCGTGGCGGCTGCCTTGATTGCATTGGCCTTCCTCATTTTGGTCTGAGGAACTGGCCCTAACGGCCAAACAACGTCTCAGTTGGTGCGGCGGCCCGGAAAAAGGTTCAGGCCGCCAGGAACTCCCGCCACATGCGCCGCCGATCGGCGGCCCTCCCCGCGAATCCCGACCAAACCGCGTCAAGCGGAATGCACCCGGCTGTACCGGATTCACACATTGCGTTGTGTGAATCGTGCATAAGGCACATCCGAGCTTTCGCTTTGTGGCCGGCTGGCGCTTGATCGCCGCCCCATATCCGGAAATCCCAATAACGACGAAATCAGAAGAATAAACTCGTCCATGGCCTTGATCGATTCGAACGTCCACAAGCTCGCGCCCGATGCCGCAAACCCGGCCTATCGGAGTGCGCCGCACAACATCGAAGCGGAACAGGGACTGCTGGGCGCGATCCTGGTCAATAACGACGCCTTCTACCGGGTCTCCGATTTCCTGGAGCCGAAGCACTTCTTCGAAGCCATCCACCAGCAGATCTATGAAACGGCCGGCAGTCTGATCCGGATGGGCAAGGTCGCGAATCCCGTGACCTTGAAGACGTTCCTGCCAGCCGAACTCGACCTGGGCGGCATGACGGTCAGCCAGTACCTCGCTCGGCTCGCCGCCGAAGCGACCACCATCATCAACGCGCAGGACTACGGACGTACCGTCTATGATCTCAGCCTGCGCCGCAACCTGATCCAGATCGGCGAGGAAATCGTCAACGTCGCCTACGACGCACCGGTCGATTTTGCCCCGCGCGCGCAGATCGAGGATGCCGAGCGGCAACTCTACAGCCTTGCCGAAACCGGCCGCTACGATGGCGGCTTCCAGCGCTTCGCGGATGCGCTCACGGTCGCCGTTGATATGGCGGCGAAGGCATTCCAGCGCGACGGCAAGCTGTCGGGCATCTCGACCGGCCTGCGCGATCTCGACGCCCGCATGGGTGGCTTGCAACCCTCCGACCTCATCGTACTCGCCGGCCGCCCGGGCATGGGCAAAACGTCGCTCGCCACCAACATCGCCTACAACATCGCCAAGGCCTATGTGCCCGAGGTGCAGGCGGACGGTACCACCAAGGCAGTCAACGGCGGCTGTGTCGGCTTCTTCTCCTGCGAAATGAGCGGCGAGCAGCTCGCCACCCGTATTCTCGCCGAACGCACCGGCATCCCATCGAGCCATATCCGCCGCGGCGGCATTTCCGAACTCGATTTCGAGAAGATCCGCGACTGTTCGATCGAGTTGCAGTCGCTGCCGTTCTATGTCGACGAAACCGGCGGCCTCTCGATCTCGCAGCTCACCGCCCGCGCCCGCCGCCTCAAGCGGCAGAGGGGCCTCGACCTGATCGTAATCGACTACATCCAGCTCTTGCAGGGCTCGGGCAAGAAGGGCAATGACAACCGCGTTCAGGAAATCACCGAGATCACCACAAATCTGAAGGCGCTGGCGAAAGAGCTGAACGTCCCGGTCATCGCGCTGTCGCAGCTCTCGCGTCAGGTCGAAAACCGCGACGACAAGCGCCCCCAGCTTTCCGACCTTCGTGAATCCGGTTCGATCGAGCAGGACGCCGACGTCGTGATGTTCGTGTATCGCGAGGAATACTACCTCGCCAACAAGGAGCCGCGCCCCGGCACCCCCGAGCACGAGAAATGGCAGATGGAGCTGGAACTGGCCCATGGTAAGGCCGAAGTCATCATCGGCAAGCAGCGCCACGGTCCGACCGGCACCGTCGAACTGCACTTCGAGGCCAGCGTCACCCGGTTCGGCGATCTCGCACCCGACGGTCAAATTCCGGATCACTCCCATTGATTCCGGGACGCGGTTGAACGCCGCAAGCCGCGCGCGTACAACTTCGCCATGAACATCATGACCGACGCGAAATCGCAGCTGACGCCCGAAGCCAATCTGCTGGCGGCCCATCCGACCGCCACCGGCATCCTGACCGTCGACCTCGACGCCATCATCGCCAATTGGCGCAAGCTCGAAAAGACCGCGGTGCCGGCCGAATGCGCCGCCGTGGTCAAGGCCAACGCCTATGGCTGCGGCGCCGAGCAGGTGTCGCGCGCGCTGGCCAAGGCCGGCTGCAAGACCTTCTTCGTCGCCACCGTCGAGGAGGCCGCCGTGGTCCGCGCGGCGGCGCCGCAGGCGACGGTCTACGCGCTCGGCGGCTTCTTCCAGCAGACCGGCGACGCCTACGCCAAGATCGACTGCAAGCCGGTCATCGGCGATCTCAATGAGCTTGCCGAGTGGGACGTGTTCTGCCGCCGCTCCGGCTGGTCCGGTGGCGCGGCTGTTCATATCGACACCGGCATGAACCGGCTCGGGCTCACGATCAGCGAGGCGCAGGGCATCATCCCCCGCATCAATGCCGGCGACCACGGCATCACGCTGGTCATGAGCCATCTGGTTTCCGCGGAGTCGCTCAACAGCCCCGTGAATGCAAAACAGCTTGCGAGCTTCCGCGAGATCGCAAGCCTGTTCACCGGCGTGCCGGCCTCGCTGGCGAACTCCTCCGGCGTGTTCCTCGGCGCCCAATTCCAGTTCGAGATGGTGCGTCCGGGCTGTGCGCTCTACGGCGTCAATCCGACGCCGGAGGCCGACAACCCGATGCTGCCTGTGGTCGACCTCAAGGCGCGCATCGTGCAGATCCGCAATATCGAACGCGGCGAGACCGTCGGCTATGGCGGCACCTGGACCGCGCGGCGGCCGACCCGGCTTGCGATCGTCGCGGCGGGCTACGCCGACGGCTATTTCCGCGCCGCCAGCGCCAATGACGGCACCCGCGGCGCCGAGGTCGTGGTCGCCGGCAAGCGCTGCCCGATCGCCGGCCGCGTCTCGATGGACTTGATCGCAGTCGATATCACCGATCTCGACAAGAACGCCGCGCGGCGCGGCCACATGGTGACGCTGATCGGCGAAGGCATCACCGTCGACGAGGTGGCGCATCATTTCGGCACCATCGGCTACGAGGTGCTGACCAGCCTCGGCCGCCGCTTCGTGCGCATCTACAAGGGCGGCGACGCGGTCGCCGCGGGCGACGCCGCCGCCGAGAAGAGTGAGCCTGCCGCGGCGCAAGCCGCGCCGCCGACCTTGCCGACAGCAACGCCCGCGGCGCCGCCGCCACTGCCGTCCGCCTGACGAAGCGCAGCGTCGCGATCGAACACCCATGAAGATCGCGACCTTCAACATCAACAACGTCAACCGCCGGCTGCCGAACCTGTTGCGCTGGCTGAAATCGGCCGAGCCCGACGTCGTGAGCTTGCAGGAGCTCAAGGCCAGCGACGCCGGGTTTCCCCAAGCAGCGATCGAACAGGCCGGTTACGGCGCGGTGTGGCAGGGCCAGAAGACCTGGAACGGCGTCGCGATCCTGGCCCGCAAGACCGAGCCCGTGTTGATCCGCACCGCCCTGCCCGGCGACGCCGCCGATCACGAGGCACGCTACATCGAGGCCGCGGTGCGCGGCATCGTCGTCACCAGCCTGTATCTGCCGAACGGCAATCCGCAACCCGGTCCGAAGTTCGATTACAAGCTTGCCTGGTTCAAGCGGCTGCGCGCGCACGCCGCCAAGCTGCTCAAACAGGACGTGCCGGTGGTGCTCGCCGGCGACTACAATGTCGCGCCGACGCCGTTCGACATCTATCCGACGCGTTCCTGGGACAAGGACGCGCTGATCCAGCCGAAGAGCCGCGCCGCTTTCAAGGCGCTGGTCGACCAGGGCTGGTGCGATGCGATCCGCACGCTGCATCCGGATGATCAGATGTTCACGTTCTGGGACTACAAGCGCCAGCGCTGGCCGCGCGATGCCGGCCTGCGGCTCGATCATCTGCTGCTCAGCCCGCAAGTGGCGCCGCGGCTTGCGAAAGCCGGCGTCGACCGCGACATCCGCGGCGAGGAAGGCGCGAGTGATCATGCTCCGGCGTGGGTGGTGTTGAGGTGATCGTCGCAATGATGCGGGTTCTGCTTCAACACGTTCAGTGTCATCACCCGCGAAAGCGGGTGATCCAGTACTCCAGAGGCAGTTGTTATTGAACCGAGAGGCCGCGGCGTACCGGATCGCCCGGCCCGAGCCGGGCGATGACAGATGTGGGTGGACGATGCCGGCGAATGCGGCTGGATGTGGCGGACCGGGCACAGCCTGCGGTCGGGCAAATCGACTAATCTGGCACCCATTTGATTGATGCATTGGGGCTGCCCATGAAGACCTATTTCGTCGCCGCATCCATGCTCGCGCTCGGCACTGCAAGCGCGTCGGCCGCCGACCTCGCCGCCCGCCCCTACACCAAGGCGCCGCCAATCGTTACCACCACTGACTGGAGCGGCTTCTATGTCGGGGCCAATGGCGGTGGCGGCTGGAGCCGGGCCTGCTGGGACATCGTGCCCTTCACCATCACCAATCCAGCGCTCGGTGTCGTGAATTTCACCGGCCCTGAGGGCTGCCACACCGCCAGCGGCGCGACCGCGGGTGGCCAGATCGGTTATCGCTGGCAACAGGCAGCCTGGGTGTTCGGCGTCGAAGCGCAGGGCAATTGGGCCGATCTCTCCGGCTCGAACCCGTCCACAGCGCCGCTGTTTACGGGCTTCGCCAACCGTTCGAAGATCGATGCGATCGGCCTGTTCACCGGACAGGTCGGCTATTCCTGGGGCGCCTTCCTGCTCTACGCCAAGGGCGGAGCGGCGGTGATGCACGATCGCTACGAGAGCTTCATCACGCCCACCTTCGGACCGGGCGTCCCGATCGGATTCATCGCCGATCGCGGCAGCGATACGCGCTGGGGCGGCGCGGTCGGTGCCGGCGCCGAATATGCCATCGCGCGCAACTGGTCGCTTGCGGTCGAATACGATCATCTGTTCATGGGAACCGATACCGTTCGCATGACCTACGATCCGGCCTTCATCGCCGCGCTCAACCATGACGAACGTATTCACGCCGATGTCGACATGGTGACGGTGCGCGTCAACTACCGGTTCGGCGGCACGGTCGTCGCGAGATATTGAGCCGCTTCCGATTGCATATCGAACGGCGCGACGGCGGCCCTTGCACCGCCTCGAACCCTGAGCTCACAGTGCGGCTTCCGCTCCCGAGAATCGTCTCTGGCGTGGTTCGGGATTACGTCGTGGAGCGCACGTGGGCTTTCTCTTCGTCCTTACCGTCGGCCTGGTCGCCGGCACCATTTCCGGCATCGTCGGCACCGGCTCGTCGATCATGCTGATGCCTGTGCTGGTCTATCAGTACGGGCCGAAGCAGGCGGTGCCGATCATGGCGGTCGCGGCCGTGATGGCCAACCTGTCGCGCATCCTGGCGTGGTGGCGCGAGGTCGACTGGCGCGCCTGCCTCGCCTACTCGATCACGGGCATCCCGGCCGCGGCGCTCGGCGCGCGCACCCTGCTGGCGCTGCCCTCGCACGCGGTCGATATCGCGATCGGCCTGTTCCTGATCGCGATGGTGCCGGTGCGGCACTGGCTGGCGCGGCACGAGCTGAAGGCCAATCTCTGGCATCTCGCAATCGGTGGCGCCGTCATCGGCTATCTCACCGGCATCGTGGTGTCGACCGGTCCGCTCAGCGTGCCGCTGTTTCTGTTCTACGGCCTCAACAAGGGCGCCTTCCTCGCCACCGAGGCGGCGAGTTCGCTCGGGCTCTATCTCAGCAAGTCGGTGACGTTCGAGCGGTTCGGCGCGCTGACGCCGGACATCCTGCTGAAGGGCCTGGTTGCCGGCGCCTCGTTGATGGCCGGCGCCTTCATCGCCAAACGCTTCGTGCTGCACATGAAGCCGGAGGCGTTCCGCCTGATCATGGACGGCATCATGCTGGCGGCCGGCGTGTCGCTATTGTGGTCGGCTGCCGCGCATTAGAGGACCGATCCCACGAACGCCACGTTCAGCTCAACCAACGGCGCCGCGATGCGCGAACGATTGTCGCCTTTCAGCGCTACTGATCGGCAGTTCCACCGAGGGCGAAGCTCAACATGACATCTCTCGAACTTTCGCTGTTCGCAGACTACTCGCAATTCTATATCCAGGATGAATCCACGGCGGATGAGCTTTCCGCCGAGTGGACACCGGAAACCACCGACCGGATGCTTGCAGCAGGGTCGGGTGTCGTCAGAATCGGCACCGTGCGCAACATGCATGTTCCGGTCTCGGTGCAGATTCTCGAACGCGAGCCGAACGATGACTCTGCCGGCTGGGATCACATTGTCGAGGCCAGCCTGGACGTCCCGTCGGGACGCATCGCGATCGCAGGCTGTACCGATTATTTTCCCGACGCCGCGCGCATCGACGTCGCTCCGGGGACCTACCGGGTGCGGGTCTCGTATGGCGGGCTCGATACGCTGTCGGAGGACGGCCTGGAAGGAGACGATCGCTACAGGCTGCAACTGTGGCCCGCCCCGCCGATCGCGGTACGCGTTGTGAAGCAGCGGCCGACATCGGACGTTGCCGGCTCTTGATCCATGCTATGGAGAGAGAACGGAATCGAGCTCTCCCCGATGGCCAAATCCACTCTCTCCTTCGTCTGCCAGAATTGCGGCGCGGCGTATAATCGCTGGCAGGGCAAATGCGACTCCTGCGGCGAGTGGAACACGCTGGCCGAGGAGGACACCACGGGCTCGGTGCCGGTCTCGATCCGCAGCAAGCGCAAGGGACGGACGTTTGCGCTGGAATCGCTGTCGGGCAAGACCCAGGATGCCCCCCGCCTGTCCTCCGGCATGGCCGAGCTCGACCGTGTCACTGGCGGCGGCTTCGTCCGCGGCTCGGTGCTGCTGGTCGGCGGCGACCCCGGCATCGGCAAATCGACGCTCTTGACCCAGGCGACCTCGATGATGGCGCGCGCCGGCCACCGCGCGGTCTACATCTCGGGCGAAGAGGCGGTGGCGCAGGTGCGGCTGCGTGCCGAACGGCTCGGGCTGGCCGACGCGCCGGTGCAGTTGGCGTCGGAGACCTCGGTCGAGGACATCGTCTCGACGCTGTCGGAAGGCGCGGTGCCGCGGCTGATCGTGATCGACTCGATCCAGACCATGTGGACCGACACCGTGGAGTCCGCGCCGGGCACCGTGACCCAGGTGCGCGCCTCGGCGCAGGCGCTGATCAGGTTTGCCAAGAAGACCGGGGCAACGATCATCCTGGTCGGCCATGTCACCAAGGACGGCCAGATCGCCGGCCCCCGCGTCGTCGAGCACATGGTCGATGCGGTGCTGTCGTTCGAGGGCGAAGGCTCGCAGCAGTTCCGCATCCTCCGTTCAGCGAAGAACCGCTTCGGCGCGACCGACGAGATCGGTGTGTTCGAGATGACCGGACTCGGCCTGCGCGAGGTCACCAACCCGTCGGAACTGTTCCTCAGCGAACGCGAGCTCGGCAGTCCCGGCACGGCAGTGTTCGCCGGCATCGAGGGCACCCGCCCGGTGCTGGTCGAGTTGCAGGCGCTGGTGGCGCCGACCTCGCTCGGCACGCCGCGGCGCGCCGTGGTCGGCTGGGACCCGAGCCGGCTGTCGATGGTGCTGGCGGTGCTGGAGGCGCATTGCGGCGTCAAATTGTCCGGACATGACGTCTATCTCAACGTCGCCGGCGGCCTGCGCATCCAGGAGCCGGCCGCCGATCTCGCGGCTGCCGCGGCGCTGGTGTCCTCGCTGGTCAACGCGCCCCTGCCGACCGATGCGGTGTATTTCGGCGAGATTTCGCTGTCGGGCGCGATCCGGCCGGTGGCGCAGACCCCGGCCCGGCTCAAGGAGGCGCTGAAGCTCGGCTTCGGCCGCGCCATCCTGCCCGAATCGGCCCGCGGCGATGGCGGCGGCGACGCCGGGCTTACGCTCAACACCGTCGGCAATCTGACGACACTGGTGGCCGAAATCGCCGCGCGCGGGACGCCTCGCGGCGGCCGGGCCGGCCCCAGGGATGACGAGAGTGCCCCCGGAGGCCCTGATGTGGCTGAGAAAAATGCCACACCGGCCCGATTCCGTCGCGGCAACAGCTAAAGCGGGCGTGACGTCCCAGCCCCTCACCGCTATACATCCGCCGCGCGGGACAGGTGGCGCCCCGGCCTTGCCGGATGCCCCCGATGCGCCTCAGTTAGGACGGCACCGAGACGCCGATTCGCGAGAGCCTTAACAGCGTAAGCCCTTAACAGCGTACCGAAACGTACCAGCGGACCTGACCAGCCGATGCCCATAACGATACTTGATCTCGTCCTGCTCGGCGTGATGCTGATCTCGGGCCTGCTCGCCATGGTGCGCGGCTTCATGCGCGAGATCCTGTCGATCGCGGCCTGGGGCGCCGCCGCCCTGGTCACGCTGTATGCTTTCTCGAAGCTGCTGCCGACCGCCAAAACTTACTTCAATAACGACACGGTCGCCGCGGTCGTCGTGGTGGCCGGCACCTTCATCGGCACGCTGATCGTGGTCTCGATCGTCACGGTGCGGATCTCGGACATGATCCTGGATTCCCGGATCGGCGCTCTGGATCGCACCCTGGGCTTCCTGTTCGGGCTCGCCCGCGGCCTGCTGATCGTGGTCGTGGCGTTCATGTTCTTCACCTGGCTGGTTCCGGACAAGCAGCGGCCCGACTGGGTGACCGGGGCGAAGTCCCGGGTGGTGCTGCAAGGAACCGGGGATTGGCTAATGTCGCTCTTGCCTGACGACCCCGAGAACACCATCTTAAAGAAGTTCAAGAAGAATAAGCCAGACGACGATTCTGCGGCCGATACCAACGATCAGGCGACGCCGGCGTCGGGTGACGGCTATAGCAAACCTGCGCGTGACAGCTTGAAGAAGCTGATCGAGAAACCCGCGGGCCGATAATCTATTTGGGCCCTTACGAGAGGCAATGAACGAGATGCAAAGCCCTTCCGATCATGCCGACCAGATGGCTCTCGACCTCGGCCCGATCGAAACGCAGCACCATCTCCGGGAAGACGATCCCCGCTACCATCCCGATCTTGACGGCGACACGCTCCGCGAGGAATGCGGCGTGTTCGGCATCTTCGGCCATCCCGAGGCCGCCGCGATCACCGCGCTCGGCCTGCACGCTTTGCAACACCGCGGCCAGGAAGCCGCCGGCATCGTCTCCTTCGACGGCAGCCGCTTCCACAGTGAACGCCGCCTTGGCCTGGTCGGCGATACGTTCTCGCGTCGCGAGGTGATCGAGCGCCTGCCCGGCAATGCCGCGGTCGGCCACGTCCGCTATCCCACGACCGGCGGCACGGGCCTGCGCAACGTGCAGCCGTTGTTCGCCGAACTCAATGCTGGCGGGTTCGCGGTCGGACACAACGGCAACCTCACCAACGGCCTGACCTTGCGCAGCGAGCTGGTCAAGGGCGGCGCGTTGATGCAGTCGACCACCGATACCGAAGTGATCCTGCATCTGGTCGCGCAGTCGAAGCGCACCCGCTTCGTCGACCGTTTCATCGAGGCGCTGCGCGCCATCGAGGGCGCCTATGCGCTGGTGGCGCTGACCAACAAGAAGCTGGTCGGCGCGCGCGACCCGCTCGGCATCCGTCCCCTGGTGCTCGGCGATCTGGATGGCCATCCGATCCTGGCCTCCGAGACCTGCGCGCTCGACATGATCGGCGCCAAATATGTCCGCGACATCGAGCCCGGCGAGATCATCGTGTTCGATGAGCACGGCGCGCACAGCCACAAGCCGTTCCCGCCGAAGCCGGCCCGGCCTTGCATCTTCGAATACATCTATTTCGCCCGGCCCGACTCCATCGTCGGCGGCCGCTCGGTCTACGACGTGCGCAAGGCGTTCGGCGCCCAGCTCGCCCGCGAGAGCCATCCCGAGGTCGACGTCGTGGTACCGGTGCCGGATTCCGGCGTGCCCGCCGCGGTCGGCTACAGCCAGTATTCCGGCGTGCCGTTCGAGCTTGGCATCATCCGCAACCACTATGTCGGCCGTACCTTCATTCAGCCGACCCAGACCGTGCGTGAGCTCGGCGTGCGCATGAAGCACTCGGCCAATCGCGCCGCGATCGAGGGCAAGCGGATCATCCTGATCGACGACTCTCTGGTGCGCGGCACCACCTCGAAGAAGATCGTGCGGATGATGCGCGACGCCGGCGCCCGCGAGGTGCATTTCCGCCTCGCCTCGCCGCCGATCCTCTACCCCGATTATTACGGCATCGACCTGCCCGACCGCGGCGGCCTGCTCGCCGCCACCCATTCGCTCGAGGAGATGCGCGACATCATCGGCGCCGACTCGCTCGCCTTCCTGTCGATCGACGGCATGTACCGCGCGATGGGCTATGAGGGCCGCGACCCGGCAAATCCGAGGTTTGCCGACCACTGCTTCACCGGCGCCTATCCGACCCACCTCACCGACCAGAGCGAGGCCGAGCCCTCGCCGCGCCAGCTCTCGCTGCTGGCGGAGGCGAGCTAGCCACATCGTCACTGTCGTCCCTGCGAAAGCAGGGACCCATAACCACCGGCCTGTGTGGCTGGCGACAGTGTTAGACACGAGCACTTTCTTCCAATATCGCCGTCACGGCGTATGGGTCCCTGCTTTCGCAGGGACGACGATTTGTTAGAGTCCCTTCCATGACAAAACCCCTCGCCTCCCGTATCGCCCTCGTGACCGGCGCCTCGCGCGGCATCGGCTATGCGACCGCAGTGGCACTTGCAAAAGCCGGCGCGCATGTCGTGGCGGTGGCGCGCACCCAGGGCGGGCTGGAAGAGCTCGACGACGCGATCCGCAAGGACGGCGGCAGCGCCACGCTGGTGCCGCTCTCGCTCACCGACTACGACGGCATCGCCCGGCTCGGGCTCGCGCTGCATGAACGTCACGGCAAGCTCGACATCCTGATCGGCAATGCCGGCACCGCGGGACCGTCGTCGCCGCTCGGCCATATCGAGCTGAAGCCGTGGAACGACGTGTTCGCGATCAACGTCACCGCCAATTTCCAATTGATCCGCTGCATGGACCCGCTGCTGCGGCAGTCCGACGCCGGCCGCGCCGTATTCGTGACGTCGGGCGCGGCACACAAGGCCAACGCCTATCTCGGCCCCTATGCGGCCTCGAAGGCCGCGCTGGAGGCACTGGTGCGCTCCTGGGCCAACGAGACCGCCAACACGGCGTTGCGCGTCAATCTGTTCAGCCCCGGCCCGATCCGCACAAGAATGCGCGCGCAGGTGTTTCCCGGCGAAGACCCGATGACACTGGATACGCCCGAGATGGCGGCCGAATTCATCGTGCCGATGTGCGCGCCCGCCTGGACCGAAACCGGCAGGCTGTATGATTACAAGGCACGCACGCTGCGGAGTTTCCAGCCGCCGGCGTAAGGGGCACGGCGAGCCGCGCCCTCGACTGTCATCACACGCGCATGCGGGTGATCCAGTATTCCAGAGAGGTCCGTGCTTGAGCCGATGGGCCGCGGCGTACTGGATCGCCCGGTCTGGCCGGGCGAAGACACCTTTTACGACGCTCGGTTTGCATTTCCCTGCGATTGACTCGCTCCCCGCCCCACGATTGACTGCGCTCCCAGCGGGACGACCGCCAAGAAGAAGCTCGGGAGGCATCATGACGCCGACGTTCAATCGTGCGCGCTCTATTCTCACCGGATTGTTGCTCTCCGCCTGCGTCGCATCATCGGCTTTCCTCGTTTCGCCGGCGCCCGCCACGGCCGGCGACGTTCCGACCTTCGCGGTCGATCCGTCCTGGCCGAAACAGCTGCCCAACAACTGGATCATCGGCCAGATCGGCGGCATCACCGTCGACTGGCAGGGGCATATCTGGGTGATCCACCGGCCGCGCTCGCTGACCGAGGGCGAGAAGGCGGCGAGCCTGACCCCGCCGCGCGCGAAATGCTGCGTGGCGGCGCCGCCGGTGCTGGAATTCGACGTCGACGGCAAGCTGCTGCGATCCTGGGGCGGTCCCGGCGACGGCTATCAATGGGTCGGCCGCGAGCACGGCATCGCGGTCGACGAGCGCGGCTTCGTCTGGATCGGCGGCAATGCCGACGACGACAGCGCGATCCTGAAGTTCACGCTCGACGGCAAGTATCTCGGGCAGATCGGCAAGATCGCTCCCCGCACCAACAGCAACGACACCACCCAGCTCGGCAAGCCCGCCGGGATCGCGATCGACAAGGACGCGAACGAGATCTACGTCGCCGATGGCTACGGCAACCGCCGCGTCATCGTGTTCGACGCCACCACGCTGGCCTACAAGCGGCATTGGGGCGGTTACGGCAAACGGCCGGACGACGACAAGCAGCCGCCCTACGATCCGGCCGCGGCGCCGCAGCATCAGTTCGGCAATCCCGTGCACTGCATCAAGATCGCCGACGACGGGCTGGTCTATGTCTGCGACCGCAGCCAGGACCGCATCCAGGTGTTCAAGAAGGACGGCAGCTTCGTGAAGGAGTTCTTCTACGAGAAGAAGACGCTCGGCGACGGCGCGGTGTTCGACCTCGCGCTGTGGCCCGATCCGAAGCAGACCTACCTGCTGAACGCCGACGGCGCCAACAACGAGATCCGGGTGATCAACCGCGACGACGGCAAGGTCGTCGGCACTTTCGGCCACAGCGGCCGCAATGCAGGGCAATTCGCGCTGCTGCACGTGATGGCGGTCGACCAGAAGGGCAATGTCTATACCGGTGAGGTCGAAGGCAAGCGGATCCAGAAGTTCAAGCTGACCTCCGATGCGCTGAAGTAACGGCCACGCCGGACGACGCCTCGCGTCATCCGGCGTCTCGCACACCGCCGCACTCCAACGAGAGCAACCGAGATGCCGATGCTTCCACCCCTGCGCGCAACGCTGTCCGGCCTGGCCTTCGCCGCCTGCCTCGCTGTCTCGGCCCTGCCCGGGATGCCCGCACGAGCCGGCGACATCCCGACCTTCGCCGTCGATGCGACATGGCCGAAACCGCTGCCGAACAACTGGATCCTCGGCCAGGTCGGCGGCATCACGGTGGACTGGCAGGGTCACATCTGGATGATCCACCGGCCGCGCTCGCTGACCGACGACGAGAAAGGCGCGAGCCTCAATCCGCCGCGCTCGAAGTGCTGCATCTCCGCGCCGCCGGTGCTCGAATTCGACGCCGACGGCAATCTGCTGCGCGCCTGGGGCGGCCCCGGCGACGGCTATCAATGGGTCGGCCGCGAGCACGGCATCGAGGTCGACGAGCGCGGCTTCGTCTGGATCGGCGGCAATGCCGACAACGACAATGCGATCCTGAAATTCACCCTCGACGGCAAGTTCGTGTCGCAGATCGGCTCGATCGCGCCCAGCAAAGGATCGAACGACACCACCCAGCTCGGCAAGCCGGCAGAAACCGCGATCGACAAGGCGGCCAACGAGATCTATGTCGCCGACGGCTACGGCAACCGGCGCGTGATCGTGTTCGATGCCACGACCGGTGCCTACAAGCGGCACTGGGGCGCCTATGGCAACAAGCCCGACGACGCCAAGCAACCGCCCTACGATCCGAAGGCGCCGCCTTCGCAGCAATTCGCCAATCCCGTGCACTGCGTGAAGATCGCCAATGACGGGCTGGTCTACGTCTGCGACCGCATCAACAACCGCATCCAGGTGTTCAAGAAGGACGGTACTTTCGTGAAGGAGTTCTTCTTCGAGAAGAACACGCTCGGCAACGGCGCGGTGTGGGATCTCGCGCTGTGGCCCGATCCGAACCAGACCTATCTGCTGAGCGCCGACGGCGAGAACAACGAGATCCGGATCATCAAGCGTGACGATGGCACCGTGGTCGGCAGCTTCGGCCGCAACGGCCGCAATGCCGGGCAATTCCACTGGGTGCACGCCCTCGCCGTCGACGCCAAGGGCAACGTCTATACGGCCGAGGTCGACACCGGAAAGCGCATCCAGAAATTCCGGCTGACCTCGGATGCGCTGAAGTGACGGATGACCGCGGGATGACGCTTGGACGCACTTCATCCGGCTTTATGCGGATTGCCGCTTGCGCCCGGAAAGGGTAAGCGGGAACTCGAACGACCGGCATGAGGCCCCGCAAGAGGGCCGCTGGGAAAAAATGACAGTGGAGGGAATGTCACATGACGACGACGCTCGCGCGGCGCCACGCCGTGCTTTTCGTTTGCGCTGCACTCAGCCTTGCAACTCCTGCCTTCGCTCAAGACAAGAACGTCAAGATCGGCGTGCTGAACGACATGTCGGGCCTCTATGCCGACATCGGCGGCCCGAACTCGGTGGCAGCCGCCAACATGGCGGTGGAAGATTCCGGCCTGCGCGCCAAGGGCTGGAAGATCGAGGTGGTGAGCGGCGACCACCAGAACAAGCCCGACGTCGGCGTCAACATCGCGCGCAACTGGATCGACAATGAGAAGGTCGACATCATCACCGACACGCCGAACTCCGGCGTCGCGCTGGCGGTGAGCAACCTCGCCAAGGAGAAGAACTCGATCGTGCTCAATTCGGGGGCTGCGACCGCCGACCTCACCGGCAAGGCCTGCAACGCCAACACGATCTCCTACACGTTCGACACCTATATGCTCGCCAACGGCACCGGCAAGGCGCTGACCAAAGCGGGCGGCGACACCTGGTTCTTCCTCACCGCCGACTACGCCTTCGGCCATGCGCTGGAGCGCGACACCTCGGCGGTCGTCACCGCCAACGGCGGCAAGGTGCTCGGCGGCGTCAAGCACCCGCTCAACACCGCGGACTTCTCCTCGTTCCTGCTGCAGGCGCAGGCCTCCAAGGCCAAGGTCATCGGGCTTGCCAATGCCGGCGGCGACACCACCAACGCGATCAAGCAGGCGTCCGAATTCGGCATCACCGCGGGCGGACAGAAACTCGCGGCGCTGCTGCTGTTCGTCAACGACGTCCATGCGCTGGGTCTGAAGATCGCCCAAGGCCTCACCTTCACCGAGTCGTTCTACTGGGACATGAACGACCAGACCCGCGCCTGGTCGAAGCGCTTCCAGAAGGTCTCGCCGAAGGGCTCGATGCCCTCGATGACGGTCGCCGGCGTCTATGCCGGCGTGCTGCATTACCTGAAGGCGCTGGACGCGATGGGCGGCAATCCGCATGACGGTGCCAAGGTGGTCGCCAAGATGAAGGAGATCCCGACCGACGATCCGCTGTTCGGCAAGGGCCCGTTGCGGATCGATGGCCGTCGCATCATCCCGGCCTATTTGTTCGAGGTGAAGAAGCCGGAAGAGTCGAAGTATCCCTGGGACTATTACAAGCTGATCGCCACCATCTCGCCGGAGGACGCCGCCAAGCCGCTCGAGGCCAGCGACTGTCCGCTGGTGAAGAAATAGGCGCGGCTTCGTAGGGTGGGTTAGCCGGCTACGTCCGCCCAAGCTCAACCGAGCGAAGGTGGAAGGCGTAACCCACCATCTCTTTCTACGGCACGAAGTCGGTGGGTTACGCTTCGCTAACCCACCCTACGCCTTTCACTTCGCCGCCGACTTCGCCTTCGCCTGAGCGGGCAGCGACGCCCATTCCTTGTCGGCGCGCGGGCCGCCGACGTCGCCGGTCAGACCGACGAGCTGTCCGGACTGCACGTCGAGCGTCTGCGTCCAGGTCTGGGTCTGGCACAGGAACTTCATCAGGCATCCCTTCAGCTTCAATCGATCGGACCTATCGCGCCACAGCGAGACCGCATAGGACTTGCCATCCTCCGCATTGTAGATGTCGCCGTCGAACCTCCCCTCCGGCGTCAGCTTCAATCCCAGGATCAACTGATGGCCGAGCAGCGCACGGGCTCGCTTGTCGGGATCGGGATTGAGGCTGTCGCGAAGCGGCTGGCCGCGCGGATCGACCGGCTCCTTCATCCACACGATGAATCCGCAGATGCGGTCACGCGCGGTGCCACAGCGCTCGAGGCGGATGCGGGCCTGTCCGTTCTCGGTCAGCCAGGTGCCGCTCGGATCGGCTGGGATCGTCTCGGCGCGGCCGGTCGAGCTCATCAGCAGCGCGGCGACCAGGCTGCGCAGAAACATGCGAACCAGAAAGTTCATTGTCCGGGACCTTTCATTGTCGGGATGGTTTCGGGACGCGCGCGGCGCGCCTCACTTCAATTGCGCGATGAAGGCATCGGCACCCTTGTCGATGCCCGCGGTGGCGGCCGCGAGATCGCCGACACTGGCCTTGATGTCGTAAGCGCCGGGATATTGCCTGCTGACATAGGCGCCGAGCAGGCGCGAGGTCGCGCTGTCGAACATCTCGACGACAAAGATCACCGAGCCGGTCATGGTGCCCTCGCGATCGCGCGCCGCCTGCACGCCGTTGTAGACCGCGCCGGCGAGGTCGAAGCGCGACAGCGTGCCGAGCACCGGCGTGTTGGCGACCGCGCCGGTCAAGGTCAGCCGCAGCCGAAAGGTGTTCGGCCCGCGCGTGTTCACCACCGCGAAGCGGCCGCGCAGCCTGTCGGCGAAGCGGGTCTGCATGGTGGCCGCGAGCGTCTCCTTGTCCTTCTCGGACATCTCGCCGAACTGATGATCCGCGCCGCGATAGATCACGACCGGATCGATCATGACCTTGTTGTAGGTCCGCCAGTCGACCGGCGGAGCGTAGCGATACGGCACGCGGCCCGAAGGATCCGATGTGTCGGGCGTCATGTAGGCCGATGAGCCCACCTCCGAATAAGCCACCGGCGTGACGGCGGCGCATCCTGCCGCGAGGACGCAAAGCGTCATCGCTCCCAGACCGCGCGCGGCGATCGAGCTGTCCATTCCAATCTCCTCATCCGAACCGTCGGAAAGCAGCACGGCCGCAGCCACGTCCGGGGCTGAAGTGCGGCTGCGGCCGTCACTGCCGACCTTGCTCGCCGTCCGGGCGCCGCCAGGCCTAGCCTCAGTGCGACGAACTATAAAACCGACCAGTTGGTTTGTAAAGTTGCAATTTCAGGAACCGGGACCAAAAATGCGACGATCGAGGCGTCGGGGGATTCCTGGAGATTCAGCCGCGCTTGCGTGCGGAGTCGGGTTTTGCGGCGCGCGCGCCCGACGGCTTCGGCGATGCCGCGCGCACGGCCGTCGTCCTCGATGTCTTTGCCGCGCCCGTCGCGCCCTGCTCGATCGCAGTCCACTTGCTGTCGTCGAGCAGCCGCTCGAACAGACGATCACGCTCCGCATCGCTCAGCGACGACAGGCCGAACAGCGAACTCAGCAGCAGCCCGCGCGCCGCTGCCCAGCGCAGCAGCGCGAGATCGGGATCGCGCGCCTCGGCCTTCATGCGCGCGACCTTCTCGATGTCGACATCGCGCGGCATCGCCATCAATTCGGGATTCTCGTTCATCGCCGCCAGCAGCGCGAACGCCCCTGCCCGCGGCGTCGAGATCGCCTCCCTGAGCGTTGCGATCTGCGCTGCCAGTTCGGGCTGGTCCGTGGTCTCGCGCGCCTTCTCGATGTAGCGGTTCGAGAAGTCCTCGAAATATGCCATCTGCTGCTCGAGCAAGGCGCGCAGCACCGCTTCCTTGGTGCGGAACTGGTGCATCACGCCGCCCTTGCTGAGGCCGCTCTCGCGCGCGATCGCGTCGAGCGTCAGGCGCCCCGGACCGTCGCGCGTCACGATGGTGATCGCGGCATCGAGGGCGGCATTGCGGGAGCGTTCCGAGCGGGAAGGATTATCCATATGACACTCAAGACGTAGGGCATTCGGAAGGAGTCGTGTGCGCGCAGTATCTCAGCCGCACCAGTCAATCTCAAGCGCGGCATCGGTTGCCGCCAGGCAGCGCGCAATCCGATCACTCATGCGCATAGGCGCATCTTTTGCAGCAGGCGGCGGCGCAGGTCGTGAAGGAAACCAAAGGCCATTCGGCCGATCACCCGCTCGCCCCGGCCGCGCGCGCGGGCGACGGCCTCCGCGTCGGCATGACTGGCGGCGACGATCGTGCCGTGCCTGTCGCCGTCGAGTTTCAGGTCGGTCAGATAGACAAGACCGCGCGAGGTCAGCAGCGCCGCCTGTGCATCGCTGAAGCGGGTCAGTTCATCGCAGATCTCAGCGGCCTCGTCGTCCACCATGCTCCTCCTGTCGGGCGCGGCGCCGGCCAACGCGCGCGTCGTCATCCGGTACGTCGGTCAATATACAAACCAACCGGATGGTTTGTCGATAGCAAAATCCTGATCAGGCCGTTTCGGCCCCAATCCGCCTCGGACCGAAACGCGATTTCAGATGTCGGATCGGCGCTCGCGCCTTCGTCCTCGAAGCATCGATCGGCCGGCACCCGGAGCAGCACAGCGATGACACAGCGGAGCAAGACGGCGGAGACCGAGATCAGGGCGCTCATCGACGGCTGGGCAGCCGCCGTCCGCCGACAGGACTATCCAGGCATCCTCGCGCATCACGATCAGGACATCGTGATGTTCGATGTTCCACCGCCGTTGCAGTCGCGCGGATTGGACGAGTACCGGAAGACGTGGGATCTGTTCTTCAGCTGCTACCGCCCCTCCCACGCCTTCGACATCGATGAGATCGCGATCACGGCCGGCGACGACGTGGCCTTCGCTGTGATGGTGATGCGCTGCGGCCCGCCCGACGCCACCTTCCAGTTCAGGCTAACAATCGGATTGCGCAATGTCGGCGGCGCATGGCGCATCACGCATGAGCACCATTCGGTGCCGGCGACGGATTAGATCGCGAACTCATAACCCAATCCAGGAATGCTCATCCATGCTCACCGTCTATGGCGAAGGTCGCGGCTTCCGTATTGTCTGGCTGCTCGAGGAATTGGGACTGGCCTATCGGCTGCGCCCGGTCGATCTGTTTGCGGTCGAGAACGACCGCGATTTTCTCGCGATCAACCCCGCCGGATTCATTCCCGTACTACAGGACGGCGAGACGATCATGGTCGAGTCGGTCGCGATCCTTCAGTACCTGCTCGCCCGCCACGGCTCAGCGTCGTTGGCCGTCGCCCCGGACGATCCCGCCTTCGCTTCCTATCTGCAATTTCTCCATCTGGGCGAGGCCGGGCTCGCCGGGCTGATGAACGCCGTCATTGTCGGTCGCAATTTGGCGCCGGAAGCCGAGCGAGACGCCCGAGTCACCCGCTGGGCACTCGAGACCTTCGAGAGCCGTCTGGGTCTCGTGATCCGCCGCCTCGCCGATTTCCCCTATCTCGCTGGCGACCGCTTCACCGCTGCCGATATCTCGGTGAGCTACGCCCTGCTGCTCGGCCTGCGAACTGGCCATTACGTCCCTGGTTCTATCGAGCGGGACTATCTCGTCCGCACGACGGCACGCCCTGCCTATGTCCGGGCGATGGAAAGCTGCCAGGCCACCAAGGCTTGGGCGGCGCGATCACCGGGTTTGTAGCGGGGGCGCACCGCGAAGCTAAGCGATCGTCCTCGTCGCCGTGGCGCGCGCGGCGATCGCAAGCGCCAGCACCAGCAGCGCGCCCGCCAGATAGAACGGCGCGCCGGGCAACGCGAGCGGTGCGTTGTCACCGATGAAATACGCAAAGGTCAGCGTGAACAGGAACGGGCCGATCAGTTCCGACATGCTCTGCACGCTCGAGGTCGCGCCCTGCAACTGGCCCTGCTGGTCGGCGGCGACGAGTTGTGTCGTCAGCGCCTGGGTTGCGGCGCCGGAGAGGCCCCACAGCGCCATCACGGGAATGCCGATCCAGAACAATTGCCCTGACGGCGCCGCGCCGAAGATCACGAAACCCAGGGCGCCGCAGACAAGGCCGAGGAACAGCGCGTTGCGCTCGCCGAGGCGCTTCACGATCGGACCGATCGCCGCGCCCTGCACGATCATGCCGCAGAGGCCGACCAGCGCGAGCGTTGCGCCGACCGTGCCGGTGTCCCAGCCATAACGATAGGTGGCGTAGAGCACGAACACCGACGGCAGCACGACATGGGCGAGCTGGCCGAAGAATGTCGCCAGCGACAAGCCGGCCAGCGTCCTGTTCGAGAGCAGGAAGCGCAGCGCACCGATCGGATTGGCGCTCTTCCATTTGAACGGTGCGCGCCGCTCCACCGGCAGCGATTCCGGCAGGATGAACAGGCCGTAGAGTCCGTTGACGAAGCTCAGGCCCGCCGCCGCCCAGAACGGCAGCCGCGGATCGATCTCGCCGAGCACGCCGCCCAGCGCCGGTCCCAGGATGAAGCCCGCGCCGAAGGCAACGCCGATCTTGCCGAACATCGCGGCGCGCTGTTCCGGCGCGGTGACGTCGGCGATATAGGCGAACACGGTCGATATGCTCGACGAGGTGATGCCCGAGATCGCCCGCCCGATGAACAACCAGATCAGGTTCGGCGCCAGCGCCATCAGCACGTAATCGGCGGCAAGACCGAAATTCGACAGCAGCACCACCGGCCGCCGGCCGAAGCGGTCGGACAGCGCGCCGAGCACCGGCGAGCAGACGAACTGCATGAGCGCCCAGATCGAGCCGAACAGGCCGAAGATGCGCGCCGCGTTGGCGGTGTCGTTGCTGACAAAGCCTTCGATCAGCTTCGGCAGGATCGGGATGATGATCCCGAGCGCCAGCATGTCAAGCAGCAGCGTGACGAAGATGAAGATGACGGCGCCGCGGCGCGGCTGCTGAACGGCAGAGGTGTCGGCGCTCACCTCTCCGCTCACGACGGCCGCTTGCGCTTGTGGGCGAACGGATTGGCCTTTTCTCTTAGTGTAATACGAATGGGCGTGCCCGGCAGGTCGAAGGTCTCGCGCAGCGAATTGGTGAGGTAGCGCAGATAGGACCGCGGGATCGCATCGGCGCGCGAGCAGAACAGCACGAAGCTCGGCGGCCGCGCCTTGACCTGCGTGATGTAGTTGAGCTTCAGCCGGCGGCCCGAGACCGCGGGCGGCGGGCTGGCCTGGATTGCCTGCTCGAACCAGCGATTGAGCGCCGCGGTCGGCAGGCGCCGGTTCCAGACCGCATAGGCCTGCTGGATCGCCGTCATCAGGCGATCGATGCCCTCGCCCATCAGGCCGGAGACGGCCACGATCGGCGCGCCCTTGACCTGCGGCAGCCAGTGATCGGCGTCGATGCGAAGTTGCGAGATCTGGTTGGGCTTACGCTCGACCAGATCCCATTTGTTGACCGCGAGGACAATGGCGCGGCCTTCGCGCTCGATCAGGTCGGCGATGCGCAGGTCCTGCTCCTCGAACTTGTTCTGCGCGTCCATCATCATCACGACCACTTCGGCGAAACGCACCGCGCGCAGCGCGTCGGCGACCGAGAGCTTCTCCAGCTTCTCCTCGATCCGCGAGCGGCGGCGCAGGCCGGCAGTGTCGAACACCCGGAACTGGCGGCCTTGCCAGGTGATCTCGACGGCGATGGAATCGCGCGTGGTGCCGGCCTCGGGGCTGGTCAGCAGCCGTTCCTCGCCGAGCAGGTGGTTGATCAGGGTCGACTTGCCGGCATTGGGCCGGCCGACGATCGCAACCCGGATCGGACGCTGCGCAGCCTCCTCTTCCGAAATGTCCTCGTCGTCAGCAATATCATCGTCGTCCGCCTCTGATGTCTCCGGCATCAGCGCGCTCAGCGCCTCGTGGAGATCGCCCATACCCTCGCCATGCTCGGCCGAGATCTGGACGGGATCGCCAAGCCCGAGCGCGTAGGATTCCATCGCGCCGATTTCGCCATGCTTGCCCTCAGCCTTGTTGGCGACCAGCACCACCGGCTTGTTGGCCTTGCGGGCGAAGTCGGCAAAGGCGCGATCGGTCGGCGTCAGGCCGACGCGGGCGTCGATCACGAACATCAGGGCGTCGGCGAGCTCGATCGCGGTCTCGGTCTGCTCCTGCATCCGCGCCGTCAGCGATCCCTTGGCGCCCTCGTCGAGCCCCGCAGTGTCGATGATGGTGAAATCGAGATCGTAGAGCTTGGCCTGGCCTTCGCGGCGGTCCCGCGTCACGCCCGGCTCGTCGTCGACCAGCGCGAGCTTCTGGCCGACCAGCCGATTGAACAGCGTCGACTTTCCGACATTGGGCCGGCCGATAATGGCAATCGTGAAAGACATGAACTATCCAAGCGCAATTTATGAAGCTGGAGTCAATGAGCTTCGGGTAGCCCGTGCCTCTTCTCGTTCGGTGGCCGCATCCTGCGAGACGGCGCTTCGCGCCTTCTCGGGACGAGGTGCGGAGCGCGGCAGCGCCGCCTGTCTCGAACCATGAGGCGGCGAGACGGCCTCGCAGTCCAGCCCTAGCGGCTAAACGTACCGCTCGGTAGCGGCGCGGGGAACCCGCCGCCGGATTGTTGCGTGGTCTGGGTCTGCTGGGCCGGCGCCGCAGGCTGCGCCTGCTGGTCGTCGGGTGGCGGCGCGGTGGTGCGGCGGCGCACGATCTTCTTCGGCTTCGGCTCCGGCGGCAGCGCAGCGGGCGCGCCCTCCTCGGTTGCCGCGTCGGGCGCAGCCGCCTGATCGGCAGCCGGCGCGGCCCGCTTGCCGTGCCTCTTGGCGCCCTTCGGCGGCTCGGGCGGCGGAGCGGGCTGAGCCGCAGCGGCGGCCGCGGCGTTCTGCTGGTCGAGCTGTTCCTGCTGCGAGCCCTTGTACAATTCCTTCGGCACGCCCTGCTCGAGGCCGGGCACGCCTTCGGGGAACACCGGCTTGCGATCGCCTGCCAGCTTCTTCTTGGTATCGAGGAAATCGAGCATGTCGCTCGGATCGAAATTGGCCATGCCGCCGCTGCCGCAACCGGCCAGCGCACCGCAAAGCGCTGTCAGGACTGCGGCTGCGATCAGGCGTTGCGAGCGGCGCATGGTCGATCTCTCACTTGAACTCGAGTTACGCAGGATCAGCTCTTCGTCAGCTCTTGGCGACCGGAGGCAGCAAGGCCTGAAGCGCCTCGGCACGCGAACGCAGGCTCGGCGGCGTTTCGCCGTCATTGGCAATCTGGTCGAGCCACTGCCGCGCGGCGGTGGCATCGTTGGCGTGCCAGGCCGACAGCGCCAGCAACTCACGCGCCGAGTGGCGGAACGTCGAATCCTTCGATGTCGCCGTCGCCTCGAGCCGCTGGAGCATGTTCGGATAGGTGGTGGTCTCCATCACGATCTGCGCGGCGCGAATGCGCGCCAGATCCTGCTCGGGTGCGCCGACGCTGCGGTCGGCCGCGATCTCGTCGTAGAGCTTCGCGGCGGCCGGCTGATCGCGTGTCGCGACCTCGGCAGCCATGCGCAGCCGCGCCAGGGTGCGATAGCCGGACGGCGCCTTGGTGATCAGATCGGCAAAGGCCGCTTCGGCCTCGGCATGCTTGTTCTGGTCCGACAGCTCGACGGCGCGGTCGAACGCCGCACCGGCCTCGGCGGCCTTGTTGGCCTCGAGATACTGATAGCCGCGCCAGCCGCCGACGCCCGCGACCACCAGGATCGCCAGCGCAATGATCAAGATCGAGTACTTGTCCCACAGCTTCTTGAGCTGATCGCGACGGACTTCCTCGTCTACTTCGTCAAATAATTCAGACACTTAAGGCTATCCCATCCCCTCGGGACCGCGAATCTCGGTGGAGCCCAGCCCACACCCGATCCCCACATCGCGGCGGCGTTACCCTAACGGTGTGGCGGAGGCAAGGCAAAGCGAGGCGGATCAAAGCGTTAACGGTGGGAGTTTGCCTGCCCCGGCTCACGCCTTGGCTGCGGTCAGGCTTTCCCTGAGCTGGCGCTTGATCACCTTGCCATTGGCGTTGCGCGGCAGCGGCTGCGCCGTGAGCGCCATGGTCTCCGGCACCTTGTAGTCCGAGAGGCGCTCGGCGCACCACGCGCGCAGGCTGTCCGCATCGACCTCGGCGCGGGTCACGATCACAGCATGCACGCGCTCGCCGAGCACCGGGCATGGCTTGGCGATGATCGCGCTCTCGACCACCGCGGGATGGCCCGCCAGCACGGACTCGACCTCGGCGGAATAGATCTTGAGACCACCGCGGTTGATCATGTCCTTCTGGCGATCGAACACGCGGACGAAATTGGCGGCATCGACCGAGCCGAGATCGCCGGAGTGCCAGAACCCGGCGGTGAAGCTCTCCGCGGTCGCCTTCGGATTATTCCAATAGCCTTTGATGACGGAGGCGCTGCGGATCCAGAGCTCGCCGATCTCGCCACGCGGCACCTCGCGGCCGTCAGCCCCCATCACGATAATCTCGGCGCCGGGACACGGCAGGCCGACGCTGTCGATATGGGCGGCGGTGAGCTCGCCCGGCATCAGGGTCGAGGGCGAGGTGGTCTCGGTCGCACCATAGCAATTGGCGAGCTTCAGTCCGGGAATCTTGGCGTCGAGCTTTTCGATGGTCGCGACCGGCATCGGTGCGCCGCCGAAGCCGCCGATCCGCCAGCTGGACAGATCGTAGCTGTCGAAATCGGGCTGCATCAGGCAGAGATTGTACATCGCCGGCACCATCACCGTGTAGGTGACACGCTCGCGCGCGGCGACCTTCAGATACGCCGCCGCCTTGAACTCCGGCATGATGATCAACGCGCCGGCGCAGCGCGCCATGGTCGTGACATTGGCGACCGCGCCGGTGACATGCGCGAGCGGCACCGCGGCGATCGAGCGATCGGCGCTGGTCAGCTTCAGGCAGGACACGAACACGTCGGAGGAGTGAATGATGTTGCAATGGGCGAGCATCGCGCCCTTCGGCCGGCCCGTGGTGCCGGAGGTGTAGAGGATCATCGCGGTGTCCTCCTCCCTCACCTCCGCCGGCGTCCCGGCCGCAGCACTGTCGCGCAGCACGGCGAATTGCGACGCGCTGTCGTCGCTGACCGGGATGCGATGCGCGAGGCCGGGAATATCAGCGGCGTCGGGGATCCGATCGGCCAGCGTAGCCTCGTGGACCAGACATTTCGCGCCGCAATCGTTCAACACATAGGCGATCTCGGGCTTCTGCTGCCGCGTCGACAGCAGCACCGTCACCAGCCCGGCATGCGCGGCCGCGAACATCGTCAGCACGAACTCGATGCGGTTGCCGAGCAGGATCGCAACGCGGTCGCCCGGCGAAAGGCCGAGCTTCGCAAAGCCCGCCGCGACCCGCGCCGAGGTCTCGACGACCTCGTGCCAGGTCAGGCGTGTCTCGCCGCAGACCAGCGCTTCGCCGTCGCCGTTTCGCACAGCCGCATCGGCGATCATCGCCCACAGGCTGGCTGGCCGCTCCACGAACGCCGGCACGACCCGGTCACCGAAACGCGGCTCGAGCCGCATCAGCGGAAGTGCGTGTTGCGACCAGTCCATGCGCGCCTCGTTCAGCTCTTCTTCATCCCGTAGACGTGCTCCGGCCCCGGGAAGGCGCGGCTCTTCACGTCGCGCGCATAGCCCGACACCGCCTCCTCGATCGCGGGACCGAGATTGCCGTAGCGGCGGACGAATTTCGGCGCACGCGCCGACAGGCCGAGCATGTCCTCCAGCACCAGCACCTGGCCGTCGCAGGCGACGCTGGCGCCGATGCCGATGGTCGGCACCGCGATCGCCTGCGTGATCTTGCGCGCCAGCGGCTCGGCGATCGCCTCGACCACGATCGAGAAAGCGCCGGCCTCGGCGATCGCCTTGGCGTCGTTCTCGATCGGCGCCCAATCGGCTTCCTCGCGCCCCTGCGCGCGGAACGAGCCGAGCGTGTTGATCGACTGCGGCGTCAATCCGATATGCCCCATCACGGGAATGCCGCGCTCGGACAGGAACGCCACCGTCTCGGCCATCCGCACGCCGCCTTCGAGCTTGACCGCGCCGCACAGCGTTTCCTTCATGATCCGCACCGCGGACTGGAACGCCTGCTCCTTCGAGCCCTCATAAGAGCCGAACGGCATGTCGACCACGACCAGCGCCTGCTGCGAGCCGCGCATCACCGCGCGTCCTTGCAGGATCATCATGTCGAGCGTGACCGGCACCGTGGTCTCGAAACCATGCATGACGTTACCGAGGGAGTCGCCGACCAGAATGGCGTCGCAGTGCTTGTCGAGCAGCGCCGCGGTGTGCGCGTGATACGACGTCAGCATCACGATCGGATCGCCGTTCTTGCGGGCGCGGAGATCGGGCGCGGTCTTGCGCTTGATGGCGGATTGAACAGACATAGTCAGGCTCCCATGACAGGCACGCCGATCACGACCGGGTGGAACGCAAACGCCAGCGCCAGATAAGCGATGATACCGACCGCGACCGCGATCAGGTCGTTGGTGACTCCGCCGACCGGGATCGGCGGCGCGCCGGCATCCGCACGGCGCTTCAGCGAGATGCGGTCATAGACCGCCCAGCCGAGAAACGAGCCGAACAGGATGATCGAGCCGAGGTCGCCGTTGGCGAGCAGATGCGCGAACGCCCACAGCTTCACGCCGGCCAGCATCGGATGCTTCAGCGTGGTGTAGATGCGGCCGCGGATGTAGGAGGCAACGACGAGGATGACGGCAGGCAGCATCAGCGCCACCGTGATGTGCCTGAAGGCGGTCGGCGGCGTCCAGACGTCGATCCACCCGGTCGCGCGATAATGCGCAAAGCCCCAGACGATCAGCGCGAGCCCCGCCGCGGAGACCAGCGAATAGACGCCCTTGTAGGCGCCCTCGCCCATCGCGTTCACCAGGCTTGCGCGCAACTCGCGCAGGCTGGTCAGCACATGGACGCCGAGGAACAGCACGAGACCCAGGATCATGACGAGCAGTCCCACGATGTTCCTCCCTGATAGATTGATATCCTCGCGTAACATCTTCGCCGGTCGGTGCGCAATGCGTCACGCCGGGTGTGGGATCACGGATTGCCGGCAGGCTTGGACGGATCGCCGGCCGGCTTGGCCAATTCGCGATTGTCGACATAGCGGATCATGATCGGCCGGCCGGCCAGCGCGCCGCCGAGCCCACCGGTGAATTTGAGCGGCAGGCAGGCGTCGAGCGAGGCATTGATGGCGTTGAGGTAGGTCGTGCGGGTATCGGCCGGGATGCCTCGCGTTGAAAATGTCAGCCGCGGCGCGCCGATCATCTCGCCCGACCGCTTGAAGCTGAAGCGCACCGACATCTGCATGCCCTCGCGCGCATCGTCAGGTGGCGGCGGCGACCAGCAGGCGCGCAGCGCGGCGAACAGATCGCCGATGGTATCGAGATCATGGTCCGGCTTGCGGTACTTCTCCGCCTGATCTTGCGGCGGCACGGTCAGGATCGTGAGCTGGAGATTTTCACCGTACGGATAATCGATCTCGGGAAGGCACGGCCCGTGATTGAGCACGCTGCAATAGGACGGGATGCACGGCCCGTTATCGAGCACGCTACAGGGCGTGTGCGCGAACGGCACCGGGTTGGTCTGGTGCCGCTGCCGCGCGGCAGCCGTGCCCACGACGGCAACGGTTAGCGCGGCAAGAGCGAGGCGGATGGCGACGCGTCGGAGCATGCATGCGGACCCGGAATGCGCTTCCGGGGAGAAATGGGACCGCTGCCCGACCGCATCAAGCGGGGCCGGTTCACGTCCTCGCGCTTTTCTCGCCACAACCTCGCTGTCATCGCCCGGCTCGATGTTTTAGCCCGGCGATCCAGTATTCCAGAGACGGCGCTGATCGAACGGAGAAGCCGCG